>DASROF010000112.1:0-85420 GCA_035647075.1 Vicinamibacterales bacterium | reverse complement strand
GTCCCGGACCTCGCCGGAAGTCTCGGTGGCGGCGGCCGATACGACAACCTGGTCGGCATGTTCCTGGACCAGAGCATCCCGGCCTGCGGCTTCTCGCTGGGTCTCGAGCGGATCCTGGTCGTGATGGGGGAGCGTGGCATGTTCCCGCCGACGTTGGCGACGACTCCCGCCGACGTGATGATCGCGGTGTTCGACACCGGGGATATGCCTCATGCCATGAGGGTTGCGGGCGCTCTGCGCGGATCCGGGCTGCGTGTCCTCGTCTATCCCGACGCCGACAAGATCGGGAAGCAGATCAAGTACGCTGATTCACGGGGCATCCCGTTCGTCGCCATCCTCGGAAGCGACGAAATCGCCAACGGCACCCTGACGGTCAAACACCTCGCGGCGAAGACACAGAACGTTTATGAGCAGGGCAGTGCTGGCGCGGCGATTCTGAAGGAATTGAAGGAACGTGGCTGAACAACTGGGAGATCTGACACGGACACATACTTGCGGCGCACTCCGCCCGGACGACGTCGGCGCCGACGTCGTGCTGCTGGGATGGGTGCATCGGGTCCGCGATCTTGGCGGCCTCCTCTTCATCGACGTCAGGGATCGTGCCGGCGTGACGCAAGTCGTCTTCGACAAAGACGAAGAGGCGTTGATGGCCAAGGCGAAGCGGTTGCGATCCGAGTTTGTGATCGGCGTCAGCGGTCGCGTGCGGCGCCGTTCGGCCGACACGGTCAACTCCAAGCTCGCCACGGGTGAGGTGGAAGTCGTCGTCCGTCGCCTGACGATCCTCAACGAAGCAAAGACACCGCCGTTCTCAATCGCCGACGAAACGCCCGTGGCTGAAGACGTGCGCTTGAAGTACCGCTACCTGGATCTGCGACGCCCGCGCCTGCAATCGAACATCATCCTGCGCCACCGGGTGAATTCGGTCATTCGCCGCTTTTTCGACGAGCAGGGGTTTCTTGAAATTGAAACGCCGATTCTGACAAAGTCCACTCCCGAAGGTGCACGCGATTACCTGGTACCGAGCCGTGTGCACCCTGGCGAGTTTTTTGCCCTGCCTCAATCGCCGCAGCTGTTCAAGCAGATCCTGATGGTTGCCGGAATGGACCGGTATGTACAGATCTGCAAATGCTTCCGCGACGAGGATTTGCGAGCGGATCGGCAGCCGGAGTTCACGCAGGTCGATGTTGAGATGTCGTTCGCGCGGCCGGAGACGATTTTTGGCGTTATCGAACCGGTCATGAAGCAAATCTTTGAGGTGATCGGTCGCGAGATCACCACTCCCTTTCCGCGGATGCCGTACGCGGAGGCGATCGCGAAGTACGGATCCGACAAGCCCGATTTGCGCTGCGGTATGCCCATACAGGACATTCGCGAGTTCTTTCGTGAGTCGAGCTTCAGGGTCTTCCGCGAGATTGTGGCCAACGGCGGCACGGTTCGCGGTTTCGTGGTCAAAAACGCGGGCGCGTACTCGCGGAGCGAGGTCGATGGCATCGTCGATCAGGCCAAGGCGCTGGGCGCCACCGGTCTGATCTGGGCGCGCCGGTTGGATGACGGGTCGATTACAAGCTCGATCATGAAGGCGATGGGCGAGGATGCCGTCCGCCAGATGCTGGATCTGACGAGTGTGGCGAATGGCGAACTGTTACTCGTGGCTGCCGGTGAACCGGATGCGACGTCGAAGCTGTTAGGACAGCTGCGTTTGAACCTGGCAAAGAAGGACGGGTTGCTGCGCCCCGACGAGTACGCGTTTACCTGGGTTGTCGATTTTCCTCTGGTTGAATGGGATGCTGAAGAGAAGCGCTTCAGCT
Source organism: Vicinamibacterales bacterium (assembly GCA_035647075.1). Lineage (GTDB taxonomy): Bacteria > Acidobacteriota > Vicinamibacteria > Vicinamibacterales > UBA2999 > Gp6-AA40. Next base: position 83,612 of record DASROF010000112.1, on the reverse strand, counting down.
ACGTTCATCATCCGTTCACGTCGCCCCACGAGGACGATCTCGAACGGCTCGAGTCGGAACCTGGCACGGTTCGGGCTAAGGCATATGACCTGGTGCTGAACGGCAGCGAGATTGGCGGTGGCAGCATTCGTATCCACGACTCGACCCTGCAGCGGCGCATTTTCTCGCTGCTCAACATCAGCGACGAGGACGCACGAACGCGCTTTGGCTTCTTCCTTGAGGCGCTCGAGTACGGGACGCCGCCGCACGGCGGCATCGCCCTCGGCCTCGATCGGATTATGGCCATCCTTTCCGCCGAATCGTCGATCCGCGAAGTCATCGCGTTCCCGAAGACAGCCGCGGCCGTTGACTTGATGTCTGACGCTCCCTCGTCCGTCGATCAGCGTCAGCTTCGAGAACTTCACATCCAGCTCACGCGCACATGAAGAAGATCGCCGTTTCACAAGAGGGCATCGAGACGCTCTACGGCCCGCACGACGCAAACCTGAAGCACATCGAGTCGCTGATGGACGTCGAGATCCGCACGCACGGCGACGAGCTCATCGTGGAGGGCACTCGAAGCGCGGAGCAGCGGGTCGAGCGCCTGTTCGACCAGCTGGCCCAACTGCGCGACTCGGGCTACGAGCTGACGAGCGCAGATGTCAAGACGGCGGCCGAACTCGTGGTCGACGACCCCCACGTTGACCTCCGCGACTATTTCTCGAAGGTGGGTCCGGACGGCGCGAAGCAGGCACCGGGCACCCGGCGACGCGTCAATCCGAAGAGCCCGAATCAGAAGAAGTACCTCGACCTCATCGAGCAGAACGACATCGTCCTGGGGGTCGGACCGGCGGGTACCGGCAAGACCTATCTCGCCATGGCACAGGCCGTGAGCTACTTGATGGCAAAGAAGGTGAGCCGGATCATCCTGGCGCGGCCGGCCGTCGAGGCGGGGGAGAAGCTCGGGTTCCTGCCGGGCGACCTTCAGGAGAAGGTCAATCCTTACCTGCGGCCGCTGTACGACGCGCTTTACGACATGCTGGATACCGACAAGGCGGCGCGCCTCGTCGAGCGGGGCACGATCGAAGTGGCGCCGCTCGCTTTCATGCGCGGGCGCACGCTGAACGACGCTTTCGTCATCCTCGACGAGGCCCAGAACACCACGTCCGAGCAGATGAAGATGTTCCTGACGCGGTTGGGGTTCGGTTCGAAGGCCGTCGTCACAGGCGACATTACGCAGATCGACCTGCCGAATCCGAAACTATCCGGTCTCGTTGAAGCGCTGAAGATCGTTCACGAGATCGACGGCATCGGCATCATCTACTTTGACGACAAGGACGTCGTCCGGCACAAGCTGGTGCAGCAGATCGTCAAGGCCTATGACGCCTACTCGACGCCGCGCGCCAAAGACCAAGCCTCGTAAGAAGCTCCGCCGCAGTTTGACCGTCGATGTGGTCGTCCCGGCAGGCGTTCGTGCGCCAGGACTGGCGCAGTGGCTGAAGTCGGTGGCGCCTGGCCGTGCGCGAGGCAGCCTGAGCATTGCCGTCGTGGCGGATGCACGGGTCCGCGACCTCAATCGGCGCTACCGGAACAAGAATGCGGCAACCGATGTTCTGTCGTTTCCGGCCGAGGAACCCGGCGAACTTGGCGATGTGGTGATCGCGCTTGGAGTTGCGAGGCGACAGGCCGCCGGCGAGGGCCATAGCCTGACTACCGAATTTCGGGTGCTTGCCCTGCACGGTCTGTTACACCTTCTTGGCTATGATCACGAGCGGGATGACGGCCAGATGAGACGGCTCGAGCAGCGCCTGCTTCGCGCGGGCGGCCTTCGAGTGGGTCTCATCGAACGGGAGAGGCCGCGGTCCTACTCGCCTCGATGACGCCGCTCGCCATCTTCCTCCTCGGATGCGCCACTGTTTTCTTGGGCGCGGTGCAGGCGGCCTTCAGCGCCCTGATGCGCCTGTCGCTGCGGCTGATGGCCGAGCGCGGCGGTAAGAGTGACCGCCTCGCGCACTATCTGGACGACCCGCTGCAGCTCTTCGTCCCGCTACGGCTGCTCCTGGGGATCTGCATTGTTGCGGCCGGCGTACTCATCGCCAGGGTCAGCGATATTCATAACGCGACGTCCGTCGCCGTCTTCGTCGTGTCGCTGATCGCGTTCGTTGTGGTCTGTGAGCATCTGCTGCCGATGCTGATCGTGCGACGCGACCCTGAGCAAGCGCTCGACCTGTTGTTGCCCGTCTTCCACGCCATTGCGCGCCTGCTGCAGCCGGTGACGTTCACCATGGTTCGCGTGTTCGGTCCTCACCGCGAGCGCGAGGGCAATGGCGGGAGCAACGGTGAATCGGAGGCCGAGACGCCGGCTGCCGAGACGGAGTCCGCAGCCGACGATGCGATCTCGGAGCAGGAAGGGCGGGAGTTGCTGCAGTCGATTGTCGACTTTACGGAGACCGTTGCGCGTGAAGTAATGACGCCGCGTCCAGACATTGTCGCCGTTCAGGTTGATACGTCGCTTGCTGATCTCCGCGCGCTGTTTCGCGAGGAGCAGTACTCCCGCATGCCAGTCTTTCGAGACAGTCTCGACAACATCCTTGGCATCGTCTACGTGAAGGACCTGGTCGCGCTTCCGCCGGAAGCCGCGCCGCCGCTGACAACCTTGATGCGCTCGGCGCATTTCGTGCCCGAGAGCAAGCGAGTATCTGAGCTGCTCAAGGAGATGCAGCGCCGCCAGTTGCAGATGGCGATCGTGGTGGACGAGTACGGCGGCACAGCCGGGCTTGTCACCGTCGAGGACCTGCTCGAGGAAATCGTCGGCGAGATCCGCGATGAGTACGACGTCGAGAGTGAAACGGTCATCGACGAAGGCGGCGGGACGTTCGTCTTCAGCGGGAAGGTAAGCGTGGACGAGGTACGGGAGCGCCTGGGCGTCGAGATCGAACGTGAAGGGTTCGAGACCGTGGGTGGCTTCCTGCTATCTCACCTCGGGCGGATGCCGTACGTCGGCGAGATTGTCGAGATCGATCAGCTCAAGTTCGAGGTGCAGGAGGTCGAGCGCCGTCGCATCAGCAAGGTCCGGGTCCGGAGGCGGTCCGATGGCATGGCCGAAGGGTAGAGGCCGCGCTTTGGCGAAGGCGGGTAGTCCGTAGAACTGATGAAATCAGGCTTCGTTGCCCTTCTCGGCCGTCCCAACGCCGGCAAGTCCACGCTGCTGAACCGCATCGTCGGTCAGAAGCTCGCCATCGTGTCCGATAAGCCGCAGACGACGCGCACGCGCGTGGTGGGAGTGAAGAACTATCCCAACGGGCAGGCGGTGTTCGTCGACACACCTGGCGTTCATAAACCGACGCACCGGCTTAACGTGCGAATGGTGGACATCGCACTCGAATCGATGCGCGAGGTCGACGTGTTGGCGTTGATCGTCGACGTGGCGGTAAAGCCGGGCACTGGCGATCGGTATCTGCTGGAACTTGTCAAAGGAACGACACAGCCGGCCATTCTCGTGTTGAACAAGGTGGACCTCGTCGCCAAGAACAAGCTGCTCCCGCTGATTGATCACTATCGCCAGGCGCATCCGTTCGTGGAGATCGTCCCCGCGTCCGCCGTCGATGGCACGAACGTCGATTTGCTGGAGACGCTGTTTGTGCAGTACCTCCCGGAAGGCGAGCCGCTCTATCCGCCGGACTACCTGACCGATCAAACGGAGCGTTTCTTCGTCGCTGAAATCGTGCGCGAGCAGGTGCTGCAGCTCACGCACGATGAGCTGCCATTTTCAACGGCGGTCGTCGTCGATAAGTTCGACGAAGCGGCGGACGAGGGGAAGCGCGTTGATCTCTACTGTACGATCCTCGTCGACCGCGAGTCCCAGAAGCCCATCGTGATTGGGAAGGGCGGCTCGATGATCAAGCAGATCGGCACGGCCGCACGAGTCGAACTCGAGGACTACCTCGAGAAGCACGTCTACCTCGACCTCCACGTGAAGGTGAAGTCCGAGTGGCGGGACGACGAGCGGCTGCTGGAGGAGATCAGGGCGCAGAATCGGGAGCCGTAGGGAATCGATAGAACGTGCCGATCGCTCCGACCGTATTCCGGATGACCTTCACGCCGCGCTCTTGAACGTCTGGAGTCACTGGTACTTCCTTTCCGGGCAGCGCTCCAGCGCCAAGCTCGAAAGCCATCTCGCGCATCGCCACTGCATCGAAGACATAGTAGCGAGTGCCACGATCCAGCAGCGCGCCATAGACGGCGCCATAACTTGCGGCCACCATGCGATCGCGTGACGCTGCCGGCGCGCCCGGTGGCCGCGCCAGTGGCTCGCCAAAGAAGGGCGCGGGCGCCACTGGTTCGTGCCCGAGCAGTCGATACAACGTGGGCGTGATGTCCGTGGTGTAGGCGACCTGGCTCGTATCCCAGGTCCATGCGCTTCGCAGCGCCGGGGGTACATGAATGATGAGTGGCACTCGCACGATCTCGGGATGCAGCGAGTAGGCGTGACCCATTCGACCCTCTTCTCCAAGCGAGTCGCCGTGGTCCGCGGTTAAGACGACGATGCTCTGCTCGTAAAGGCCTCGCGCCTTGAGATCGTCAATGAACTGGCCCAGGCACTCGTCGAGGCGGTGTACGCGTGAGGCGACGGGCGCATAGAAGCCGGCATAGTTGCCGTCATCGATGGCCTGGGCGCCTTCGCTGGTGACGACCGAGACGTGAACGTCTTGGGGGAGCGAATACGCGAAGACGGGCGGATCCGTCGGCTCCCGATTCGCCAGCCGGGATCGAATCTGCGTCAGCGTGCTACACGCTCGATGGTTCTTCACTGGGACGCCTGGGTCGAGCGGGACGCGATTGTCCGCGGGCGGCAGGATCACGTCAAGGATATGGTCCATGCTGATCCATTGCTCGTACTGCTCGTGCGCTATGAGCTTGGCCAGCGCATTCATCCTTGGAAACGCCGTGACGTACTGCTTGTGGAGTATCTGACCGCCCACCCAAATCGAGGGCACGGAGAGTCCTGTGGCGCCGTACTGCGTGAAGGCGTCTTCGAAGACGAGACTGTCCTGTGCGAGAGCTGCGACTCCGGGGGTGAATGTGACCGCGGGGTTATATGGCGAGAGGTAGTCGCGGCGGAGGCTGTCGACGACGAACACGAAGACATGAGGTCGGATGCCAGTGGGGCCACCGGTCAAGGTCGCGAGGTCTACATCGACAGCGGAGACCTGCGTATCACGTGGAACGTTGGTGCTCGCATGGAGAAGTCGAACGAGTTCACCGGCGCCTTTCGGCTGGACGTCGCGTGCGAGAATCTGGACGATCCACTTCCCGGAGGCATTTCGGAGCGTCGCGGCCTGCAGCGGTGCAACGGAGGATTCGAGCGCGACGTGCGCTCCCAGGAACAGGACTACGGCGGTGAATGCGCCAACAGCGCCGCCATTCGAAAAACGCCAGCTGAGCGTGAGGGCGGCCGAGAGCGCGAGGAGCCAGCTCAGGGCGACGCTGCTGCGCAGCAGCACCAGATTCCAGTCGACGGTGCGGCTGGCGGTCGTCGCGGCGATGGTAAGCCCGAGGAGGACCGCAATCCACAATGCGAAGCCCCACCAGTGCGCCACCGCCTTCGGCGATAACGCCCGGAACGCTCGGGCAATCCCATCGCCGTCGCCCCCAGCCGCGCTGCCACGTGCCCCGACAGCGCTCGCGAGTGCCGCGCCGAGGCCGAGACCAACCACTTTTGCGAGCAATCCCTGAATCGAGATCGATGCGAGCACGACTGTCGAGATGAAGGTGGCGAGTGCGGCGGCGAAGATGCCGACAGCCATGACGATCCCGACGATGTGTGGACGAGGCGTCAGTGCCGCCACACCGCGTACGATTTGGAGCGCCAGGAATACGCCGGCGGCCAGCAGCAGATGGAGCCGCAAAGTGGAGAAGGCGTCTGACACGAGGGCGGCTGATGGAGCGTCGAGCAGCGCGGTAGCAGTGACGTGCACGATCGTCACGCCGATCGCGGCAAGCACACAGGCGATCAGGTCCGCGCGCGACCGATCAGGCGGCGGATGGTCGCCCGCGTCCGGAAGCGCACGGCATTCTGTCAGGGCCAGCAGCAGGATCATGGAGACGCCTATACCGATGACCAGCATCGCCGCGGTCGTCGTAAGGGCGCCGGACAGGGGAGTTACTGTCGCCAGCAGCGTGGTCGTTGCGATCCAGGCGAGCGCGGCAGCCCACGTCCGTAGCGATCGACGCGTAAAAAACTCTCGTCGCCGCGTCGCACACCATCCCACGAAGGTCAGGACGGAAACGGCAGCGTGCCAGTCTGCGAAGCCGGCCACCGGTGCAAACAGCCGGGGCCCGAGAAACTGTTCCTGAATGAAGGCTTGCGAAGACAGGACTCCATAGAAGGCCGTGAGAGCCCAGAAGCACACGCCAACGAAGTAGGCCATGCCGGCCGCACTCATTGGGGAACCTGACGCGTGCGTTCGATCCACACGGCCACCTCGTCGCGACGATCCGGCGCGAGCGTAAGGAAGCGCTCGAACCTGTCGCGCGCGGCCCTCAGGTTTCCGTCGGCAAAATTGCGAATGCCAAGCAGGAGATGGACGTCCGGGTAGTCCGGTGATATGGCGAGCGCCTGGTCGAGCACTCGTTGCGCATCCTCGGCACGGTTCGCAGCGTTGTAGGCCCGACCCAGAAACAGGAGAAGGTCCGGGTTCTGCGGTTCTGCGGCTGCACAGCGCTCGTACGCGTCGAGCGCCCGGCCGCTGTCGCTGCTTCGGTCGTACGCGCTGGCGATCATCGGGCAGGCATCGACCGGCGTCGGCGACGCGCGAAACACGCCTTCCCACGCAAGTGCTTCTTCATGAAATCGCCCGAGCTCGTGTTGAATGCGGGCTAACCGATCGAAGTAGATCGCTTGCGATGGCAGTCGTTCGGTGAGGCGTTTCGTCGGTTCCAGCGCGTCGCCGTACTGCCGCGCCGAGAAGGCCTTCTGGCTGGACTCGATATCCCGGCTGATGGCCGGATCGACAAGTGGTGCAGCGGCTGGCGTGGCAGTGCCGAGACCGAAAAGCGTCAGGTAATAGGTCCCGAGGAGGACGATGCCAACCGCGAGTCGAGCCAGCGGGCCGCGCATCAGAATTTGTAGGCCGTGGAGGCAGTGACCGTCGTCTGCCACAGCGGCGTCCTGAGCGCTCGCTCCTGACGACTGGTGCTCACGGTGAACTGGACGCGTGTCCGTGCGGACACATCGAGGCTGGCCTGCCCACGGACCGTGTTCGATCGCAGTTGAATCGAGTCCCCCACGCCGCGCGGCTCCTCACGATTGAACCCGTGGCTGTACGTGGCCGCGACGTAGCTCGTACCCATGCTGCCGAGATACCGCCGCGATTCCGTATGAAACGACCACGAGTCTGACTCGTCTCCGGGCACGAAGAAGACGCGCTCCATCAGTGCCCATTGATGCACGTACTTGGTTGCGGTGCCCACATAGATCGAAACGGGCGCCGAGAACTGGAGCCGCCGATAGCCGCCCGACAACTCGAGGCCGTGTCCGACGCTCTGATACAGGTCGAAGGCGGCGCGGTAGTCCGGGAAGAGGTCGCGGCGGGTAGCCGCGCCCACGCTGATGAAGGCGTACGTGCCGGCCCGCAAGCTCGGGTACGCCTCGACCTCCACGAGCTGATCGCGGTAACCGAAGCGCGCCGCGTTCGTACCTCTTACAAAGACGCTGCCTCGTGACGTCTCGCGCCCGACGGAGATCTCGAACTCATGCCACGGGTCGCCGCCGTCATTGAAGGAGTCGAGTGAGTAACCGGTCTTGACCTGCCACGGCCGTGTCTGCGCATCGAGCCGCTGGCGCATCAGACGGGCCTGCGGGTCGCCCGGATCGCGCGTCAGGATCTGCGTGGCCAGGTCGCTGGCTGACGATGTATGGCCGGACCACCATTCGACGTTCATCAGCGCGACCCGCGCGTCTCTGTAATCGGGCGTCTGGATCAGGACCTGCTGCAGTTCCGAGCGGGCTTCGTCATAACGTCGGTCCCACGAGAGCATCAGGCCGTACACCAGCCGGGCGTCCACGTCGCGCGGTGTGGCAGCGACATGGCTCGCCAGCATAGCCAATGCCTGCGGTCGTTGTCCGGCGGCGTAGGCGGCGCGCGCGGTTGAAATGACGTTGTCCTGGGCCGACGCTGCTCCAGCCATGAGGATCAGCGCGGCGGCGATGATGAGGCGTTTAGGCATGCTGCTTCCTTTGGTGCGAATCGATCCAGGTGGCAAGTTCCGCAGAGGCGTCGCGCAATTCGTGAATGGCCATCGGCGGCATGCTGGGCTCAGCGCCTTCCGGACCGTCGGAGAGCGCGGCCCAGATGCGCTCAAAGCGGACGAGTCCAAGGATGCGGGCGCCGCCGAGGAGCCGATGCGCGACGCTGCGCAAGACGGAGGCGTCCACGAGGTCGAGGTGCGATAGACGTTCGATCGCCAGATCCACGCCGGCAACGTATTCGCGGACGAGTTCAAGCGTCTTCTCAGGGCCGATGTCGGCCGCGAGGAGATTCAGGCCGGTCGCGACAGCGGCGTCGCGTGCAGCGGTGCGCGCGTCGGTCACTGTGGTGTCGGGGCCGCGCCGCAAGTGGGTATTGAGCAGTTCGGCTAGCCGTTGCAGCCGCAGCGGCTTCTCCAGGAAGTCGTCCATGCCAGCCTGGCGGCAGCGGTCGCGCTGTTCCCGGCTCACGTCTGCCGTCAGCGCGGCGATGAAGGCACGGCGTCCGTTTCGCTCCGCTCGTCTGATCGCTGCAGCTGCTGCGAGGCCGTCCATGCCCGGCATCTGGCAGTCCAGCAGGATCAGCTGATACGCGCCGGTTGCCGCGGCCGCCACCGCGTCCGCTCCGCCGGCCACTTCGTCAACGAGATACCCGAGGCGCGCAACCTGCAAGCGCGTGACATGGCGGCTCACCGAATCATCGTCAGCCAGAAGGACGCGCCCTGTCGGGAGGTTCGGCTGGTCGGTAACGTTGTGGCGCGTGATCAGCGGATCGTCCAGCGTGGCGCTGTCGTGACCGTGCACCATCACTGCCCGCAGGCACTGGAGCAGTTCGGCACCCTGGAACGGTCTCGGAATGTACGCGCTATATCCCGCCTCGCGAACGTCGCGGGCGTAACCTCGAACGCCGGACACCGGCGCCAGCACCAGCGGTACGCCTGCCAAACGGGGATCGGCCCTGATTGCTTTCGCGATGGCCAGGTCGCCGCCCTGCAGACGAACGTGGCCCACGATCGCGACGTCGATCGAGTGACCGGCAGACCGTGCTGTGCGCAGCGCTTCCGGTAACCCTGCTGCCGACCCGCTCGCAGCAACTTCCACACCCGTCACCGCGAGCGACAGCAGCAACTCGCTCAGCGATCGGGAATCGTCGTCTGCGACGTAGACACGAAGTTTCGCCGTCTCGATCAGCTCGAGCGCACGATGTCCGATGGGGCGGGTGTCCTCTTTGAGACTGACCGTGAAGGCGAAGATCGAGCCTCGAGGGGAACGGCTGGAGACGCTCACCGTTCCGCCCATCAGTTCGACGAGCTGCTTTGAGATTGAAAGACCCAGGCCCGTCCCTGGCTTGGAGGCGACGGCCGGACGGTCGATCCGGGAGAACGGCTGGAAGAGGCGTGCCTGGGCGTGACGCGGAACGCCGGGGCCTGTGTCACTCACCGCCAGGCGAACGTCGACGGTGCCGCTGCTTGTCGCCCGAGTCGCGGCACGGATGACCACCGAGCCCTCATCGGTGAACTTCACCGCGTTGGAGACGAAGTTCGCCAGGATCTGACGGATGCGTCCAGGGTCGCCCGTCACGGTCGTATGTTTCACGCCGTCTGTGTCGACGCGGAGGACCAGTCCCTTCGCCATGGCTGTTTCGCTGAACATGTCCGCGACGCCCCTGACCAGCGCCACCAGGTTGAATCCGGCGGATTCCAGTCGCATCGCGCCGGCCTCGAGCGTCGACACATCGAGTACGTCGTTGACGACCGCGAGCAGCGATTCGATGCTCGCATGAAGCGAATTGGCCAGCCGCCGCTGTTCGTCCGACAGCTCCGCGCCGAGCAGCAGTGTCGAGAAACCCATGATGCCGTGCAGCGGCGTCCGGATCTCGTGGCTCGCGTGGGAGATGAACTCCGACGTGCGACGAGCGCGCTCCAGGGCCTGGTCACGTTCCGCGCGAATCGCTGCGAGCGTGCCGCTGCGCCGGGGCGTGGTGCGCGATGCGTCGTGACGTCGGAAGGCGCGTCGCGCGTGCGTCCGCGTCTTCGTGGTCATGTTCGGTTTGTCGTCGATGCCTGCGGGGATGGCAGCGGGCTGCTCCACTCGGCGGTCCGTTTCATGTCGCCCCAGTGGGCCTTGGTGCCGGCGATCCAGTGGACGAGGCCGACCAGTCGCCAGTAGGCCGTCATCTGGCGATACCCGAGGTTCTCGACCGTTGCGGCAACCAGAAGCGCGAGAATCTGACGAAACCGTGGATACGTGTGATACGAAATCTCGTCGAGCAGCAGCGAGCTGACCGAGAGCAGAGTGCCGAACCCGATGTTCACGATGAGGAATGCCAGCGCGAAGCCCCAGCCTACGAATCCAGCAAGAAAGCCCGCGCCGAAATAGACCCAGCCCAGTGCTTCGACCACGGGGCTGAGGCACTCGAATAGAAGCGCGAATGGAAACGCCACCCATCCCGCCCAGCCTCCGCGACGGCTGAAGAGCAGTTGCCGGTTCAGCCAGAGGCTTTCGCAGAGACCGCGCTGCCATCGGATGCGCTGAGTACGAAGCGCCCCGATGCTCTCTGGCGCCTCTGTCCAGCACACCGGTTCCGGTGCGAAGACAATGCGGTACGGCCGTCCCGCGCCCCCGAGAAAGCGGTGGAGCCGTACGACCAGTTCCATGTCCTCGCCGATGGTGTTGCGGCGATACCCCCCGGCCTCGATGACGGTTTCCTTATGGAACACGCCGAAGGCGCCGGAGATGACGAGCAGGCCGTTGACCGGGTTCCAGCCCAGGCGCCCGAACAGAAACGCGCGGCAGTACTCGACGACCTGGAGCATCGGCAGCGGACGACGAGGTAGTCCCGTACGCACCAGCCAGCCGTTGACGACATCGCAGCCGTTGGCGATGCGAATGATGCCTCCAGCTGCAACCGTGAGCGGGTCATCCAGGAACGGGCGCGTGATGCTCTGCAAGCTGTCGGGTCGGAGGACCCCGTCGGCGTCCAAGGCGCAGTAGAGGGGGTATTGCGCGGTATTGATGCCCGCGTTCAAGGCGTCGGCCTTCCCGCCGTTGTGTTTGTCGATCACCTTCAGTTCCGGATAGATCGGTGAGCGATACACAGCACGGATCGGCTCGGTCGCCAGCCGCCGCCGGACGACCTCGGGGAAGACCTGCAGGTCGAACGCCTCCTTCAAGCGGTTGAGTGTCCGATCGCTGGAGCCGTCGTTGATGACCACGATCTCGAAGTGCGAATAATTGAGCTGCAGCAGCGAGCGCACCGTCGCCACCACCGTGTGTTCCTCGTTGTACGCGGGGATGAGCAGCGACACCGGCACTTCGAGGCTCGAGAACCGGGTGGAGAGCGGACCAAGCGTCCCGCGCTGCTTATGGCGCCGAAGGACCACGAAGGAGACGACGTTGAGGACGAGATATACGGCATTGATGCCGACCAGATAGGCGAGCGCCGCCCACCCGAAGATATTGGCGACGGTTACCACGTTCATGCCCCTGCCTCCGCCAGTACGTGCACCAGCATGTCCCTGGCGAACGCGTCGCGATGTTTCTGACTCAAGTCTCTGATGCGCGACATTTCGACGCCAGGCAACGAACACAGGGCTTTCGCGGTCCGGTATCGCACCCACCACTCCGAATCGCACAGCAGCGGTTGAAGGAAGGCGTAGTCCTCCTCGCGCCCAAGCCGCGCCAGCACATTCACCGCCTGCACTCGCACCTGCCACGACGGGTGGTGCAGGTAGTCGCGCACGGTATCGAGGTCGTCAACATCGGCGAACAATCGCAGACACGCCGCCAGGCATTCGACATTGCTGGTCCGGGCAATGAGTGTGCGAACGACCGGCATCGCGTCCGCGAGGTGGGCGACGTTGAAGTACTGCAGCAGCCGTGGCGCCCGCTCGATCGGAAAATGCAGTGCTGCATCGGTCAGCGGGCGCGACACGACGTCCACCCCGAGATCGGTCAGCATGGCGAGCGCGTAGTTTCTGGACCAATCGTCGCGTTCGCTGAGAGGCGGCAGGATGACCGGCATCGCGGCTGTCGCATCGATTCGGGTCAGCGCGCGCGCAGCAGCGAGAGAGAGGAGACCGTCCTTGTCGGCCGTCAGGCGAACCAACGCCGCCCACGAGTCCCGGTCGCCGCGGTCGCCGAGGTGCCCCAGCGTCGAGACCGCCAGCAGCCGACGACGCAGGCTGCGTTGATCGAGCATGCGTCGCGCCTGAACGTCCGCGCCAATCCGACGCGCTACCTCGTTGAGATGACCGGTAATCTCGCCGGTGAACGACTCCTGCAACTGGTTCCACAGGGTCAGAAACGGAATGAGATCGCGCTGGCGCAGGGGTGGCAGTGATTCGGGTATGGCGGTGGTGTCGGCCACCAGAATTGGCAGCCATGTACGTTCGAGGCCGAGCTGCCGCTTCGTCCGGATCCGGTTGCGGAGCCGGGCAAAGAAGATTTGCAGAACCACGACGAGGTACAGAAGGCCGATGACGATACCAGCCGCTGTGACGAGCTGAAGACTCATGGATGTGTGCCGCCCTGCGTGGCCCTAATCGCGCGCATCCGCCAGGCGTCGGACGCGAGCTACGAACTCCTCGGGACGGAATGGTTTGACCACATAGTCGTTGACGCCGGCGTCGAATGCGCGCAGAACGTCGCGTTCCTGTGACTTCGAAGTCAGCATGATCACAGGGACGCGTTCCCAGCCGGATGTCTGACGAATCTCAGTGATCAGCTCGAAGCCGCCCACGTAGGGCAGCATCACGTCCATCACGATGACGGCCGGTCGCGGCAGGGTTTTGAGCAGGGACTGGGCGTGAAGGCCGTCGGCGGCGACGTGCACGGCGAAGCCGCGCCGGGTCAGCAGGTGTTCGACCAGTCGCGAGACGACCGGATCGTCCTCGATGACGAGCACGTCGCGGAGTGTCGAGACCGTCGCGTTCGCAGTTGCCGCCGCCGTTGATGTGTGTGCCACCTGGCTGGCTTATCGACTGCTGGAGGGATGGTCGTTACAGAAAGGATCAGGACTGCGGCAACGGGACCGGTGTAGCACTGCATCGCCATGCACGCGGCTGCACCCAGCGACGTGAACTTTCGCTGGGTGCTGACGACGACGAAGCGCTGCGACCTACGACTGTGAGCGGGCGACTGCCTTGACGGCGTCCTCCACCTGTTTCTTCGTCGCCGGTTCGCGAAGCACTTCGCTCTTCTCGCGGATGAATGCACCCTTGCTCACCGCCACCAGGGTGCTGGCTTCGGCTTTCGGGTTCGAGCAGGACCCCTTGAGGTGCAGCACCCATGCGCCCTCATTCGGCCACTGCTGCGCGATGAAATAGATCGCTTCACCCCTGTCGACCTCGGTCAATGTGAGTGGAAGAGACTGCCGGGCTCCGTTGACGAGCCCTTCAGCGGTGCCGCTAATCTGGACGTGTGCCAGGTCATCGCAGACAAGAGCGCGTACCGCGAGAACGGCCTTCTTGCCGTCCGTCTTCTTCAGGTCCTTGCTCTTCGAAATGCCCGCCGCGATGGGTGGACCGATTTCCAGACGGAACATGGTTCCTGCGCCTGCCACGGCGACAAGGCAGGTGATGGCCACGGCCGTTGTGCCGACTGTTCTGGTGAACGACATCTCAGGCTCCTCCAGTGATTACCATTTCCAGGCGAGCTCTTCTCGCCACCTCCGCAACGCATCGGGGTCTAACGCCAGAATCTGATCACGCGACACGCGAGCCGATAGCGGCGCGACCGCCGCGATTCGGTCGTAGATACGTTGCCGGTCCGACGGGTTCACGCGCGCTAACAGGTGCCAGAGCGTCAGCGTGTCTCGAATGCGGGCTTCATTCAGGATCACCTCGAGCGCGCGGCGAGCGTCCTTGCCGCTGTCGAAGTCGTCGACCGCCTGCCGCAAGGCAATGGACGCGTCCTCGAAGTACGGAGTGCCAGGTCCGGTGCCGCGCTTCGTGCGGCAGATTGCGCCGGCAGGGACAAGCGATTCCCGACCGTTGAATTCGAGGGCGGCCCAGCCGGTCGTCATGTGCAGTTCGCCGGCCCCGTCCTTGCCGACCGTGACCGTGTAGGCGCAACCGAGGTCGACGACCGCGCTGGCCGGCGTGTCGACGATGAACAGCCGCGGCGGGGCATTGATCTCGGCGCTTATCGTGCCGTGCGACAACGCCAGCCGATACTCGGAATCGCGCACCTGGCCGAGCTGCACACGAGTCCCCGGTTCGACATCGACCGTCCCCAGGGGGCCGACGATGATCCGCGCCTTCGAGCTGCTATCGGTTTCAACCCACTCTCCAGCGGCCATTCGCCGCGCGCCGCCCATCGTGTGAGCAACTTCCCATGGTCGGGGCGTAGTCTCACGAGTCCACAAATACGCACCGCCCGAAACGATTGCAATCAGTGCGACGGCTACAGCCCACCGCAGCGGTCGTCCGAAGACATGCCCGGTGGGGAGGGTTCCCCCGTAGGCAGAGCCGTCATTCCGCCACTCCGTCAGTGCGGCATCGATCCCGTTCCAAACGGACGAAGGGGCGTTGACCCCACTGAGCTGACGCATCAGCCGCGTCGAGAACTGAATCTCATCCAGCGCCGCGCGGCACTTCGAACATGACGCCAGGTGATCGTCGATACGCCGCTCCTCGACGGCGGTCAACTCGCCGTCCGAGTAGCGGGTGAGTGATTTATCGACGTGCCTGGTAAACATGTCCACAAGCCTTAAGCCTTCGGCGGAGGCTCCGCCGCAATCGTCTCTCGCATCGGAGCCAGCGTCCTGGCGAGCAAGCGATGTCCTCGACTCAGCCTGGACGCCACCGTTCCGATCGAGCAGTTCAGCGCCGTCGCCATGTCCGCATAGGAGAGGTCTTCGAAATAGCGCAACAGGATGGCGACCCGCAGCTTGGCGGGGAGCGCGGCAATTGCCTGTTGTACTGACTCTGCGACCTCACGCTGCGCGAACAGGTCTTCGTGCGACGCGTGCGTTGCCATCCGCTCCAGCACGATCGGGTCTTCACCGAACGCGTCTTTGCGACGGCTGCGTGATCGATCGACGCAGGCGTTGACGACCAGTCGATACAGCCATGTTGAAAACGCGGACTCCCCACGGAATCTGCTCATCTCGCGCATCAACTTCAGAAACACCTGCTGAGTCACCTCGCCCGCGGCGTCGCTGTCTGCATGAAAGTAGTAGTAGGCGATCGAGTAGACGCGATCCTTATACGCCTCGTAGAGCGATCGGAACGCATCCCGGTCACCCCGGCGGCACGCCTCGACGACCTCGGCGCTGATCTCGCCGCTCGAGGAACGCCGTTCAGGCGTTCCGGCCGACATTCCCACCCACCTGGCTCATTAGACGTCCGGAGTCTGCCGTTTCTTCCGTGCTACATTTAGCCGTTTAGGCCGCCAACGGCGGTCGCGCCGAAGCTATAGGCGGAGGCGGATGTCAGACATTCATCATGGCGGCGCAACGCAGAATCGATCTCGTCCTCGACTCAGTCAAGCGACTGCTGCGCATTGGTGCGACCGCTAACCTGTTGAACCTGCTGCAGAAGCAGCACCCAGCCGATCTCGCTCAAATCTTCGGCGAACTGGCAGAGAAGGACCGCGAGGCCGCGTTCAGCCTGCTGGCCGAACGGAACGGCCGGCTGGCGATGGAGACGATCTCCGAACTCGGGCCTGAGTCGGGCTCCGCTCTGCTGGCCACGCGCTCCGCTGAAGATATCGCCAAGCTGGCCCAGGAGATCCCGTCCGACGACGCGGCAGCCCTGATCGATTACCTGCCTGAAGAGCTGTCATCGGCAGTGCTCGACCTGATGCGTCCGAAGGAGTCCGGCGTCGTCGAGAACCTGCTCGAGTACGACGAGCAGACCGCGGGCCGCATCATGAACCCGCACGTCTTCGCCCTCAGCGAAGACATGACGGTTGGCGAGGCGATCACCGAGCTGCAGAACAACCGGGATGTCGAGATGGTCTTCTATCTCTACGTCGTCGATGACCGGAAGCATCTCGTCGGCGTCGTCTCGCTTCGACGCCTGCTGCTGGTCTCACCGGAGACGCCGCTCAAGCGCATCATGACCGCGGATCTGATCAGCGCGCGCGTGGACATGGACCAGGAGGAGGTGGCGCGGCAGGTCGCGGCGTACAACCTGCTGGCCATTCCGGTCACGGACGAAGAGAACAAGCTTGTCGGGATCATTACGGTTGATGACGTCATCGACGTCATCAAGGACGAAGCGACAGAAGACATCTACCGGTTGGCCG
This sequence comes from Vicinamibacterales bacterium, assembly GCA_035647075.1. Classification (GTDB taxonomy): domain Bacteria; phylum Acidobacteriota; class Vicinamibacteria; order Vicinamibacterales; family UBA2999; genus Gp6-AA40. The sequence goes on along the minus strand of DASROF010000112.1, from coordinate 67,132 downwards.
GTGTTGCGGGTGACGAGCGCGCGTTTACGCCGGCGGGTGAGTCGCTTCGCAAGCGAGTGCCCTGGCTGGCCGTGAACCTCGCTACCGCATTTCTGGCTGCCGGCGTTGTGGCGTTGTTTGAAAAGCAAATCGATCTGTTCCCCGTGCTGGCCATCTTCATGCCCATCGTCGCCGGCATGGGCGGCAATGCCGCTACACAGACGATGACCGTCATCGTGCGCGGGATCGCGCTCGGTGAGCTGACGTGGAGCAACTCGCGGAAGGCGTTACTGAAGGAAGCCGCCGTCGGCATCGGGAACGGCCTCGCACTCGGCACGGCCGCGGCGCTGGTGGTGATGGTGACCCGCGGCAACCCGATGCTTGGTGCCGTGCTCGGAATGGCGATGGTTATCAACATGTTTGTGGCCGCCACTGCCGGCACGTTGATTCCGCTGGGACTGAGAGCGGCGAACGTCGATCCGGCGCTGGGGTCATCGGTGTTCATCACGACCATGACGGATGTGTTTGGCTATTTCTCGTTCCTGGGCCTGGCGGCCGTGTTCGCAAAGTATCTGGTGCCGGGCGGGTAAAGGAGGGAACCGACATAAAATAGGGCGTTCGTGCCGCTCCACACAGCCGAAGCCCTGGTTCTCCGCACCTATAAGCTGGGTGAAGCCGATCGGATCGTCGTATTCCTGACCCGCGACCGCGGCAAGAAGCGCGGCGTGGCGAAGGGGGCGCGACGGCAGCGGTCCCCGTTCGCCGGCGCGCTGGAGCCGCTGACGGAAGTCCGAGTCGCCTACTTTGAGAGCGAACGGCGCGAGCTCGTGGGGCTCAATTACGCGGAGACGGTTCGATCGCCGTTGTTGATGGCCACCGCGATGCCGGCAGCGTCCACGGAGACGGGGCATTACATGCTCGTCGAGTACTTTGCGGAACTGCTTGACGAGTGGGCGCAAGACAGTGACGCGGACGATCGGTTGTACCGGCTTGGCGCGTCGATGCTCGACGCACTGACGGCGGGTGTGCCGACGGAGCCGCTGGCGCGCTATTTCGAGTACTGGCTGCTTCGGCTGCAGGGGGTCTATCCGGAAGCGCGCGGCACGCTGTCGCCGGACGCGCTGAGGTTTCTCACCGCGGTTCGTGTCGTGCCGCCGCATGAAGTGGGCGCCGTGCCGGCCGACGCGCGTGTCCTGAGGGAGCTGGAAGGCATACATCGCGCGCTGATCGCGACGCATCTGGAGAAGTCGCTGAAATCCGATCGCGTGCTTCGCGAATTACGCAGGCAGGGCTGAAAACGCTTCGTGACGTTTCAAGATCTCATCCTCAAGCTGTCGGCATTCTGGTCCTCCCACGGATGTCTGTTGCAGCAGCCGCTCGACCTCGAAGTCGGCGCCGGCACGTCGCATCCGGAAACACTGTTCCGCGTGCTCGGTCCGAAGCCGTGGAGCGTCGCCTACGTGCAGCCAGCGCGGCGCCCCGACGACGGCCGCTTCGGCCAGAATCCGAACCGTCTGTTCAAGCATCACCAGTATCAGGTCATCCTGAAACCCTCACCCGACGAAGTGCAGCAGCTATATCTCGATAGTCTCGAGGCCTGCGGCATCAATCCGCGGCAGCACGACATCCGTTTCGAGGAGGACAACTGGGAGTCGCCGACGCTCGGCGCCTGGGGGATCGGCTGGCAGGTGCTTCTGGACGGTCTTGAAATTACGCAGTTCACGTACTTCCAGCAGGTGGGTGGCATCGACCTGGCGCCCATCTCCTGCGAGATCACCTACGGACTCGAACGCATCGCGATGTTCCTGCAGCGCGTCGATAACGTGTTCGATCTCGAGTGGGGTGGCGGGGTGAAATACGGGGAGGTGCGGCTGCAGGAAGAAATCGATCAGTCGAAGTACGCGTTCGGTCAGGTCAACATACCAGCGGCGGAGTTCGCCGCCCTGCACCGCGATCTCTTTGAGAAGTATTTCGTGTTTGCCGGACAGCTGCTTGATTCGGGATTGATTTGGCCCGCGCTCGAGCATGCGCTGAAGTGCTCGCATCTGTTCAATATTCTCGACTCCAGCGGCAGCATCGGCGTGACCGAGCGCACGGCCTACATCCTGCGTGTGCGGCAGCTTGCGGTGAAGATTGCACAGGCGTACGTCGCACCATCCTCGCCGGATGGTGACGTGGCCAGCTTCGGCGGGGCACCACCGAGGGAGAGGGCCTAGGCGGTGGACCGCGAACTCCTGATCGAAATCGGCTGTGAGGAAATTCCAGCGAGCTGGCTGCCTGGATTGACGAGGCAACTCGGCGAGCAGCTGGATGCCCGTCTGAAGCAGCTGCGGCTGGAGACCGATGCGTCCGCCGAAACGTACAGCACGCCTCGGCGACTGACTGCGCGGGTCATCAAGCTCGCCGAGCGTCAGACGGACTTCGAAGAGCTCGTCACGGGACCGCCGGTGTCCGCGGCGTTCAAACCCGATGGTGAACCGACGCCGGCGGCTGCCGGGTTCGCGAAAAAGTACGGCGTAGACGTCTCGGCGCTCGAACGGCAGGAAACGCCGAAGGGAACCTATCTGGCCTACCGCGTGCACCAGCGTGGAAAGGCGACCGTCGACGTACTGCCCGATGTCATGAGCGGGCTGCTTCGAAGCATGACATTCCCGAAGCAGATGCGCTGGGACGCGTATCTCGACGACGACAAGGGCGACCTGGTATTCGCGCGTCCGATTCGCTGGCTCATCCTGCTGTACGGAGGCCGCGTGGTGCCGTTTGTGATCCGTCGCACCGAACTGGCGCAGGGTCCCACGGTCCAGGACGTCAGGACCGGCGCGAATACGTACGGGCATCGGTTTCTGACGACGAGTGGACGGGCTGGACGGGCGATCAAGGTCAAGACCTTCGAAGACTACGAAGCGCGGCTCCTTGAAAACTTCGTCATGCTGAAGCGCAGCGAGCGTGAGTCGAAGATTAAGCGTGAGCTCGAAACGCACGCGCGAAAACTTGGGGGCCGGGTCAGCAGTCTTGTGGCGGCACAATCGTCGCTCTTGCAGGAGGTGCCGGACCTTGTCGAGTACCCCTCCGTCGTCGCTGGCCACTTCCCGGTGGAGTTTCTGCAGCTCCCGGAAGAAGTGCTGACGACGACGATGATTCACCATCAGCATTACTTCCCGGTGGTGGATGAAGAAGGACGGCTCAAGCCGGCGTTTCTGGCAGTGACCAACACGCAGGCCGAGAAACCTGAGGTAATCGCCCGCAACTGCGAGCGGGTGCTGACTGCGCGCCTGCGCGATGCGCGCTTCTTCTGGGAAGAGGATCGAAAGAAACCGCTCGAGTCGCGAATCGAACGTCTCTCCACCATCCTGTTTCACAAGAAGCTGGGCAGCTACCACGAAAAGGGCGAGCGGGTGGCGGCACTCGCCGCGTGGATCGCCACCGAGGCGTTCAAGCAGCCGAATGCCGCGACGGACGCCCGGCAGGCTGCACGCCTATGCAAGGCAGACCTGGCGACGGACATGGTCAGGGAGCTCACCGAGCTGCAGGGAACGATGGGTGGAATCTACACCCGCGAAGAGGGGCAACCCGAGCCGGTGTGGAAGGCGATCTACTACCACTACCTGCCGGTTGGCGTGGAGGCCGACGCCGCGCCATCGCGTCAGCAACTCGGGCAGGCTGGGGTCAGCTGGGCGGCGGTGTCGCTCGCTGACAAGCTCGACTCGGTGGTCGGAATGTTTACCGCTGGCGAGCGCCCGACCGGGTCGCGCGATCCGCTCGGGCTTCGTCGTCAGGCGCAAGGCGCGATGAAGATCCTTGCCGATCTCCCGGAGCTCACCGGCATGACGGCGACGCCCGCGATTGGTCCGATCCTGGCGCGCGCCGCGGAGCCGTTCGGGGGCTATGGAGACGCCGCCGCGCCGCTGTTGTCGTTTATCTCCGATCGCGTTGCGTACTTGCTGGAGCAACGCGGCTTCGACGTGCGGGCCGTTCGGGCAGTGATGCACGGCGGGGTGGAGCGTCTGAGCCCGTACGAGGCGCGCAAGAAACTGGAAGCGCTGGCGCAGCTGAGTGGGTCGGAGGCGTTACTCGGTGTTGCGACACTGCTCAAGCGGGTCAAGAACATCACGAAAGGAATTGCCGGCGTCGAGTCGCTGAGCAGCATTCGCCCCGCGTTGAAGGAGCCGGCGGAACTCGCGCTGACGGCGGATCTCGAGTCGCGCGCTCCAGTCATCCGGGCGGCGGCTGCCCGACGTGAGTACAAAGATGCGTTTACGCAGATTGCGCAGTTGCAGCCGGCGGTGGCGAAGTTCTTCGACGATGTGTTGGTGATGGCAGAAGACGAGCGGCTGCGCACAGCCCGGCTGGGACTGGTGGCGACGCTGCGCGATCTCATCCTCGAAATCGCAGATATTTCGGAAATTGTGACGGAAAGCTAAAGTCGCGGAAGCACTTAGGGGAGACGATGGCGAAGAAGGCGACCGGGAAAGCAAAGAAGAGCGCGCAGAGCAGCAAGGCTGGCGGCGGACGGTTCGTGTATCTATTCGGGCGCAAGACTGACGGAAACGGTCAGATGAAGCCGCTCCTCGGCGGCAAGGGCGCGAACCTGGCGGAGATGTGCCGCATCGGACTGCCGGTGCCGCCCGGGTTCACGATCACGACCGAGGTGTGCACTTACTACTACGCGAACGGCCGTAAATACCCGCCCGCGCTCAAGGCGCAGATGGAAGCCGGCGTTGCCTCGATTGAGCAGCAGACGAAGAAGAAGTTCGGTGACCTGACGAACCCGTTGCTCGTCTCGGTCCGTTCCGGTGCACGCGACTCGATGCCCGGCATGATGGACACGATCCTCAACCTCGGGCTCAATGACCAGACGGTCGAAGCGCTCTCACGCAAGACGCAAAACCCCCGGTTCGCCTGGGACTGCTACCGCCGCTTCATCCAGATGTACGGCGACGTCGTGCTCGGTGTGCAGAAGCGGCCGGACGAAGATCACGAGCCGTTCGAGACCGTGATCGAAGGGCTCAAGCACGAGCGCTATCACGGCGACATCGAGGATACGAAGCTCACTGTCGAGGATCTGCGGGAGCTGGTGCAGCGCTTCAAAGCCCTGGTGAAGGAACGCGTCGGCAAACACTTCCCGTCATCGCCGTGGGATCAGCTCACGGGCGCCATCGGCGCCGTGTTCGGTTCATGGATGAACGATCGTGCGATCGTCTACCGGCGCAAGTACAACATCCCGACCGAATGGGGCACTGCCGTAAATGTGCAGGCGATGGTCTATGGCAACACCGGTGATGAGTCCGGATCGGGCGTCGCATTCACTCGTAATCCGGCGAACGGCGTGAAGGAGTTCTACGGTGAGTTCCTGATCAACGCCCAGGGCGAGGACGTCGTTGCCGGCGTGCGCACGCCGGAACCTGTTGCTGAACTGAAGAAGCAGATGCCGGCCGCCCATAAGGAGCTGGAGCGCATCCGCCAGACGCTCGAGCGGCACTTCAAAGACGTGCAGGACTTCGAGTTCACCATTGAAGACGGCGTTGTCTACATGCTGCAGACACGCAATGGGAAGCGCACGGCGATGGCCGCGCTCAAGTTCTCGATGGATATGCACAAGGAGAAGTTGATCGACTGGAAGACCGCGGTGATGCGCAACCCCGCGGATCAGCTCGAGCAGCTGCTCGCGCCCGTCTTCGACGTGGCGGAAGTGAAGAAGGCGAAGGCGATCGCGACGGGGTTGCCCGCCGGTCCGGGAGCGGCGTCGGGTCAGATCTATCTGAATGCCGATCGCGCGGTGGCGGCATCCGAAAAGGGTGAGCGGGTTCTGCTCGTGAGAGTGGAGACGTCGCCCGAGGACTTGCGCGGGATGATCGCGGCCGAAGGAATCCTCACCGCGCGGGGCGGCGTGTCGTCACACGCCGCGCTCGTGGCGCGGCAGATGGGCAAGGTCTGCGTGTGCGGCGCGTCCGCGGTTGAAGTGGACTACGGCAAGCGGACGGTGACTGTCCAGGGTCAGACATTCAAGGAAGGCGACTGGCTGTCGATCGACGGCACGGCGGGGAAGGTCTTCGCCGGGAAGGTGAAGACCGCACCGTCGGAGATCGTTGCCGGCTTGATCGACAACGACGCGAACGCCAGGAAGACCGAGAAGTTCAAGAGCTTCCAGCAGCTGATGAAGTGGTGCTCGCAAGCGAGCCGGATGTCGGTGCGTACGAACGCCGACACGCCGGAGCAGACGAGCAACGCACTCGCGTTTGGGGCGGTCGGCATCGGCCTCTGCCGCACCGAGCACATGTTCTTCGAGGGCGACCGCATCGACGCGATGCGAGAGATGATCCTCGCCGAGACACTCGAGGATCGTCAGGCAGCGCTCGACAAGCTGCTTCCGTATCAGCGTGACGACTTCGCGGGTATCTTCCGTGCATTGAACGGATACCCCGCGACCATCCGCTTCCTCGACCCACCGCTGCACGAGTTCCTGCCGCATACCCCCGAGCAGCAGGCCGACCTCGCGAAGAAGATCAAAGTGCCGGTGGAGCGGATTCACACACGCGTCGAGCAACTGCACGAGTTCAACCCGATGCTCGGGTTCCGCGGCTGCCGTCTCGGAATCGAGTATCCGGAGATCTCGGCCATGCAGGCGCGAGCCGTGTTCGAGGCGGCCGCGCTCGTGCAGAAGGAGGGAATCAAGGTCCGCCCCGAGATCATGATTCCCCTCGTCGGCTTCAAGAGAGAGCTGGATCTGCAGCTCGAGGTCGTGCACCGGGTGGCGCGTGAAGTCCAGGATCAGAAGAAGGTGAAGCTGAACTACATGGTCGGGACGATGATCGAGGTGCCGCGCGGAGCGCTGACGGCCGATGAGATCGCGCATTCAGCCGAATTCTTCAGCTTCGGCACGAACGACCTGACGCAGACCGCGCTGGGGATGTCGCGCGATGACTCAGGGTCGTTTCTGCCGAACTACGCGGAACACGAGATCGTGACGAAGAACCCGTTCGCCACGATCGATTCGACCGGCGTCGGACAACTTGTTGACATCGCTGTGAAGCGCGGCCGCACCTCCCGTCCCGACATCAAGCTCGGGATCTGCGGCGAGCACGGCGGCGATCCGGCGTCGATTCACTTTTTCGAGAAGGTGAAGCTGGACTATGTAAGTTGCTCGCCATTCCGCGTGCCCGTGGCCCGGCTGGCCGCCGCCCAGGCGGCCCTGTCGACAAAGGCGGCGGACTGATCACGATCTACGCGCACCAGAACGGCGTCACCCGACCGGCAGAGAAGGTCGAGCGCGAATGGCTCGACCCCTCGTCCCCGGTGACGCTATGGATGGACCTGGCGGCGCCGACCGACGACGAATTCCGGATTTTGAGTGACGTCTTCGGGTTTCATCCGCTGGCGGTTGACGATGCCCGCAGCTCGCTGCAGTACCCCAAGGTCGAGCCGTATCCGGGATATCTGTACCTGGTCCTTCATGGCATCGACGTGAGCAAAGGGAAGACCCAGTTCGCCACGCGGGACGTCGACTTCTTCCTCGGGCGGAACTACCTGGTGACCATCCACGACGGAGAGTCGCGGAGCATCGGGCGCTTGCGCGAGCTGTGCGATCAGCACGAGCGCATCCTGAGCGAGGGGCCCGTGGCGTTGCTGCACCGGATTGTCGACGCGATGGTCGACAACTACCGTCCGGCGCTCGAAGCGCTGGAGAATCGTCTCGACAAGCTCGAGGAGGTCGCCTTCAGCGGACGCGAGCACATCGTACGGCAAGTCATCAGGCTGAAGCGCGAACTGGGCCAGTTGCGCCGCGTGATCATGCCGCAGCGCGACGTCATGGGCCGGTTGGCCCGGCGCGAGTTCCCCGCGATCTCCGATGAGATGGCGTTCCGCTTCCGCGACGTCTACGACCACATGGCCAGGTACGCCGACGAGGCGATCCTGTTCCAGGACCGGGTCACGGGCATCCTCGAGATCAACCTTGCCACCGTATCAAACCGGCTCAACCAGGTGATGAAGGTTCTCACGGTCATGTCGACGATCTTCCTGCCGCTCACGGTGCTGACCGGGATGTGGGGCATGAACATCACAATCCCGCACTTTCCAGGCGGCCCGGATGTGCAGTTCTGGTGGCTGTCTGCCGTGATGATCGCCGTCATCGTGGCGATGCTCGTCGTCTTCCGCCGCCTGAAGTGGATCTGAGCCGATGGGGAAGATTCACCGGCTGCCGTCAGATCTTGCTAATCAGATCGCCGCAGGCGAAGTGGTGGAGCGTCCGGCGTCGGTCATCAAGGAGCTCGTCGAAAACTCGATCGACGCCGGCGCGAAGCGGCTGACCATCACCGTCGAATTCGGCGGTAAGAAGCTGATTCGTGTCGAAGACGATGGGGAAGGGATGGATCCGGAAGACGCGCGTCTGGCCATTGAGCGCCACGCGACGAGCAAGATCCGCCGCGCCGACGACCTCGAACGGATCGCGACGCTCGGGTTCCGAGGAGAGGCCCTTCCGAGTATCGCCTCTGTTTCGCATTTTGTGTTGAGAAGCCGGGCACGCGGCACGGCCTCGGGGACTGAGATTCGCGTCAACGGCGGTGCCGTGGCGTCTGTCGCCGAGACGGGAATGCCCGAAGGCACGTCGATCGAAGTCGCCGACCTGTTCTACAACCTGCCGGCGAGGCGCAAGTTCCTGAAGTCCGACGGAGCGGAGTCGGCGCAGGTGTCGCGCGTCGTGACGCAGCTCGCGCTCTGCTATCCGGAAATCGGATTCACGCTGACGAACTCCGGGCGGAAGGTTCTCCAATGCCCTCCGGTTGCGGGGCTACGCGATCGCCTCTATCAGCTATATGGCGAGCGGCCGGACCTGATCGAGGTTCGTCGCGATCGCGGCGACGTCACGGTCACGGGATACATCGCGGCGCTTGCAGAGCAGGGGCCGACACGCGGTCCCCAGAACGTCTTCGTCAACCGCCGTATCGTCAAGGACCGGACAATCGCGCACGCCATCATCGATTCCTACAGCGTCGCGTCGATTAAGGAACGAAGTCCGGAGGTGCACCTGTTCATCGAGATGCCGTTCGACGCGCTCGACGTCAACGTGCATCCGACCAAGGCGGAGGTCAGGTTCCGCGACCAGTCGTTCGTGCACGAGGTGATCCGGCGGACGCTCGGAGACGCACTCGGGCGCGGGCCGGCACCCGAGCTGATACTGCAGGCGCCATCCGTCGGCGCTCCACAGCCGACAACGCTGCCGCTGCCAGCGAGTTACGGAACGACGTTCCCAAGTCGATGGGCAGTCGCGCCTCCGCGCGAGGGTGCGAGCGCGCGCGGGAGCGACGGTGCAATTGCACGCGTGGCACCGAACACACCAGAGAACGACGGTGCGATCGAACCTCTCGCGCCTGGTGCGGGTGCAATGACGATCCGCCCGATGATGCCTCTCGGGCAATTCCGCGACACGTTCATCATCGCGGTTGACGAAGAGGGCATTGCGATCATCGACCAGCATGTTGCCCACGAGCGCGTACTGTTCGAGCGAATCACGGAGCGACTGACCGCAGGACGGCTCGAGAGTCAGCGTCTGCTTGAACCGCTGCTCGTGAACCTTCCTCCGAGCGGTCGACAGGCGCTGCTGGCGCACGGCGCAGACCTGGAGCGCCTCGGATTCGAAATCGAGGAGTTCGGCGGCGATACCATCCGCGTGTCCGCCTACCCGGCGGTGCTTCGGTCAGAAGACTGCGACGCGACGCTCCGGACGCTCGCCGACGATCTCGAAGGGCTGGACCGCGGCTCGCGAGTTGAAGAAGCGATCAAGAAGATCGCGGCGACGATGGCGTGCCATGCGGCGGTGAAGGCGAACTATCCGCTTACAGCGGAGAAGATGGCGCACATCCTCGACGAGCTTCGGCGAACGGCCTACTCAACGATCTGCCCACACGGACGGCCCGTGATGCTTCGTCTGACCCGCCGCGAAGTGGAGAAGAACTTCCAGCGGATTTGAGCCGCGTGCCCCTGCCGTAAGCGGTGGTGCAAGGCACAATTTGACAGAGCGCCACTGTCGCGCTACCTTAAGAGCGCTCGTAAGTTTCTGTAATCTAACAACTTAGCTGGTCCGTTCCCGATGGAAGGACTCGTGCGCGCCGATAACGCCCGAGGTTGGGCCGAAGGTGTCGCTCCGGGAGTAGTCAATTGTCTATCCGCCGCTCTGTTCTTTATGTCGGCCTGACCTTCTCTCTGGCCTCACTCGCATTCAGCTTTGGCGGCTGGGTGACCCAGCGGCAGATGGCGCAGCAGCTGGCCGCCAACGATGCGCGTCTGACGGCCCTCCGCGACGAAATGGCGCGCAGCATCGTCGAAATGCGCGGTGGTGTGCCGCTGGTGTCGGGGACCAAGGGTCAGGGCAAGCCTGCTGTCGTCGCCGCGGCCGGAACCGCGCAGAGCGCGATGGTCGACGAGATCAAGAGGCAGCTGCAGAGCGAGATGGGTCTCTTTCCGGTTCGCCTCCTCCGCGATCGCAAAGAGAGCTTCGTCGAGTTGAACGCGTACGACAACTTCGGGAAGACCAACTACGGGACGGCTGGCTATCTCGGCGGCGGCTACTTCATCACCGTGAAGCACGGTGTCATCGCCCTCGACGAGCCCGCCGAAGGGCGCGACGCGCGGCGGATCACCGCGATCAAGGTGCGCTACAAGGGGCAGGACCTCAACGCGCGGATCGTTGATACCGGCAACGCCAACGTCGAGGTGCACCCGGGGGACTGGGCGATCATCAAGGTGAACCAGGAGCTCGACCTGCCGGCGCTGCACATCGACACGAGCTACGCCTACGACTTTGCCGAGCCGATCTTCCGTCTCGGTAACGACTATTCGAAGGGCATCATCCTGAGCACGGGCTACGTCGGCCAGCGTACGACGAACGGACTCGTGACCTGCCTGACCGATGGCCATCCCGGCGTGTCGGGCGGCGGCGTGCTGAATCAGGACGGCAGCCTCGTCGGCATTCCGATCGGCCGGATGCAGGGTGATTACCGCTTCTCGTTCATCCTGCCGATCCGTCCAGAAATGTTCCGCAAAGTTCCGGGGCTGACGCATCAGCCGGCCGACGAAGCCACGCCCGCGACAATCGGATAAGAGAGGGCCGACCTGACGGTCGGCCTCTGCCGCGTTTGCCCAGGCTAGCGCTTCCGAGCCGGCAGCACGTTCTTCTTCACCCAGTCGAGCATCAGATCGGCGATCTGGTTGCTGTTCGAGTCGAGCATCATCATGTGCGTGACACCGAGGATACCCATCTCGTCCAGCTTCACGTATTCGGCGCGCGCTGAGCCCTGTTTCTCCGCGCGCCGCTTGTTGATCGCATCCACCGTCTCCTGGCACTGCGCGCTGGTCGCCGTGTAGTCGCCTTTCAGCGCCAGGTAAGGAATCGCATCGAAATCGGCAGCGGTCAGCCCGCTCTGCGGGAGCGAGCAGCCACCTTCGATGGTGATGAGCCCTTTGAGCAGGTGCAGGTTGCCGTGCTCCTTCAGGATTCGCACCAGGTGATGCCCCATGATTCCGGATTGCGAGTGCGTGGCGACGATCGCGCCGCCGAGACGCTCAACAAGAAGTGCGAGACCCTGCGGCGTCCAGGTGTTGGCGGGCGAGAGCGCCTGCGGATTGCACGTTGGGCATGTCGAGCCCGGCAGCGTCACCTCGGCATTCGGTACCAGTTGCTTGTAATACTCGGCAACAGACGCGAGCGGAAATTTCGGCGCGACGTGCGGGCGGCCGTCTGTCGGTTTCTCCGGGTCACGCGGGTCTCCGTGAGGGACCAGCGTTCCATTCGTGATATTCGATCCGGCCGGCAGGAGATGTCCGAACCAGGCCTGCCAGGCCCCGTTATCGGTGATGCGTCCGAAGTTCGGGATCAGCTCCGCGGCTGTCTTCGTGTCGCCGGCGAGCAACTTCGCTTCCGCTTCCTGCAACACGGATTGATCGAATCCCGACCGCCCGCGTCCGGACTGATCGACGACATAGGTGGAGACGCCTTTGCGGACGAAATAGGGATACCAGCCTTCGCGGCCGTCAGGTGTGGACTCGAGCGCCGCGCCCGTGTGCGTGGAGCCGTGCACCATGATCACCGGCCATCCGGGGCCTGATTTCTGCAGCGGGATCTGAAACTGAACGTACATCTGGCCGATGGTGATCTGCTGCGGCACCGGAGCGGGTGGAGTCTGGCCGGGAGGCGCGAACGGTACCGTGGCGAACTCGGAGACCTTGGTGATGCCGCCGATAAAGAAGCTTCCCTGATCTTCGATGGTGACTGGCGCCGCCATGAACTTCTTTTGCGGGGTCTGGGCTGCCAGCGGGCAGGTCAGCGCCAGCAGCATCACTGAAGCGAACACACGAATGCGAATCATCGATCGTTCTCCTTCTTTCGTTCTTCTTTGATCTTGTCCCAGCCCTCGAGCCGTCGCTTGATCTCTTTTTCGAACCCGCGGTCCGTCGGCTGGTAATACTTGCGCCCGGCAAGCGATTCCGGAAGACAGTCCATGCCGGCTATGGCATCGCGCTCGTTGTGCGCGTACTGATAGCCCCTGCCGTAGTCGAGCTCCTTCATCAACTTCGTGGGCGCATTGCGAAGATGCAGCGGAACAGGGTCCGCCGCCTGCGTGTGCGCATCCGCCGCCGCGGCGCCATAGGCCGTGTACACAGCATTGCTCTTCGGCGCGGTGGCCAGGTAGATCGCCGCCTGGGCAAGGGCCGTATTCCCCTCGGGCATGCCGATGAAGTGCGTCGCGTCCTTGGCTGCGACCGCAACCACGAGTGCCTGCGGATCGGCGTTGCCGATGTCTTCTGAGGCAAACCGCACGAGCCGGCGCGCCACGTAGAGCGGATCTTCGCCGGCTTCCAGCATCCGCGCCACCCAGTAGACGGCGGCATCCGGGTCGCTGTTGCGCATCGATTTGTGCAGCGCCGAAATCAGGTTGTAGTGCTCTTCGCCACCTTTGTCATAGAGCAACGCGCGGCGCTGGATCGAGTGTTCCAGCTGCGGCAGATCCAGTTGTCGCACACAGGTGGCCGGATCCATGGGCGCCGCAGCGACCGAGAACTCGAGCAGGTTGAGGGCGGCGCGAGCATCACCGTTCGCGAACCGCGCAATCGCGGCGATCGCGTCGGCGGACACGTTGACCTCCGTCGCACCGAGCCCGCGCTCGCGATCCGCGAGTGCACGTCGGAGGATGGTCTCGATCGCCTCGACGCCAAGCAGTTGGAGAACGAACACTTTCGAGCGTGACAGCAGCGCCGCGTTAACCTCGAAGGACGGGTTTTCAGTGGTCGCGCCGATCAGGACGATGTCGCCAGCCTCGACACGTGGCAGGAAGGCGTCCTGCTGCGCCTTGTTGAATCGGTGGATTTCGTCGACGAAGACGATCGTCCGCCGGCCCATACGGCGGCGGCGATCCTGCGCCGCGGCCATGACGTCCTTGATTTCCTTGATGCCGGCGAGCACGGCGCTGAACGGGACGAAATGCGCCTGGGTGATCTCTGCAATCACGCGCGCCAGCGTGGTCTTGCCCGTGCCTGGCGGTCCCCACAGGATGAGTGACTGAAGGAGGTCTCGTTCGATCGCCTCGCGCAAGGGTTTGCCCGGGGCGAGGATCGCTTCCTGGCCGACGACTTCGTCGAGCGTACGCGGCCGCATCCGTTCGGCCAGCGGCGTCCCCGGGGCATTCGCCGAGCTTGCCGCACCGGAGCCCCCTTGTGGTGGAGGCGGATCAAATAGACCGTTGCTCACGGATTCACCCGGTGGCGGCGCGCCGCGTAAATCAGGATTCCCCCTGCGACGGCGACGTTAAGCGATTCGACGCTGGACGCCATCGGGATCGTCACTCTCGCGTTGCACCGCGCAATGACATCGTCACTGAGTCCGGGGCCCTCGCCACCGACAAGGAGTCCGACCGGTCCGTGCCAGTCGATCTCCTCCGGTGTTTCGCCGCCGCGCGGCACCGTGGCGATCATCCGCACGCTTGCCTCCGTCATGCAGGTCATGACGGCCTCCGCGGTCATGCCGGCCACGATCGGCAGACGCAAGGCGCTGCCCATGCTGCCACGGAGCCCTTTCCAGGAGAACGGACTCGCCGAGGTGCCGCAGACGAACGCACCTGTGGCCCCTCCCGCCTCAGCCGCGCGAATCAATGCGCCAACGTTCCCCGGATCCTGCACATCGACGATGACCAGCACGAAGGCGCGTGGGTGCGCGCAGATCATGGCTGGCGTCGTCACCTTGCGCCGAGCAATCGCAGCAATTCCCGATGGCGACTTCACGGGGCTCAACGCGGCAAAGACCTTGTCATGTGCCGCGATCACTTCAACGGAGTCGGCCTCGAGTGCCCGCGCGATCTGTTCTTCCTCCGACTGCGTGTCGAGCTGCGACGCAGCAATGACGAGCACTTCGAACGCCGCGCCGGCGGAATGTGCGTCACGCACGAGGTGCGCCCCGTCGAGCAGCACCCGCTCGCCGGTCGGGTCCGGGTCATCAGCCAGTGCGCGGAACGTGCGAACGAGTGGATTCTGGCGGCTGGAAATGGACTTCACGCTGGTTGGCTATGTTACAGTCGGTTCCGAGATGAAGGATCGGATCCTGAAGCGTTTCAATGACGAGATTGCCGCGCTCGAGCGCGAGCTGAAGGTGGAGTTGCCGAAGGAGATCCAGCGCGCGCGCGAGCTTGGCGACCTGCGCGAGAACGCGGAGTACAAGGCGGCGAAGGAGCGACAGGAGATCGTCAACGCCCGCATCGCCATGTTGAAAAAGCGCGTCGGCGAGATCTCGATGATCAACCTCGATCGCATTCCTCACGATCGAGCCGGCTTCGGTTCCACCGTGCATCTTCGCGCCGGCAACGGCGACACCGTGATTTACCAGCTCGTCATGCCGGAGGAGTCCGATTTCGATAAAGGAATGATTTCTACCTCGTCGCCGATCGGCCGCGCCATCCTCAACAAAGAGGAAGGCGATGAGGTGAAGGTGACCACACCGAACGGCGTCCGCACGTTCGAGCTCATCAAAGTCCTCACCATCCACGACGAAGCGTGAGCCCGTACTCACCGGAACGCCGCACCGCCTTGATCCTGTGCGGGACCGGTGCGCACGGCGTCTATCACGCAGGAGTCCTTCGCGCCCTGCACGAGGCGGGGGTGAAGATCGACCTGGTCGCCGGGCAGGGTGTGGGCGCTGCAGGCGCCGCGCTGGTGGCCATTGGCGGCAGCGCACGACTGTGGG
The DNA here is from genome assembly GCA_035647075.1 of Vicinamibacterales bacterium. GTDB lineage: Bacteria > Acidobacteriota > Vicinamibacteria > Vicinamibacterales > UBA2999 > Gp6-AA40. Next base: position 51,927 of record DASROF010000112.1, on the reverse strand, counting down.
AGGAGACGGGCGTCTGGCGGTCGCCGCGCGTGGCATCGCTGTATGGGTGGAAAAGGAGCGCGATGGCGCCGCCGGTCATGGGCGCCGGCTTTGCGCTCCTGCTCCTCGTCACGATGGTCGCGGTGGCATCCGGGTGGATCGTGCCCTTCTGGTGGTCCGCGACGCTGCTGACTCTCATCCTGCTGTCGGCAGGCATCTGCGGGCTGACCGTCTGGCGTCACGCGTCGATGGCCCGGCGTGGATCGGGCCGCTGGTGGTGGCGTCTGTTCGGGGCGCCCATCGATGCCGAAACGGCGCGAGCGCTATTCAGCAGCGCGATCTGGGACCTCATTCGCGGGGCTGCGCCGGTAACCCAACCGGCACGGGCCGCGCTCGGCCGTCGGTACACCGAGGTGCTGGCAGAAAACCTTGGACAGCCTGGCTTCGCGGAGCTGCTCCTGGTCGCCACGGATCTTGACGCCCGGCAGGATGTGGTGGCGGCGTTGCTACGCGACCCGTACCGGGCGGAGTTCATGGCTCCCCGCCCGGGCCGCAATCGGCACGCGGAAGTGCTCGACCTGACCGGGGTTGGGCGCGAGCACGCGATCGACATCCTTGCAGGTGCGCTGACACCACCCGTCATCGCGGAGCCGACGCTGGTGAGCTACACGGCCGACAGCTTCTGGCGCGGCGAGACGCACCGTATGTGCGATCGCGCTGCGTCCGTGAACCGGTTGCTCGAGGAAGTTGCCGCTGCTGGCGCGACGCAAGTCATCGTGGTCAGCGCAGTAGCGCCCGTGCCGGCCCCGCACATGCTGCGCGTTCCACAGATGGATCCACGCGGCCGCCTTGGCGACTTTCACGTGACCGCGGAAGCGGCCGCGCTTCGCGACGCGCTGGAGATCGCGCGGTTGCGGTTTGACTCCGTCTATGTCATTACGCCCGCGCACAACCCGATTGGACCGTTCGATGTGGGCGGTGCGTACGATGCGGCATCCGATCGGCGGCAGGACCTGACAGAGCTGATGTCGCGGGCGTACGAGGACGCGTATCACCAGTTCATCGAACCGGTCGTGGGAGCCAGTGGCGAGCAACTTGCGCACACCGAGCCCGGTCCTGACGACCTGCGCGTGCAAGCCGGCCAGGATCGTCTGTTCGGCGCGTAAGCCGCTCGTCGCGAACGGCGCCTTCCTTACTCTCCGTCCTTGTGGGGTCCCGGCTCGAGCAGGTGCGGGAGCGCCTCGCCTTCGCCGGTGGCGAGTAACCCTGCGCGCGCATAAGTCAACAGCTTGTCGCGCGTGTCAGCAATGTCGAGGTTTCTCATCGTCAGCTGACCGATCCGGTCGGCCGGCGTAAACGCCGACTCGCCCTTTTCCATCGTCAAGCGCTCGGGATGGTAGGTGAGATTCGGGCTGCGGGTGTCGAGGATGGAGTAGTCGTTGCCACGCCTCAGTTCGACGACGACCTCGCCGGTGATGGCACGCGCGACCCAGCGCTGCGCCGTCTCGCGCAACATGAGGGCCTGCGGGTCGAACCAGCGCCCTTGATACAACAGCCTGCCGAGTCGACGGCCATTGTCCCGATACTGTTCGATGGTGTCCTCGTTGTGGATGCCGGTGACCAGGCGCTCGTACCCGATGTACAGAAGAGCCATTCCCGGACCTTCGTAAATGCCGCGGCTCTTGGCTTCGATGATGCGGTTCTCGATCTGGTCGCTCATGCCGAGGCCGTGCCGGCCGCCGATGGTGTTTGCCTCGGTCATCAAGGCCACCGCGTCGCCGAATCGCTCGCCGTTCAGCGCCACCGGTATACCTTCGTCGAAGGTGATCGTCACCTGTTCCGGCTTGACGGCCACGTTCTCACGCCACGACGCGACGCCCATGATCGGCTCCACGATCGTGATCCCGGAGCTGAGCTGCTCGAGGTCCTTCGCCTCGTGTGTAGCGCCCAGCATGTTCGAGTCGGTGGAGTAGGCCTTCTCGACGCTCATCTTGTAGGCAAGGCCGGCACGCTGCATGTATTCGGACATTTCCTTGCGGCCGCCGAGCTCGTCGATGAACGCCTGATCGAGCCAGGGCTTGTAAATGCGCAGCGACGGGTTCGCCAGCAGTCCGTAGCGGTAGAAGCGCTCGATGTCGTTGCCCTTGAACGTGCTCCCGTCACCCCAGATGTGGACGTCGTCTTCCTTCATCGCCAGAACGAGCATCGTGCCGGTAACGGCGCGGCCAAGTGGCGTCGTATTGAAGTAGGGCACACCGGCGGTTGCGATGTGAAACGCGCCGCATTGCAGCGCAGCGATGCCTTCCGCGACCAGTTGCGCGCGACAGTCCACGAGGCGGGCCTTCTCTGCGCCGTACTGCAGCGCCTTCCTCGGGATCTCGTCGTAGTCGGGTTCGTCCGGCTGGCCGAGGTTGGCGGTATAGGCGTACGGGATGGCGCCCTTGCTGCGCATCCAGTGAAGCGCCGCGCTGGTATCGAGCCCGCCTGAGAACGCGATACCGACACGTTCGCCGACCGGGAGACGCTGGAGAATTGTGCCCATTGATTCCCAATGATATGCCGACGGAATCGGGGATCGAGGATCAGCGATCACGGTTCGAAATGTCAGGAAGGAGATGATCTAGTAGACAGGGAGACAGAAGACAGGAGTCGGGGGTATCGTCGTCTGGATGTTCGTGGGCAAGTACGGTTTTCCGGCTGCGGCGGCCATTGTGGTCGTTGCGGCGTCGGTGTGGAGTTTGATGGCGAAGGACGGCACGTCGAACACAGGAGTCGGGATCAATCCGCTGGTGGCAGCATGGAGCGGACCGTACGGTGGTGTCCCGCCATGGGACTCTGTCCGTCCGGAGGTCTTCTCGGAGGCGTTCACCACTGCGCTCGCAGAAGAGCGTGCGGAGATTGATGCCATCGCGTCGAGTACCGAGCCGCCGACCTTTCGCAACACGATCGAGGCGTTCGATCGGAGCGGCCGAACGCGTACGCGCGTCGGCCGGCTCTTTGCGGTAGCCACCGAGAACATCACGAACCCACAGTACCAGGCGCTCGAACGCGAGTGGGAGCCCAAACTGGCGGCCGCCAGCGACGCAATCTTCATGAACTCCAGATTATTCGCGCGGATTGCTGCCGTCTACGGTTCACTGGCCTCGTCACAGCTTGCCCTCGAGCAGAAGCGATTGACCGAACGCATGCACGACCTGTTCGTGCGCCGCGGCGCAAGGCTTGGCGAGGCGGACAAGGCACAACTCTCGGCGATTAACCAGGAACTGGCGTCGCTCTACGCCTTGTTCCGTCAGAAGGTGCTGGCGGACGAAGACACCTGGACGGTGCTCGACAGCGAAGCCGATCTGGCTGGACTGCCGCCGGCCCTGGTTGACAGCGCGAAGGCCGCTGCGGCCGAACGCGCACTTCCCAGCAAATGGGCGATCGTCAACACCCGCTCGAGCGTCGATCCGTTTCTGACGTTCTCGAGCCGGCGCGATCTGCGCGAGCGCGTCTGGAAGAAGTTCAAGAGCCGGGGTGACAACGGCGATCAGAACGACACAAAGACGACCATCGCGCGCATCGTGAAGCTACGCGCGGATCGCGCACGTCTGCTCGGGTTCGCCTCTCACGCACACTGGCGAATGTCGGACACGATGGCGAAGGAGCCGACAGCCGCTCAGGCGCTGATGATGCAGGTCTGGCCAGCCGCCGTCTCGCGTGTACGCGAGGAAGTGGCGGACATGGAGGCGATCGCCTCGCGCGAACACGGTCCGGCGACGATAGAGCCCTGGGATTATCTCTACTACGCCGAGAAGGTCAGAAAGCAGCGGTATGACCTGGATCAGAGCGAGGTGAAGCCGTACCTGGCGCTCAACAACATGGTGGCCGCGGCACTCTGGGCCGCTGAACAGCGCTACGGCATTTCTTTCACGGAGATCACCGGCAAAGTGCCCGTCTTCCATCCTGACGTTCTCGTCTGGGAGGTGAAAGACGCTGCCACCGGTACACACGTCGGCTTGTTCTATTTCGACGGCTTCGCGCGGCCGGCCAAGCGTTCCGGCGCCTGGGCGATGACCTACCGGACCCAGGAGAAGATGGACGGCAGCGTGACGCCGATTGCGTCGAACAACAACAACTTCGTCAAAGGTGCTCCTGGCGCTCCGGCATTGATCTCTCTGGACGATGCGGAGACGCTGTTTCATGAGTTTGGCCATGCGTTGCACGCGTTGCTGCAGGACGTGACCTATCCCGGTCTGGCATCGACGCCACGGGACTTCGTTGAATTCCCATCTCAGGTCAATGAACACTGGGTCCTCACGCGAGAGGTGCTCGATCGATTTGCCCGCCACTATCAGACGGGTCAGCCGATGCCGCAAGCGCTGGTCGAGAAGATCGAGAAGTCGCGGAAGTTCAACCAGGGATACGCAACCGTGGAGTATCTGGCGGCTGCAATTCTCGACATGGATCTGCATACCCGTCCAGATGGCGTTTTCGACCCGGCGACGTTCGAGCGCGACGCGCTTGCTCGTATCGGGATGCCGCGAGAAATCGCACTGCGCCATCGTCTGCCGCAGTTCGATCACCTCTTTGGCAGCGACAGCTATTCGGCGGGCTACTACAGCTACCTCTGGTCCGACGTGATGGCAGCGGACACGTGGAAGGCGTTTCTCGAAGCGGGCGGGCCCTGGGACAAGACCGTTGCGAAGCGCTTCCGCGAGATCATCCTCGCCGAAGGAAATTCCACTGATCGCGCGGAAGCCTACCGCCGGTTCCGTGGACATGACCCTGACGTGAAGGCGCTGTTCGAGAATCGGGGATTTCCGATCAACTGACAAGTAGCAAGTGGCAAGTAGCAAGTAGCAGCTGACAACTGATCCAGCGAGATACAATCGGCGTCATGCTGCTGAGACGCCGATTCATCGCCCTCGCGCTCGTTCTCTTCATCGCGTCCCCGGCTTTCGCCCAGGCACGTCGCAACGAAAAGTGGGTTGCAACCTGGGCTACCGCTCTCGTCGCACGTGCGCAGCCCGTCGCGCCCGCGCCCAGTGCCGCGGCTCCTGCGTTGACGGCTGCTCCGCCTCCTCAAGGCCGTGGCGGCGGGCGCGGTGGGGCCCCGCCCATCACGGTCAATAATCAAACGATTCGTCAGATCGTTCGGGTGAGCGTCGGCGGCAGTCGCATTCGAGTTGTAGTGAGCAACGCCTTCGGCACCGCGCCCGTACAGATCGGCGCTGCGCATGCGGCATTGCGGGACAAGGACTCGGCAGTCATGGCGGCGTCAGTGAAGCCGCTGACATTCGGTGGCAGCGCCACGGCCACCATTCGCGCCGGGGCCACGCTCGTCAGCGATCCGGTCGAACTCGCGGTACCGCCGGTCTCCGATCTGGCCGTCGATCTATTTCTTCCGGGTGATCTCGGCGTCAGCCCGTCGCCTGTGACCACGCACAACGGGGCAAGTCAGACCAACTACCTCTCTGAGGCTGGGAACCATTCCGGCTCGGCGACGTTACCTGTCGCCCGCACGACGAACGCGTGGTTTCTGCTCGCGCGGGTGGAGGTCGTTGCGCCTGACGCCACGACGGCGGTAGTCGCGTTTGGCGATTCAATTACCGACGGTGCAGCGTCCACGCCGGACACCAACTCACGCTGGCCTGACGTGCTGGCGCGCCGGCTTGCCGCCCGAAAGGGGAGCGCGGTTGCGGTCCTCAATGCCGGGATCAGCGGCAATCAGGTGTTAGGTGATGGTGCCGGCGTCAGTGCCCTGGCGCGGTTCGATCGCGACGTGCTGTTGCAGACCGGCGTGACCCACGTCGTTGTAATGGAGGGCATCAACGACATCGGCATCGCACGCGCCAACCCATCGCCGAGCGCCGAGGACCTCATTGCCGGGCATAAGCAACTCATCGAGCGCGCGCACGCGCGCGGGTTACGCATTTACGGCGCCACGCTGACGCCATACGAAGGCGCGGCGTACTACTCGGCTGAGGGCGAAGCCAAGCGCCAGGCGCTCAACGAGTGGATCCGGAGCAGCAAGGCATACGACGGCGTCATCGACTTCGACAAGGCGACACGGGACCCGGCTGCGCCGACGAAGTTCCTGCCCGCGTACGATTCCGGCGACCATCTCCATCCGGGCGATGCCGGCTACAAGGCAATGGGCGAGGCTGTCGATCTGGCCTTGCTTGGTTCGCTCAAATGAAAGGCGTCACATGCGCATCCTGACCACCGCACTTGTCGCGGCGCTCTTGCTGACGGCCCCAGCGGCGGCACCCGCCGCCACCGTTGACGGCGCAACGATTCATTGGACGTCTTCCGGGAGAGGCGCGCAGACCGTTGTCCTGGTCCACGGTTGGACGTGCGACGAGACGTCCTGGCGCGAGCAGGTGCCCGTCGTTTCAAAGAGTTACCGCGTGATCACGCTCGACCTGCCGGGCCACGGCAAGAGCGGTATGCCGAAGACGTTCACGATGGAGGTCTTCGCGCGCGCCATCGAAGCCGTGCGTGTCGAAGCGGGAGTCGACAAGATCTTCCTCGTCGGACACAGCATGGGAACGCCAGTGATTCGGAAATACGCGCTGATGTTCCCGGACCGGGTGAAGGGCCTGGTGCTCGTCGACGGCCTGGTGCTCGTCGACGGCCTGGTGCAGTTGTCCGCCAATGGGATTCAACCCGGACAGCCCGGTCGCGGACCGCTCCCGGCGGTGACCATCGCCTCGCGCGAGGCGATGGTGAAAGGGATGTTCGGGCCGGCCACCACTCCCGACCTGCAGCAGCACATCCTGAAGATGATGATGGGCACTCCCGAAGCGACCGCAGCGGGCGCCATGGCTGCGACATGGGATCAATCGCAGTTGTCTGATCAGAAGATCAAGGCTCCCGTCCTGGCCGTCTACGCCGGGACGCGGCCGCTGGCGACCGAGCAGGCAGTCAAGACGCTGTATCCGGAGGCGGACTACTACACGATCCCCGAGACGGCGCACTTCCTGATGATGGAGAAGCCAATCGAGTTCAACCGGATGCTCCTCAAGTTCGTGGAGAAGTTCAAGTAACCGCGTGGGAACTCTTTCCAACCGGACACGCATAGGTTTCTACGAAGTCGTGGGCCCGCTTGGCGCGGGCGGGATGGGAGAGGTCTATCGCGCCCGCGACACGCGCCTGAATCGTGACGTCGCCCTTAAGGTGCTCCCGGCGTCTTTTGCCGGCGATTCCGAGCGGCTCGCGCGCTTCGCAAGAGAAGCCCAGGTGCTCGCCTCGCTCAATCATCCGCACATTGCCGCGATCTACGGCCTCGAAGAGCACGACGACGTGCGCGCGCTGGTGCTCGAGCTGGTCGAAGGGGAGACTCTTGCCGCGCGCATTGGGCGCGGGCCAATCCCGGTGGCCGACGCGCTCGAGATCGCCCGGCAGATCGCCGCCGCGCTCGACGCCGCACACGATCAGGGAATCATCCACCGCGACCTCAAGCCGGCCAATATCAGCCTCACGAAGACTGGAGTCGTTAAAGTGCTCGACTTCGGTCTGGCGAAGCTGACGGAATCGTCCGCAGCTGCTGGATCGCTTCCGGGTTCGTCGCTGTCGCCGACGATTACATCTCCCGCGCTGGCGACGCACGCAGGGATGATGCTCGGGACTGCTGCGTACATGAGTCCTGAGCAGGCGCGGGGGAAGGAAGCCGATCGGCGAGCGGATCTGTGGGCCTTCGGCTGCGTGCTCTACGAAATGTTGACGGGCAAGCAGGCATTCCCCGGGGAGACGGTCACGGATGTGATCGCTGCGGTCGTCACGAAAGATCCGGACCTGTCGAAGCTGCCGCCGGACACGCCGGCTGGCGTTCGCTGGCTGCTGACGCGTTGCTTCCAGAAGGATTCGCGGCTGCGATTCAGCGGTGCGGCTGATGCCGCGCTGCTGCTCGATCCGGCTGCGGCACCAGGTGCCACTGCTGCCGCTCCAGCGCAGAGCGGACGCCGGATGTGGAAGCTGTTCGGCGGCGCCGCCGCTGCAGTGCTGCTGCTGGTTGCCGGCGTTGGCGGTGCCACCTACTGGCGGGCGCCCGTTGACGCGCAACCGCTCCTGTTCGAGATTCCCGTCGAGAATTCCCCCATCAATCAATCGATCGCAATCTCACCTGACGGTCGTCGTGTGGTGTACGCAGCCAGCACCGGTAATTCGGTGGGATTGTGGATTCGCTCGCTCGACGACCTCACACCCCGCCAGCTTCCTGGAACGAATGGCGTCGACAGCTTTTCGGCGCCGTTCTGGTCGCCTGACAGCCGGTACGTCGCGTTCGTGCTCGACGGAAAGCTGAAGCGGGTCGAACCGGGCGGCGGTGTGGTCGAGACGATCGCCGCTGTGGACGGCCAGCATGGCGGCAGCTCGTGGAGTACCACCGGAACGATTCTGATCGCGTCCAACGAGCACGGCCTCCGCTCTGTTCCAGCCACCGGCGGCACTCTGACGGACGTGACAAAGCGGAACCCGGACGAGCTGTATCACGACTGCCCGTCGTTCCTGCCAGATGGCAAGCACTACATCTATCTGGCGTACGGCGATAAGCCGGAAACGCGCGCCATCTACGCCAGCGAGCTCGGCGCGACCGCGCGCACGCGTCTGATGGCGGGGGACACCTGTCCCCAATACGCAGACGGATACCTCATCACGGTCCGCGATCAAACGGCGTTCGCGCGGCCGTTTGATCCTGGCTCTCTCGCGTTCACCGGCGATGCGACTCCGTTGGCGACCGATGTCGCGACGTTCGCCGGCGATGAGGTTCCCGTACTGACGGCCTCGGACACCGGTGTTGTTGCCTACCGCACCAGGGCTGGCGGGTCCGGCAACCGCTCGCTCGTGTGGGCGGATCGCAACGGTAAGCAAAGCGAACCGGTCGGTCCACCGATTCGCGGTGTGTCGATTCAGCTCTCGCCGGACGGCGAACGCGTCGCCTACTCCGAAGCCACCAATGGCCCCGACGATATCTGGGTCTATGACCTGGTGCACGGCGTAAAAACGCGCCTGACGACCGATCCAGGGCACGACCATGGACCGGTGTGGTCTGCCGATAGTCGCCGCGTAGCCTGGGACTCGCATCGACATGCGGAGGGTCCAACGATGTACGAAAGGGTCGCCGATGGAGCGGCCCCGGAGCGGCAGATTGCGGCGCCCGAAAAGGGGATCGCCCGCACGCCGCGTTCCTACTCGCTCAATGGCCAGTATCTTGTCTACGCGCAGTCAACGACCGGCGGTTCACCGTGGGATCTGTGGGTGCTTCCGCTGACGGGCGATGCCAAACCATTCGCGTATGCCGCATCGCAGTTCGACGAATACGGCGCCTCGATCTCGCCGGATGGCCGGTGGATGGCATACGCGACGAATGAAACCGGTGTCAGTCAGATTGTCGTTCAGCCTTTTCCAAATCCCGCGGGAGGAAAGTGGCAAGTGTCGATGAATGGCGGCGCTTTTCCCCGCTGGCGTCGCGACAGTCGGGAGCTGTATTACGTTGCGGCGAATGGTGACCTCGTAGCGGTCGCTGTCACGCCAGGCCCCACTTTCACTGTCGGCTCATCGACCGTTCTGTTCCGCACCAACTTCGGATTCTCCGGACAGCCGCTGACAGGCGCGCCGTACGATGTGCGAGGAGACGGCCAGCGCTTTCTGCTCGCCTTGTCGCCCGAGGATCCCAATGCCACGCCCATAAGGACGGTGGTGAATTGGCCCGCCCTCGTGAAGGGCAAGTCTTCGCCGAAGTGAACGCCGAAGCCCGCAACTCGTACGAAAACATCCAATTAGCAAACAGTTAGCGTTCTTAACGATCTGTTTGCCCAGCGTTAATCACCACGCCGGTCCAGCCCGGAATAATGCTCGGCATGCATTTGACGAAGCGCCTGGTTGTTGCCGCCGCCCTCGTTTCACTGGCCAGCTCTGCGTTCGCGCAAACGGCCGCGAATCAGACTCAACTGCGGCTGATCATCGTGGACCAGACGGGCGCCGGGATTCCCGCTGCCACCGTCACTGTGAAGCCCGCTGCCGGCGAACCGACTGAGTTCACCGCCGACGACCACGGTGTGGCCGCGTCGAACCTCACGCCGGGGCAGGTAACGGTCCACGTCGAGTTCCCCGGCTTCATGCCGTTCGACGCGCCGCTGACGCTGAAGCGCGGAGCGATGAACCAGACGGTGACGCTGCAGATCGAAGGGTTCAAGGCGGAAGTCGAGGTGAGCCAGGCGAGCGCACCCGAGGCGTCGAAGAGTGCTTCGTCGTTCTCGCTCACGCAGGAAGAGCTCGACGCGTTGCCCGATGATCCGGACGAGCTGGCGGATTACCTCTCCTCGATGGCGGGCCCGGGAGGCGCCACCTTCTTCATGAACGGATTCAGCGGCGGGCGGCTGCCAAGCCGCGACCAGATCCGGTCGATCCGGTTCCGTCAGAACAACTATGCGTCGGACAACCACGACGCGGGTCGCGCACAGATCGAGATCATCACCAAGCCGAACACCAACTGGGGCGGCAGCGGCAGCGTGACGCTCGGCGGCGACGCATTCAACGCCCGTCAACCGCAGCAACTGGTCGAGACGCCCTCGCAGGAGCGCAACGTGCAGTTCGGGCTTCGCGGGCCGATCGTCGCCGGCAAAACGTCATTCAGCTTCCAGGCGAACGGCAACAGCCGCTTCAACTCGAACCCGATCGTCGCGGTCAACGAAGCCGGCGCGCGTATCAACGACGCCGTGCGGTCGACAAACGATCAGAACGGCTTCCAGTTCGGCCTCGAGCATTCACTCTCGGCCAGCCAGAGCCTGATCTTCAACCTGCAGCGGAGCGCCACCGAGGGGCTCAACCAGGGTGTTGGCGGCTTCAACCTGCCCGAGCGCGCATCGACGCGGACCAGCGACTCGACCCAGTTCCGTGCGCGGCTGCAGAGCGTCCTTGGCACGAAGTACCTGAACGAAGCGCGCCTCCAGTTGACGACGAGCGGCAACGCGGCGTTCTCGGCGTCATCGGCGCAGACGATCGTCGTACAGGACGCCTTCACGCGAGGCGGCGCGGGAGTCAACAGCGACAGCTCGACGAAGCGCCTGGAGCTGGCGGATAACTTCGATTTTACGGTCGGGAAGCATCAGATGCGTGCCGGCGCACTGGTGGAAGGCGCGTTCTACTCGAACTTCGACGAGCGCAACGCCGCGGGCACCTGGACGTACCGTACGATCGAGGACTTCACGGCCGGCCTGCCAGCGCAGTTCTCGCAGCGCCTGGGCACCCTCGACACCGCTTTCAGTCAGTATCAGGCGGGCGTCTACTGGTCCGACGAGTTTCGCGTGCACCGCGACCTGACCCTCGGCCTCGGCGTCCGCAACGAGCTGCAGTCGCGCATCGATGACAAATTGAACCTGATGCCGCGCATCGGCCTGACCTGGGCGCCGTTCGGCAGCCAGACCTCCGCGATCCGCGGCGGCTACGGACTCTTCTATGACTGGTACGACGCGAGCCTCTACGACCAGACGCTGCGCGTCGACGGCACGGCGGTGCGCGATATCCGCGTCTCGTGCATCGAAGCCAACGACTACTGCGCCAGCGTTGTGAATCTCGACGCCGTCGCGGCTGGCCTCACCATGACCCCGAGCGGTCGGATTCAGGCCAGCGACAACCTTCAAATGCCACGCGTGCACCAGGCGTCGATCAGCTATGACCGGCAGCTGACGCCGAACATCATGTTGCAGACTTCATATCAGGTGCTGCGTGGCGCCAATCTCATGCGTTCGCGCAACGTGAACGCTCCCGTGGACGGCGTGCGGCCGAACCCGGCCTTCGGCGACATTACACAGTTCGAGTCGACCGGCAGGTCTTCGAGCGACCGGCTGACCGTTGGCACCCGCGTGAGGCTGCAGCTGAAGAATCAGCAGCCCGCGATGTTCAATGTGAACTACACCTTCGGCCACGAGAAGAACTTCGCGGATGGCGCGACCTCGCTGCCGTCAGACAATCTGAACCCGGATCTGGACTGGGGTCCGTCACGTCAGGACATCCGCCACCGGCTGCAGTTGCAGGCGCAAGCGCCCATCCTGTTCGGGATTCGCGGGAACGTGAATCTCAATGTCAGCTCCGGCGTGCCCTATAACATGACCACGGGTCGCGACGACAACGATGACGGTGTGTTCAACGACCGGCCCGAAGGCGTGACCCGCAACTCGCTGCGCGGCGACACGACCTGGGGGCTGAACCTGAACCTGAGCCGTCGGTTCTCACTGAGCGGCGTCAATGCGCCAGTTCGCGGTGGTGGCCAGGGCTTTGGTGGTCCCGGTGGCCGTGGCGGCAACGTCGGCGGCGGCAAGAGCATGGAGTTCTTCGTCCAGGCGCAGAACGTGCTGAACCACGTGACGCACACCGGCTACACCGGCAACCTCTCATCGCCGTTCTTCGGGCTGGCGACGAGCGTGGGGCAGCCGAGGGATGTGAACCTGGGAATCAGGTTTAACTTCTAGAAGCGTGGGCCCGTAAGGGGTGCCTACGCCTTAACCAGCTTCTTGTCGCCAGGCTGGTGCTCATGCAAAAAATCGAGCGCCAGCCTGAGCACTTTTTCGGTGAACTGGTCGGCCTGCAGGTTCCCGAATTTGTCGCGGAAGGCACGAAGCGGAACGACTGCCTTGGCCATCGAGCGGTGCCCACCCGCGCTGCCGATGTCGTTGAAGTACTTCCTGACGAAGTCGCCGGCGTTACGTGAATAGCCGAGATTACGCACCGACATCACCAGCGAATCGTTGACAATCCCGGAAACGATCGTCCACTTCACATCTTCGAGCTGCAGATAAAAGTCCGCCACGTAAGGAATGAAGTCTTCTCGTGGCGAGTTGCCGAGGAACGCACAGAACACCTGCTCTTCCATCCGGCCCTGCTGCTTCGCCTTCAGGACGAACTCGAGGCGGTCCAGCGTGATTTCCGCGCCTTCCATCTTGCGGATCAGGGTCGCGTCCGCGAGTGGATAGAGATACGAGAACGCCTCGATGTCGACGCGGTTTGCCTGCCTGTTGAAAAACAGCGTGTCGGACTTAATCGCGTAGAGCATCGCGGTGGCCGTGCGTTCCGAGATGTTCACGTCGATGGCCCGCAGATGCTCAGTCAGGATCGTCGACGTCGAGCCATAGTCCGCACGGATGTCTTTGTAAACCGACGTGTATCCGGGCTGTTCCGGATGATGGTCGATGACCAGGTCCACCCGATCGATCAGGCCACGGAAGGCATGGGGCTGGACGTCCACCATGGCTATCCGATCGAAGCTCAGGATCTGCTCCGGCGCAAGGATTTCAACCTGGATGTCGAGCAGATTCATCATCCGCTGGTTCTCGGGACGCGTGACCCCCTGTAATGCACCGAGCACCGCCGTCTGTTTTGTGCGGCGCAGCACGTTACGCAGGGCGAGCCCGCTCGCCATGGCATCAGGGTCCGGATCGTTGTGCAGGACGATGACGACGCGGTCGGCGTCGGTGAAGAAGCGCTGATACTGCTGGACCTTGAGCCGGGTCAGTGAGCGACTGAACTCGGTGAGGAGCGGTCCGCCGAACAGTTCCGAGAGCGCCAGATAGTTCAGCTCGGGAAACTGCGCCTTGAGGTCGTCTTCACGCTTGCGGGTGTGGGGGGCGCCGATTCCGAGGACATAGACGAGCGTGCCTCCAGCATCCCAGATCGCTTCGAGAATCTTCTTGAGGCTGCGTTTGCCGTTGTCTTCAACGACGACGCAGGTCCCCGGGGTCAGGTCTGCTTTGAGGTAGGTATCGGTGCGGCGGAGATCGGCGCCGGTGACGTTGAGACCGCTTTCGTGGAGTCGTCGCGCGACCGGTTTACTTTCGACCAGGAACTCGACTTCGAAACTCGGCAACAGGATTTCATCGAGCATCCTGATCGCCAGTTCAGTCTGGCAGACGGCGAGACACCTCATCTGAGGCTCGGAACTCCCATGCGCGGAACGGCACGCCGCGTCGAAACGTTAATTATACTCCCGCTTCGGCAACGACCCGGGTAGAGACGGCGAATCGCCCGTAATTGCACAGTTGAGTGTAACGTCTGGGCCCTGAACCGGTAGGAATCAGTGTGAGCAGCTACCGCAACACCATTCGACAGCCGGGCTTCCAGCCGTTCCTGTGGACACAGTTTCTGGGGGCCGTGAACGACAATCTGTTCAAGATTGTCGTCACGCTTCTGGCTGTTGGCAGCGCGGCGGCAGCGGATGAGGGTCGCGCGGTGGCGCTGGTCAACGCGCTGTTCATCCTGCCGTTTCTGCTGTTTTCCGGCTACGCCGGACAGCTGGCTGACGGCTACAGCAAGCGGACGATCCTCGTCATCACGAAGTGCCTCGAGGTGGGGGTCATGGCGGTCGGCATGATTGCCCTGGCCGCGGGACATCTCGAAGCAGCAGCGGTTGTCGTCTTCCTGATGGCGTTGCATTCGACGTTCTTCAGCCCCGCGAAGTACGGGATTCTGCCCGAGACGCTTCCTGAAGCCGAGTTATCGCGCGCGAACGGATTGCTCGAGATGAGCACGTTCGTCGCCATCGTCATCGGCACCGCAGCAGGCGGCTTTCTGTTCGACCAGTGGCGCACCAGGCTCTGGTTGATTGGCCTGATGGCGCTGACGCTCGCCGTGCTCGGAATGCTTGCAAGCTTCCGGATCCGCCGCGTACTCCCAGCCGGTTCGCAACAGGCGTTCGATTGGAACCCTTTTGGAGAGATCCGTGACGGTATCGCGCGCCTGTGGAGCGACCGCGTGCTGTGGCCCAGCGTGATCGGGCTGTCGTACTTCTGGTTCTTCGGCGCGCTCTTGCAGCAGCTCGCGCTTCTCTTCGGCACGCATACGATGGGTCTGGATGCTCGCTGGGTCGGCGTCCTGATGACATTTGCCGCCGTCGGCATCGGCACCGGGAGCATGGCAGCCGGCCGACTGTCTGGAGACAAGGTGGAACTCGGGCTCGTGCCGATTGGCGCCTTCGGCATGGGGGTGTGTTCGCTGTTGCTGGCGGCTTCGGGCGACTCGTTCATCCGCGCGAGTGCCTGCCTGACCCTGATTGGATTCTCCGGCGGGCTGTTCGCGGTCCCGCTGAACGCGATGCTGCAGCAGCGGCCCGATGCGCAAGAGAAGGGACGCCTGCTGGCGACGAACAGCTTCCTGAACATGGTTGGGATCCTGCTCGCGTCCGGAGTGCTGTATGTCGCCACCGACATCCTGAAGCTCTCGCCCGAACGGGTGTTTGCCGTCAGCGGTCTGGTCACGATTGCGGGCAGCGTCTACGTGCTGGCGCGCGTTCCGGAATTCTTCGTCCGCTTCAGTCTGTGGCTGCTGACGCACACGGTGTATCGCATCCGAATCATCGGGCAGCAGCACGTGCCGTCCCGCGGTCCCGCGCTGCTCGTGTGCAACCACATGTCGCACGTGGATGGGTTCCTCGTCGGTGCCTGCGTCCAGCGCTTCGTCCGTTTTCTGGTGTATCGCCCGTATTTCGAAAAGCCAGCGATGCACTGGTTCCTGTCGCGGATCCACGCGATTCCGGTGGCCGCCGGCCGCGACGCCGTGGCGTCGCTCGAGCGTGCGCGCAAGGAACTGGAAGGCGGTCACGTCGTCTGCATCTTCGCGGAAGGGGAGATCAGCCGGACGGCGAACCTGCTGCCGTTCAGGCGTGGACTCGAACGCATCGCCGGCGGGCTCGATGTTCCCGTCATTCCGGTCTACATCGACCGGGTCTGGGGCAGCATCTTCAGCTACGAACGGGGCAGGTTCTTCTGGAAGTGGCCTCGTCGCATTCCGTATAGCGTGACCGTAGCGTTCGGCGCGCCGCTGCCGGCGAGCGCCACAGCGCCAGAGGTGCGGCTCGCGGTCATGGAACTCGGCTCGGACAGTGCGGGCGAGCGCCACGGTGCGCACGAGACTCTCGCCTCGACGTTCATTCGAACGGCCAGACGGCAGTGGGGCGCCTTCTGCATCGCCGATTCCTCCGGCCTGTCGCTCACGTTCGGGCGCGCCCTGGTGAGCAGCCTGCTGCTCGGCCAATGGCTCCGCAAGAACGCGCCGGGCGACACGGTTGGTCTCCTCCTGCCCGCGTCGGCCGGCGGTGCGCTCGCGAACGTTGCGACTGCGCTGGCGGGCAAGATCGCGGTGAATCTCAATTTCACCGCTGGCGCGCAGAACATGTCGTACGCCGTCGAGCGCGCCGGCATCCGGACGATCCTGACGTCGAAGCGTTTCCTCGCGAAGGCCGACATCGCCGAAATGCCTGGCATGGTGATGCTCGAGGACGTTCTTCCAACGTTCACGACGACGGCAAAGCTTCGCATGCTACTGATCGCGCGGCTGCTGCCAGTGCGGGCGCTGGTCCTGAAATACGGACGACGTTCACACAGCGAGAAGCCTGCCGCCATCATCTTCTCGAGCGGCAGCACTGGAACTCCGAAGGGCGTTCAGCTCACGCATCGCAACGTTCTGGCGAATGTCCACGCGGTGGCACAGGTGTTCGATATGCGGCGGAGCGACGTCATGATCGGCGTCCTGCCGCTCTTCCATGCGTTCGGCTACACCGGCACACTGTGGTTCCCCCTTCTCACCGGCTTCGGCACCGCGTTTCACCCGAATCCGATGGATGCAAAGACGATTGGCGACCTGACGGAACGGTACAAAGGCACGATCCTGATGAGCACGCCGACGTTCTGTCAGTCGTATGTGCGCAAGTGCGAACCGAAGCAGTTCGCGCACATCCGCTACGCGGTGGTGGGCGCTGAGAAGCTGCGGCCGGCGATTGCCGACGCGTTCCGCGAAAAGTTCGGCGTGACGTTGCTTGAAGGTTACGGTTGCACCGAGATGGCGCCTGTTGTCGCCGCGAATGTTCCGGACGTCCAGGACGGGTCGATCAGGCAGCGCGGATCACGTCCGGGCACGGTAGGGCACACCCTGCCCGGCATCGCCGCGAAGGTTGTCGATCCCGAGACGTTCGAGGGGCCGTTGTTCAACAAAGAGGGGTTACTGCTGGTGAAAGGACCCAGCCGGATGTTGGGATATCTTGGCGAGCCGGCGCGAACCGCCGAGGTGATTCGCGAGAACTGGTATGTGACCGGCGACATCGCCGCAATGGATGAGGACGGGTTCATTCGAATCACCGACCGTCTCTCGCGGTTCAGCAAGCTGGGCGGCGAGATGGTGCCCCATATCAAGATTGAGGAGTCGCTGAACGCCCTGCTGACCGAGCCGCACACCTGCG
The DNA here is from genome assembly GCA_035647075.1 of Vicinamibacterales bacterium. Taxonomy (GTDB): domain Bacteria; phylum Acidobacteriota; class Vicinamibacteria; order Vicinamibacterales; family UBA2999; genus Gp6-AA40. Next base: position 34,742 of record DASROF010000112.1, on the reverse strand, counting down.
TGGTGACCTCCGCGCCCGATGAGTCGCGTGGAGAGCGGCTCGTTGCGTTTTACACGGATCCAGCGGTGACGCCGCAACGGCTCTGGGAACGTCTGTGCGAGACCGACATGCCGCGCTTGTGGCTACCAAAACGTGAAGACATGCATTACATCGAGGCAATCCCGGCGCTGGGCACCGGAAAGACCGACCTCCGCCGGGTCAAGCAGATGGCTTCAGAGATCGCACGCGTATAAGATCATCATCCATGCTCCGCGCGTTGATTGTGGCGACCGTTTTGTCGGCGTCATTCGCACGCGCCTCCGCCCAGGTCGTGTTCAGGGCGGAGACCGACCTGGTGAGCTTCGGTGTCACGGTGACGGACAAGCGGGGCACATTTCTGACCGATCTCACCGCCGAGGACTTCGAGATCCTCGAGGACGGCAAGCCGCAGACGCTGAAGTATTTCATCCGCGGGAACGAGACCGACGCGGCCCCCGACCTCCATGTCGGGATCATGTTCGATACCAGCGGCAGCATGACTGCCGACATCTCCACGGCCCGCACGGCTGCCATCAAGTTTCTGAACGCGCTGCCTGAGGCGAAAGACATCACCCTGGTCGATTTCGACACCGAGGTGCGGCTCGCGAAGTACGGCCAGCAGGACTTCCCGCGCATCGTTGAGCGGATCAGGAGCCGGAAGCCCGATGGGTACACAGCGATGTACGACGCGCTGGGTCAATATGTCACCGGCACAGATGATGTGGACGGCCGGAAGGTCCTGGTTATATTCACGGATGGAGGCGACACGCGGAGTGTGCTCGGGTTTACGGACGTACTCACGCTGCTGCGCGGGTCGGATGTGACGGTCTACCCGGTGGGGTTCATGCAGAACCAGTCGCTCTCGACGCGGAATCAGCAGCAGATGCGGCTCAGCCGACTCGCGGAAGAAACCGGCGGCGAGGCTTTCTTCCCGTTGAATATGAAAGAGATTGAGACTGCGTACGATCGGATTCTGACGCAGCTGCGCGCCCAGTACACGGTCGGCTACGTCTCCACGAACAGTTCACAGGACGGACGCTGGCGGAAGGTCGAAATCAAGGTGCGGCGGCCCGACTTGAAGGGTTCGAAGATTCAGACACGGAAGGGGTACTTCGGCCCATACAAGCCCTCCCGGTAAACTGCTGCGTGCCTTCCGTTCACGATCGGTTCACTCTCGTCAGCGATTTCGACCTGCGCGGCGATCAGGTCCGCGCGGTGCCCGAGCTCGTCGACGGGCTGAACCGCGGCGATTCGCACCAGGTGCTGCTGGGCGTCACCGGCTCGGGCAAGACCTTCACCATGGCGCAGGTGCTCGCGCAGGTGAACCGTCCTGCGCTGGTCATGGCCCACAACAAGACCCTGGCCGCCCAGCTTTACCAGGAGTTCAAGCGGTTCTTCCCGGATAACGCCGTCGAATACTTCGTCAGCTACTACGACTACTACCAGCCGGAGGCGTACGTCCCAGCCACGGATTCGTACATCGAGAAGGAAGCGACGATCAACGACGAGATCGATCGGATGCGACTGTCAGCGACGCGGTCGCTCTTCGAGCGACGCGACGTGATCATCGTTGCAAGCGTGTCCTGCATCTACGGCCTGGGATCACCCGAGGCGTACTACGGGATGCTGCTGCCGCTCGAAGTCGGGCAGCGGATCGAGCGCGATCAGATCCTGCGCAAGCTGGTCGAGATCCAGTACGAGCGCAACGACACCGAGTTTGGCCGCGGCACGTTCCGCGTCCGCGGTGACATCGTCGAGGTGGTGCCGTCGTACGAGGAGCATGCGCTGCGGATCGGCCTCTTCGGCGATGAAGTCGATGAGCTGGCGTGGTTCGATCCGCTGACCGGCAAAGTGATCAAGCGGCTCGACAAGATCGCCGTTTACCCGAAATCGCACTTCGTCACCTCGAGGGACCGCACGAAACAGGCGGTGGAAACGATCAAGCAGGAGTTGGAGTGGTATCGCGGCGTGCTCGAGTCGGAAGGGAAGCTGCTGGAGGCACAGCGGCTGCATCAGCGAACGATGTTCGATCTGGAGATGATCCGGGAAATCGGCTACTGCCACGGCATCGAGAACTACTCGCGCCATCTCACCGGACGTGCGCCCAACGAACCGCCGCCAACACTGCTGGACTATCTGCCGGAAGACGCGCTCGTGATCGTTGATGAAAGCCACCAGAGCGTTCCGCAGGTACGCGGCATGTACGCCGGGGACCGGTCGCGCAAGGAAGTGCTGGTGGCGTACGGCTTCCGCCTGCCATCGGCGCTCGACAACCGGCCGCTCAACTTCGCGGAGTGGGAAGAGCGTGTACGGCAGGTCGTGTTCGTGTCGGCAACGCCGGGCCCGTATGAACTGTTCAAGTCGAAGGGGGTCGTCGTCGAGCAGGTGATTCGGCCGACCGGACTGATGGACCCGCCGATCGAGGTTCGTCCGGTCCGGGGTCAGGTCGACGACCTGCTGCAGGAAATCCGACAGCGCGCCGCGCTGAAGCAGCGCGTGCTCGTGACGACACTCACCAAGCGCATGGCCGAGGACCTGACGACGTATTACCAGGAGCTTGGGGTCAAGGTCAGGTATCTGCATTCGGACGTCGACACGCTGGAGCGCATCGAGATTCTGCGAGACTTGCGGCGCGGCGTCTTCGACGTGCTCGTGGGGATCAACCTTCTGCGCGAAGGACTCGACCTGCCCGAGGTCTCGCTCGTGGCGATCCTCGATGCCGACAAGGAGGGCTTCCTTCGGTCCGCCGGCGCATTGATCCAGACATCGGGCCGCGCGGCCCGTAACGTCGACGGCCGCGTCATCATGTACGCCGACACGATTACGGCGTCGATGCAGTCGGCGATGAGCGAGACTGACCGGCGCCGCTCGTTGCAAGCGAGCTACAACAGTGAGCACGGCATTACGCCGGAGTCGATTGTCCGCCACATCGACGAAGTGTTCTCGAGCGTGTATGAACGGGACTATTCGACGCCAGCGGTGCGCGAGACGAAGGAGCCGTTCCGGACGCAGGCGGAGCTGGACGCGGAGATCGCGCGTCTCGAGCTGGAAATGAAGTCTGCTGCGGCGAATCTCGACTTCGAGCGTGCCGCGTCGATCCGCGACACCCTCAAGGCTTTGCGCAGTCGTGAGCTCGGGTTGACCGGCCTGGCGCAGGGACGCTGACCGGGTGATCGACACGATCAATCAGTGGTTGAAAGCGGGCGTGCTCGAAGTGCAGGAGTACGTGCGCTTGCAAGTGGCAACCATCCGCGGCGCCGTGTCGCGCCCGTTCTACTTCCACGATGTAATCGAGCAGTTCGAACAGATTGGCATCGGCTCGTTGACGGTCGTCATCCTGACGGGCTTCTTCACGGGCGCGGTCCTGGCACTACAGACGGGCATTACGCTGGACCAGTTCGGCGCTCGCCCGTTCGTGGGACGGCTGATCAGTGCCTCCATGATCAAGGAACTGGGGCCGGTGCTCACCGGGCTGATGCTGGCCGGACGCATCGGGTCCGGCATCGCGGCTGAACTCGGGTCGATGGTGGTGACCGACCAGATCAACGCGCTGCGGGCGCTCGGCACCGATCCGATTCGCAAGCTTGTTGTGCCGCGGGTACTCGCCGGTTTCTTTATGGCTCCGGTGCTCACGGTCATCGCGAACACCGTGGGCATCCTTGGCGGCTGGCTGATCGCCGTCTTTCAGCTCCGCGTTGCCTCGAGCCTCTACTGGTCGTCGATCATCGAGGGGCTGTACTTCGACGATGCGATCATGGGATTGGTGAAGCCGTTCTGTCTCGGTTACGCCATCGTCACGATCGGCTGCCACGTTGGCCTGAGGACGAAGGGTGGAACGCAGGGCGTCGGCCGGGCCACGACAGCCGCCGTCGTCGCGGCATCGGTAGCCGTGATTGCCGTGGACTTCTTCGTGACGCGTTTGCTTATCGGGGTGCTGTACTAGCGATGGCCGTACAGACCCTGAACGCGCCGACGACGACCGCTCGCGACTCCGAGCAACCGGTGATCGTCCTCGACCGCGTGCACCTCGCGTTCGACGAGAAGGTGATTCTTCGCGACGTCACCTTTTCACTGCTGCCAGGCCACACCAAGATCATCCTGGGCGCGAGCGGATCGGGGAAGTCCACGATCCTGAAATTGATCCTGGGCCTCTTGAAGCCCGATGGCGGCACGGTCTCCGTCAACGGCGAGCGTGTGGACAGCATGGGGGAGCGCGAGCTGATGAAGGTCCGTGCCGATCTCGGTATGGTCTTTCAGGAGGGGGCCCTCTTCGACTCGCTGACAGTGGAGGAAAACGTCGGCTACAAGCTGTACGAAGAGACCACGCTGCCGGTCGATGAGATCCGGAGCCGCGTCAAAGAGGTGCTCGGGTTCGTGCGACTCGACGAGTTCATCGATCGACGCCCGTCCGAGCTTTCAGGAGGGCAGCGACGGCGCGTCGCGATTGCCCGCGCGATCGCCGCGAGGCCGGGCATCCTGCTGTACGACGAAGCCACGACCGGCCTCGATCCGATCACCGCGACCACGATCGACGAAGAGATGGTCAAGCTCCGAGATCTCGAAGGGGTCAGCTCCATCATCGTGACGCATCAGCTTCGCGACGCGTTTTTCGTGGCGGATCACGAGGCAATCCGAGAGGGCTCCGGGTTCCGCATGAAACGGGCCGGCGCCGCAAAGGCCGATGAGGCCGAGTTCATCATGCTGCGAGAGGGTGTGGTGGCCTTCGAAGGTAACGCCGCGGAGCTACGGGCGGCACAGGATGCGTACATCCGGGAGTTTCTGTCGTGAGCCGGAACGCCTTCCGCGCAGGTAAAGGGAAACAGTTATGCCACGAACACGTTCATTAGCCTGGGCCGAGTTGAAGATTGGCCTTATCTCGATCTTCGCGATCGGCATGACGATCGCCCTGGTCTTTCTGCTCAGCGGCGAAGGCGGCTTTTCCTGGCAGCAGTACCTCCTGAAGACCAAGTTCGACAACATCGCCGGATTGAAGAGGGGAGCGCCCGTACGGGTCGCCGGCGTCGAAGTCGGATCCGTCACTGAAACAACGTTCAACGGCGATCGCGTCGATGTGTCGATGAAGGTGAACGAAAAGTATCGTTCCCTGATCACCACTGAATCGGTGGCCGTGCTGGGTTCCGTATCGCTGCTCGGCGAGGCCGCCGTCGATATCAGTTCCGCCAGTCACGGCACGCCGATCCCGGAGGGGGGATATGTGAAGTCAGCAAAGGCCCCGGGATCGCTCACAGACGTTGCGAGCCAGGCGACCGAGGGGATCGAACAGCTGACTGCAGTCCTGTCTGACGTCCGTGCCGGCCGGGGCACCATCGGGCAGCTGTTCACCAACGACGCACTCTATCGCGAACTGAATGCGCTGGTCGGTGCGGCAGAGGAGGTGGCGCAAAACGTCAACGCGGGCCGCGGCACGATCGGCCGCCTGGCGACCAATCCGGCCGCTGCGCAGGCCCTCGAAGGGGCCATGCAGAACCTGCAGGATGTGACGGGCCGCATCCGCGCCGGCGAGGGCACGCTGGGAAAGTTTCTCACCGACGATACTCTCAGCCGCAACCTGACGTCGATGTCGGCAAACGTCGATACGATCACCACCCGGCTCAGTAAAGGACAGGGAACCGCTGGCGCGTTGCTCACCGAACGCGAGCTGTATGACCGGATGAATTCGATGGTGAACCGAATGGATCAGGTCACCGCGGCATTACAGAAAGGCGAAGGGACGGCCGGGCAACTGCTCCACGACAAACAGTTGTATGAGAACATGAACGCCACGATGGCTGAGTTGCGGAAGCTGATCGCGGCGATTTCAGCCGATCCGAAGAAGTACCTGAATGTGAAGGTCAGCATCTTCTGAGGTTGTTATGTCACAGCAGAACCAGGGAATCGGAAGCGGGACCGTCCTGCTCGCCTTTATGGCCGGAGCGGCAGTGGGAGCGGCCGTGGCGCTGCTGTTTGCGCCGGCAGCCGGGATCGAGACTCGCGCGTACGTGAACCGCCGCGCCAAGGAGGCTCGGGATCGGGCCGCCCAGGCGGCCGAGCACGGTCGGGAAGTATTCAACCGGCAGCGCGAAAACATCACCACGGCATTCGATCGCGCCCGTCAGGCACAGCGTCACGCCGACGAAGGAGAGCAGGAAGCGTGAACGACGTGTACCTCGGCGTCATCGCCGTCGCCGTCGTGGTGATGGCGCTGATTCAGGTCGCGGCGGTTGTCGCAGCCATGCGCGCCTCACGGCGTGTTGCCGATACGGTCACGCGCCTGGAAGGCGACCTGAAGCCGATCGTCGCCAACCTGAAGTCGATGTCGGTCGACGCTGCCCGGACGGCGAGCATCGCGTCCGCACAGGCGCAAAAGGCAGAGCAGTTGATCGGCGACCTGACGACGCGTGTCAACAACACGGTCGCAGTAGTCGAGGAGACGGTCGTCGCGCCCGCGCGTGAAGCCTATGCCGTGGTGCAGGGGCTGCTCGCTGCGCTCTCGGCCTTCCGGCAGGGCGCCCCGGGGCCTGCCCGGCGGCCGTCGACCAACGAGGAAGAGGACTCGCTCTTTATCGGGTGAACGGATGATTGACGCCGTGCGCGGGCGGTGATACAAGTCGCTCCTCTTCGAGGGTAGGAGGGGTCATGACTTCCGCAGTTCGCAGCATCGGCGCTCTTGTGCTTGGCAGCCTTCTCCTGGCGCCTCGACCATCGCTCGCCCAGGAATCGAAGTCGGCACCGCTGGCTGCCGAATTATGCAGGCTCCTGGACGCGCAGAAACTGGACAGCATTGCCGCGCGCCAGATGGGCGATCAATATGTCGGCGCGCTGTATTTTTCCGGCTCGCAGCTGCTGGTTGTCAAAGGCAAGTTCCCCAGTTTCTCGCGAATGGACGATCTGCTCACGAAAAGGGAGTTCAAAGAGGTCTATATGGACCTGAGCGGCGCGTCCGATCAGCAGTCGCGCCAGTTCGTCATGGACCTCGGGGCGAACGGACTTCGATTCAAGCGCGAAGACCACCAGCCGTTCGACACGGTGGACGTCGGACCGAAGAGCTATAAGTTCGATGGCGAGTGGGGCGGCAAGGCCAAGATCACGGAAGAGGAGTATCGGAAGATCTTTGCGCAGATCGACGAGGAGTATGCACAGATGCTGCAGACTCTCATTGCGCAGTTGAAGAAGCCCTCGTAGCCGGCGCCTTGGCGCCACCGTACGAGGCAAAAGGGGGCAGCCTCACGGCTGCCCTCTTTGTGTGTACGTCTACATCGAATCTGGAGGCATCGATGCGTCGAACGAGCGTGGCCCTGTTGGTGGTGATGTTCGTCGCCTGCGCGAGCGTCGCGCAGGACAAGTGGTATCCCTCGAAGTGGGGCGCAGACGATCAGCGTGGGGCCGCGAATCGCATCACGCCCGCGAAAGTGCTCGAAGCCAGGAACCTGATCATGCGCGGGCAGACGTATCAGCTCGGACACGTCTATGAGTCGGCGATGCCGCTCTTTGGCACACGGCACTACAGCCTGCGCATTCCGAAGGTGTTCGGGCCGAACGGCGCGAACCAGATGTATTACCACGACGAAATCATCAGCGGCGAGCTGGGACAGATTGGCACGCAGTTCGACGGCCTTGGCCATGCGGGCATCGGCGACCTGTTCTACAACGGCAACAAGGGCAGCGAGTTCGCGAAAGCGGAGGGACTGACGAAGCTCGGGATCGAGAATGTCGGCGCGATCGTCACTCGCGGCGTTCTGATCGACGTCGCCGCATATAAAGGCCAGCCGATGCTCGCCGGAGGGTATGAGATCACGCGCGCCGACGTCGAAGGAGCGCTGAAGCGGCAGAACGTCGTCATCCGGTCTGGCGACGTGGTGATCTTTCACACCGGCTGGGGCTCGCTCTGGATCAAGGACAACGCGAAGTTCAACGCCAATGCCCCGGGCATCGGCCTCGAGGCAGCTCAGTACCTGGTGGATCGTGAAATCGTGATGGCGGGGGCGGACACGTGGAGCGTCGAAGTCGTGCCGAATCCGGACGCGTCGCTGGCCTTTCCCCTGCACCAGCTGTTCATCGCGAAAAACGGAATCTATATCTTCGAGAACTTGCTGACCGAAGACCTCGCGCGCGACAACGTCTACGAGTTCGCGTTTATCTTTGCGCCGCTGCGCTTGAAAGGCGCGACGGGATCGCCAGGCAATCCGCTGGCGATCCGGTAAGCGCGGTTCACGCTGAGGCGTCCTGTGGCGTCCGCCCAGCGGAGAGTTACTTGGATTTTGTGACCGAGTACTCGAAAGGCATTCCGGCGAAATCGGCCGTCAGCTTGATCTCTTCCGGCGTGACGACGCCCGTGTAGGCAATGTCGAACGCCATGCCGCCGAGATCCAGCGAGACGTTGAAGGCGATCTTGTTGCCGTCGATCTTGCCGTCCTTGATGGCGACGGTTGCTCCGTCCGGGCTTGTCGTCGTGCCCGTGAGCTTGCCGCCCTCCGACTTGAACTCGTAAGCCACCATGAGGTCGCCACCGGGAGTCGATACGGTGCCGGCCCACTTTCCGTCGACGTCCCCGGCCATGGCCGGAGCCGCCCAGAGCAGCAGAGCGAGCACGAGCGCGCGGGTGAAGAATCTGGCGTGGGGCGTCATGTGGTCTCCTTGGTGCAGCGTTGGTTTCGTTGATTGTGGTTTGTCGAGTTACACTCAGTTTCCGGTCTGCCTTTCGCGCAACGCGCGTCGGCGGCACGGGCACTACACACTCGGTCGGGCGCGTGGCTCAGCGGTAGAGCATCCGCTTCACACGCGGGGGGTCGGTGGTTCGATTCCACCCGCGCCCACCAACCTCCACTCACGCGAGTCAACCCGCGTGAGCGTCGGCCGGGCAGGCCACACCCCCGAAAACCCTCAAGTTTTGCCGTTAGTTACGGACGTCCGGCGGGTGATGTTCCGCGCTTGATCCGCCGGAATGCCTCTAAGGATAAGGCCTCTTTCCGGTCGGCGACCCACAGAATCGACATCTTTCCACTGCGCAGCGCGTTGGCGCGAAGCGTCCAGCTTTCGTCGCGCAGCCGCAGGTACTCCTCCGCGGCAGCGAGGGGAGGCTGCTGCTCCTGAGGCACCATCGTCTGGTCAACGAGGGCGAGCCTTTCGGTCATGTAACGGATTTCCGGGACGATGATCCGGTCGATCACGCTGGCAAGCGCCTGCTCGGTCATTCGGCCTTCGGTGTAATCCTCGAGCGCGGTTTTGAACGCCGCGGCTGTGTGTTCTTCTGTCTCGATCACTGCCGCGATATCACGTCTGGCGTCCGTAATGCCCCGCAGCGGAACCGCGGTGACGACGGCTACGCACGACAGCGTGGCGACCGTTGCAGCCATGCGGACGGCCGGCGTACGGCGCGTGTTGACGCCGCGCGCGACAATCAGGCCTGCGAAGAGTCCGGCGGCAGCGCCGACAACCACCACGGCAGCCGCGCCCGTTAACCAGGCATAGGCCAGGAACAGCCCACTACAGATACCGAGACCCTTTATCGTGATGAGCGGCAAGATGAGGCGCGGGCGCTGGCTGATTCCCCAAAGGGAAACGGCGAGCATGAACGCGTACACTCCGGCGACGGCGCCCGCTGGGCCGACGCTGACGGCAATGGGATAGACGGACAGGCTGAACAGGCTCGCAAACAGCCCTGACGTCAGATAGACCGCACCGAACGCGAGAGGGCCGACGATTCGTTCCAGCAGCAGGCCGAGGGGCACCAGCGCCAGGAGATTCACGAGCAAATCGACCACGCTGACGTGAACGAACAAGGTGGTGATCAGGCGCCACCACTCGCCGTTGGCGGTTCGCGGTCCGAAGCTCGCACCCCATGACACGAGCGGATCCGGATCGTCCAGCAGGTGGGGGTGAAAAGCGATGCCGATAAAGATCGCGACGTTCAGAATGGCGATGACTGGAGTGACCGGGGCAATCCGGGTTCGCTCGCGGAGGGCGGAGCGAAACGGTTCCAGCTCACGCCACCATCCCTGGATGCGAAGCCACAACAGATCGATCTGCTTCAGGACGGCAAACAGGTACTTCCGGCGCTCAACCGCCGTCGTCGATCGGTAGGCAATCGTGAGCGCAATCGCGAGCAGAAACACGTAACCCATTCGCAGCTCATGTGTGCGAAGCCTCTGCCAGCACACATGAGGACGAATCGGGCCAAATCTCTGCTGGTCAATGTCCGGCCGATTTCAGGACTCGACCGGCTCCGACGAGGATGTAAGCAGGACGAACGGTCAGGATCCAGAATCGCCTATCGGCCGCCGGGGAGCGCGTCGATCGTGGCGATCATCCGCTTGCGCATGGCTGCGTCCGGAAGCCGGCCTCGACCTCCGCCCAGATTGTCGGCCATGTTCTTGGCCTGGCTCGTGGCCGGTGTGACGACCGTAATCGCCGGGTGGCTGGCGACGAACTTGATGAAGAACTGCGCCCAGGTCGTGGCGTCGAACTCTTTGGCGTAGTCCGGAACGGGCTGATTGCCGACCCGGTTCCACAACCGTGTCCGGCCGAACGGCTGGTAGGAGAGCACGCCGATCTTGCGCTCCTGGGCCACCGGCAGGATTGTGTCTTCAACCTCGCGGGCGTCGACGGCGTAGTCCACACCGATGAAGTCGACCGGTTCGCGTTTCATGATCTCGACGATCTGCGGATACTGCTGATCGAAGGTGGTCGTTACGCCAATGTAGCGGATGCGACCCTGTTGTTTGAACTCCTTGAGAATCGCCAGCTGCGTCGGCACGTCGCCAAGGTTATGAACCTGAATCAGGTCAATCCTGCCCTTCTTCAGGCGTGCGAACGACTGATCAATCTGTGAGCGCGCGGCCGCCGGATTCGCTGCGCCCGCGCCGAAGCCAGCGACGTTGACTTTCGTCGCCCAGAAAATCCTGTCTGTATACGAGAGGGTTGCGGCGACGCGGCCGGCCACTTCTTCAGAGGCGCCGTAGCCGGGCGCGGTGTCGAATACCGTGCCGCCACCGCTGATGAGTGCGGTCATCACCTCACTCACGGCCGTCACATCGGATCCGCGCGCGACTTGCGAGAACGTTGCGGAACTGCCGAGGCCAACGATGGGGAGGCGTTCGCCGCTGGCTGGCACGCCCCGCGTGATCAGCGGCTGCTGCGCGGCCACCCAGGTGCGGTCAAGCGCTGCTGCAGCGCCCGTTGCCAGCGTCAGTGACAGCCATTCGCGACGTGAAAGCATCATCTTCTCCATAGCCGGGCGTGGAGCTCAGCGGCTCGTCAGTTCGTGCCGTACAGGCGATCGCCGAAGTCACCGAGCCCGGGAACGATGAACTTGTGCGAGTTGAGCTCGCGATCGATCACCGGAGTGTAGATCACCACATCGGGGTGGCGGCTCTCCAGGAGCCTCACTCCTTCCGGCGCCGACACGATGCAGATCATCCGAATCGTTTTCGCACCGGCTGCCTTGATGAGATCGATGGCGGCAGCGGCACTGCCGCCGGTGGCGAGCATCGGATCGATCATCAAAACGAAGCTGTCCATGAGGTTCGGCGGAAGCTTCGAGTAATACCGGGACGCGATTGCGGTGGCCTCGTCCCGCTGCAGGCCGATGTGGCCGACGCGGGCCGTCGGCAGAAGCTCCAGCACTGCGTCGAGCATTCCGAGTCCCGCCCTCAGCACGGGCACGACGACGACGTCGGTGTCGACCACGCGTCCATCTGCCGGTCCGAGCGGCGTCGTGACGACAGCAGGGGAGACCGGAACGTCGCGCAGCGCCTCCGCAGCAAGCAGCACGCTGATGCGATTTGCCGCGCGCCGGAATGCCGGCGGAGCGGTTTTCGCGTCGCGCAGTTCCGCGAGGGCATCCTGGACGAGCGGGTGTTCGACAACCTTCAGCACGCGCCTATTCTAAATGGTAGAGGTCGACCTACTATCCAGATATGAAGGTTCGTCTGCTGATCTTTGCCCTCGTTGCGGCGGCGCTTGTCGCCGTCCTGTTCGCGCAGTCGGGTTCCCGTGAAGTGTCCGTCATCGTGACGAACGGGATCGTCGTGACCATGAACCCGGCGCGTCAGGTCATTCAGAACGGCGCCGTGGCGATCGACGGCACCGACATCGTCGCCGTGGGACCGACCCCCGATATTACCGCCCGCTTCCGTGCACGCGAACGCGTGGACGCCGCCGGCGAGATTGTTCTCCCCGGCCTTATTAATACCCATACACACGCGCCGATGGTGTTGTTTCGCGGACTCGCGGACGATCTCGCGTTGTCGGAGTGGCTGGAGAAGTACATCTTCCCGGCAGAGGCGAAGACCGTCTCACCGGAGTTCGTCCGGGCGGGCACGCGCCTGGCGGCGCTCGAAATGATCGAGTCGGGCACGACGACCTACGCCGACATGTACTACTTCGAGGAGGAGATCGCGAAGGAGACGAAGGCCGCGGGCCTCCGTGGCGTGCTGGGCCAGACGATCATTCAGTTCCCTGTCGCGGATGCCAAGACGCCCGCCGACGCCCTCGCCCGGGCCGAGAAGTTCATCACCGCCTTCAAGAACGACTCCCTGATCACGCCTGCCGTTGCACCGCACGCGATTTACACCCTCGACGCAGCCAGCCTGCGCGCCGCGCGGGATTTGTCGCGCCGTCATAACGTGCCGACGCTGATTCATCTGGCCGAGACGCAAGACGAGGCGAAGAACGCGGAAACGCAGTTCAAGCTGTCTCCGGTCGGTTACCTCGAGAGCCTCGGCTTTCTCGGGCCCGGCGTCCTCGCTGCGCACGGAGTCTGGGTCACCGAGCCTGATATCGCGCTGCTGACCATGCGACACGTCGGCATCTCGCACAATCCGGAGAGCAACATGAAGCTGGCAAGCGGAACCGCGCCGGTGCCGGCATATCTGCGCGCCGATGCCGCGATTGGTCTCGGGACCGACGGCGCCGCCAGCAACAACGATCTCGACATGTTCGAGGCGATGCGAATGGCGTCGCTGCTGCACAAGTTGCAGTCGGCGGATCCTCGAGCGGTCAGCGCGAAGACGGCGCTGGAGATGGCGACGATTCGCGGCGCGCGGGCGCTCGGGATGGAGTCGCGGATCGGTTCGCTCGAGACAGGGAAGCGCGCCGACCTGATCCTGGTCGACGTCTCCGGAGCACGTCAGACCCCCATGTATGATCCTGTATCGCACCTCGTGTATGTGTCTCGCGGCGATGATGTTCGTACGACGATCGTGAACGGCCGGATTCTGATGCGGGAGAAGAAGGTACTGACATTGGACGAGGCTCAAGTGCTTCGCGACGCTCGTGCGTGGGCGGACAGAGTCCGGGGAGCAGTGCGATAGCCGATGCGTCTGGTAGTTGTTTTGATTGCGATCAGTGTTCTGGAACTGTGCGCGTCGCCGGTAGTGCAGACACAGGAGGCTGAAGTCGGGGAGCTGGCTCGGCGGGTGGCAGCGTATGCCCGCCGCTTCATCAGCGAGTTCAGCAACGTTGTGTCCGAAGAGGAGTACGACCAGCGCTTCACGATCGGGTCCAGGAAGCGACACCTGAAGTCGGATTTCCTCCTTGTCGGCTATCCGGGCCGGCCGGAGGTCGTCATGGTGTTCAGAGACGTGCGGGAGGTGGACGGCAAGGCTGTTCGAGATAAACAGGACCGGATCACGAAGCTGTTCCTGCAGCCATTCAACAACGCCGCCAAGCGGGCGCAGGAGATTCACCGTGATGGCTTGCGACTCAGCGTCGACAACGGCCGCCTCATGGATCCGTTGACCGTCGTCGGCTACCTGCAGCCTGAATACCAGGGCGGCTTCCGCATCTCGCTTGGCGATACGGCGAAGGACCTGGGTGCTGATATCAGGGAAATCGACCTCTTGCCAATGCCCGGACGAGGGCGGACATCGAAACAATCGAGGGCCTGGGTGTCGGAAACGACCGGGGAAATCTATAAGACCGAACTGCAGTCTGGATTCGGCGGACGGGCCGAAATCACCACGACCACCTTTGCGCCCGACCCTGGCCTGAATCTTCGTGTGCCGGTCGAAATGCGCGACGAGGTGCCGCGCGGAAGCGACGACTTCATCGGCACCGCGAAGTACTCGAAGTTCCGGCGATTCGAGGTTCGCACGGAGTCGGCTGTGGACGTACCGGATCCCTCTAAACCGCGATGACGCCGATATACGGAAGGTTTCTGTAGCGCTCGGCGTAATCGAGTCCGTAGCCCACGACGAATTCATCTTCGATGCTGAAGCCCACGTACTCCACCACCACGTCGACCTTCCGCCGCGACGGCTTGCTCAAGAGGCAGGCGGTCCGCAACGTTCGCGGCGACCGCGCGCGAAGAATCTCCTGCAGATAGGTGAGCGTGAGGCCTGTGTCGACGATGTCTTCGACGATGACGACGTCCCGTCCTTCGATCGGCGAGTCGAGGTCTTTCAGGAGCTGGACCTGTCCCGATGACGTGGATCCCTGGCCGTAGCTGGACACGGCGATGAAATCGAGCGTCACGCCGTTCGCCAGTGCGCGCGAGAGATCGGATAAGAACACGAATGCCCCCTTCAGCACGCAAACGAGGTGGACGCCGTGAGGATGGTCACGTCGTATCTCACCAGCGAGCGCCTGCACGCGCGCTTGAATGTCCGCGGCTGAAATGAGCGCTTGCACGTCCTGCACGCCTTGAGCGGTCATTGGCGCGAGGGTAACATAGCGCGGCGTGAAGCGGTTTCAGATGATCACTGAGGCGGACGCCCGTGTGCTGGAACCGGGAACCACGATCGTCCTCGTCGCGGGAGGCCACATTACACCGCTCGCGCAGGACACATTGAACGCACGCCGCATCGCCGTCACGAGCGAAGGGGCGACCGAGGACGCGTCGAGCCTTGCGCCGCGCGCCGATATCCGAACAGTCGCGATCGCAGGCGATCACACCTCGCTGGCGCTGAAGCGTGCCATCATCGCGCACCTGCGCGGGCGAGGCGTTGCCGTTCACGACCTGGGGACCACGACCAGCGATCCGGTTGATTATCCGGACACGGCGTCAGCGGCGGCACTGGCCGTGGCGCGGGGGGAGGCCGACGCCGCGATTGTGATCGACGGATCCGGTCTGGGGTCGACGATCGCTGCCAATAAGATTCGCGGAGCCCGCGCAGCGATGTGTCTGAATGAGACGCTGGCGCGCTACGCGCGTCAGCACAACGGTGCGAACGTGCTCGCCCTCGGATCGACGCTCGTCACCGCGGAGGAGACCCTGCCCATCGTCGATACATTCCTGGCCACGCCGATGCGAGAGCCGCGCTACATCCGCCGGCTGGCCAAGATCCGTGAACTCGAAACCCGACCACGGACCTGATGGAACGAGCCGACCTTCAACGCCTGGTTGACATCATCGTCGAGGAACTGGCGGCTGCGGCGCGGACGCCTCCACGGCGTTGCGACTGCCATGCGCTCCTGTATGAATGCTGCCCGGACCGCCTGCGGGGAGTGATCGAAGCCGGTGCGACCCGGCTGGGCATTCACGCCAGCGGCGGTGCGGCCGCAGGCGTGGCGTCGATGATCGACCACACGTTGTTGAAGCCGGATGCGACACGCAGGGACATCGAAGCGCTGTGCCGTGAGGCGGCGGAGTACGGCTTTGCGAGCGTGTGCGTCAATCCGACCTGGGTCGCCGACTGTGCGCGGTTGTTGCGCGAGACTCCGGTGCGGGTCTGCTCCGTAGTCGGGTTCCCGCTGGGCGCGACGACGGCGGATGCGAAGCATTATGAGACCCGGCGGGCGCTCTTCGACGGCGCGCGCGAGATCGACATGGTCATCAACGTCGGCGCGCTCAAATCCGGAGACCTCCGTCTCGTTGAACGAGACATCGAAGCGGTGAGCGTCCCCTGCCGAGAAGTTGGTGCCCTCAGCAAGGTGATCATCGAGGCCGCGCTGCTCAGTGACGAGGAGAAGATCGCCGCATGCACGGTGGCGAAGGCCGCTGGCGCGGACTTCGTGAAGACGTCAACCGGATTCGGGCCGGGGGGCGCGACCGTGGCCGATGTAGCCTTGATGCGCCGGGTAGTCGGAGCGGAGATGGGCGTGAAGGCCGCCGGCGGCGTGCGCGACCTCGAAGGATTGCAGGCGATGGTGGCGGCGGGCGCGACACGAATCGGCGCGAGCGCGGGCGTGCGGATCGTGCAGGAGTCGAGGGGCGAGAAGCCGGTCCCCACCAGCAAGGGCTATTAGGGAAAGGCTGACCGCAGGTCGGCTGAGGAGTCATACGTGGCTAATCTGAACCAGGAACAACTGCGTCGGCTGGCGCGTCTCGGAGCCGTCGCCAGGCTCGAGCAGCTACGTGAGGAGGAGTCGGCGATACGAGCCGAATTCCCCGAGCTGTTCGGCGGACGGCGTGGCAGCGGTCAGGGCGCGAAAGCGGGCGGCGCACGGAAACGCCGCCGTCCGGCGATGAGCGCCGCGCAGCGCAAGGAAGTATCTGAGCGCATGCGCAAGTACTGGGCCGAACGTCGAAAGACGAGCGCGAAGTAGTGCTTCGGGCGGCGGCCTGGGGGGCAGCGACGGCGATCCTGATCGCGGTTCCGGCTGCGGGACAGACGACCTCACCGCCGGGGCCGTGGGTGCTGGACGTTCGCGGCGTCACCAGTGCGGTCCCCACGGATGCCAGCTTCTATCCGACGCTGACACCAACCGTCGTTCCAAGCCGTGGCTTCGGCGCCGACGTGGGCGGGCACGTGTACCTGTTCGATGTTGGGCCTGCCCGCGTGGGCCTGGGTGGCGGCGTCATGTTCGTCCGCGCGACCACGACCGCGCCTGCAAGTACTCAGGAGGGTTCCGCCACTGTCGGTCAGCGTCTGTCGTTGACCATGCGAGTCATCGCCCCGCAAATCTCCTTCAACTTCGGCTCCCGGGACGGCTGGAGCTACCTCAGCGCAGGCCTCGGCATCGGCAGCGTGAACACTGAGGCGACGGACGCGTCGCCGGGGACGGAGGAATCCGGCCTGCGGCGGTCACTGAACTTCGGCGGCGGGGCGCGCTGGTTCATCAAGCCGCGAGTGGCGTTCAGCATCGACCTGCGCGCGCATCAAATGGCGGGCGGGGATGTGACACCCCGGGTCAGCGTCTTTGCCGTCAGTGCCGGGATGTCGATTCGATAGGCTTTAGGTGAAAGACCACCTGCCTGACCACGCTCGCAGGGCTGTTCGAGTCATCTGGGTGTTGTGCGCGCTTCTGTACGTCAATTGGATTGTCATGGTGGCGCGCTTTCAGCCCAACGTGATGTTCTGGGATCAGTGGGAGTTCTATCGCCCGCTTTTCCAGGGTGAACCCCATCCGGCTCCACGATGCGAGCGTCGCGTGTGGCTGGCGCTGGCGGGTCTCGTAGTGAGCGCCGGCGGCTGGGCGCTTTTCATGAGAGGCTACGTGTTCCAGCCGGCGGTGGAGAACTATCGCTTTCCGTGGACGCCGGCGTCCGACTACCTGCGGTTCATCTCCCTGATGCTCAACCTGTCTGCTGGCGAGTTGAGCGGTGTCGCCTTACGTGGTGGGCAGCGTACTCGCGCTCATCGTCGTCTGTGCTGCAGTCCAGATTGGCTGGTTATGGGTGCACAATCGGCTTGACTCGCGCCAATCTCGACATCGTCCTGCATTACGGAATCTACAAGACGGCGGTAGAACGTCGGGACGTGAGCGAAGATTGGAGCGGGAGACGGGGATCGAACCCGCGACATCGAGCTTGGGAAGCTCGCGTTCTACCGCTGAACTACTCCCGCGTCCGGTAGGTGAGGGTATTTTACCCGCGAATCACCTGCAGCACTTCGTCGCGGCGTTTCTCCATCATTTCCGGCGTTGCCGCCTCGAGATTCAGCCGGAGCAACGGCTCCGTATTCGACGCCCGCACGTTGAAGTGCCAGTCTGGGTAGTCTACTGACACGCCGTCCATCAGCGCGATCTCGGCGTCCTTGTAGCGGGCTTCGATCGCCGCGAGCTTTTCCGGCACCTCGCTCATGCTGCCGAGTTTCGTGTTGATCTCTCCTGAGATGAAGTAGCGCTCGCGATACGGCGCGAGCAAGTCGCGCAGCGACTGATTCTTTTTCGACATCAGTTCGAGAATCAGGAGGGCCGGGATGAAGCCGTTGTCCGCGTAGTAGAAATCGCGGAAGTAGTAGTGGCCGGTCACCTCGCCCGCGAAGATGCCGTCCTCCTGGCGCATCCGTTGTTTGATAAACGCGTGCCCGACGCGGTTCATCAAGGCTTTGCCGCCATGGCGCGCCGCGGTGTCACGGACGGCATGACTCGCGCGAAGATCGTAGATTACTGTCGCGCCGGGGTTCTTCAGCAGGAACGCCTCGGCCAGGAGCGCAGTGACGAAATCGCCGGAAATGAATTCCCCGCTCCCGTCAATGAAGAAGCAGCGGTCGGCGTCTCCATCCCATGCAATACCGATGTCCGCCTTCTGCCGGACGACTTCCTCGGTGATGTCGCGCCGGTTTTCTTCGAGCAGCGGGTTGGCTTCGTGGGTGGGGAAGGTGCCGTCGATGGTGAAACAGAGCGCGGTGACCTTGCACGGCAGGCGCTCGAAGAGTCGCGGCGCCACGAGACCGGCCATGCCGCTTCCCGCGTCCAGAACGACGTTGAACGGCTTGATCGACGTGGTGTCGATGAACGAGAGCACCTTTTCCACGTAGCGGGGGAGCACCTCGCGTTTCGTGAGCGATCCCGGCTTCGCTGCGGGCGCCGGAAGCCGCGCGCCCGCGAGCATGTCACGGATGTCGCCGATGCCTGCGTCACCGCTGAGCGGGAGCGCTCCACTCCGGACCATCTTGATGCCGTTGTATCTGCCGGGGTTGTGGGAGGCGGTAATCTGCGCGCCACCGTCCAGCCCATCCTCGACGACGGCGAAGTACAACTGGTCAGTGCCGAGCATCCCGTAGTCGATCACGTCAACGCCCTGCATCAGGACGCCGTCGATAAACGCGGCAGCAATCGCCGGCGACGAGACCCGCATGTCGCGAGAGACCGCGATGGCCTTCGGCTGGAGATAGGCGGCAAATCCACGCCCGATCTGGCGCGCGATTTCTTCGTTGAGTTCAGCAGGGTAGAGGCCGCGGATGTCGTACGCCTTGAAGATATCCGGATTGATGTTCATGCCCGTGTGAAATCGGTCAACGTCGTTTTGTCGCCGAGGACGGCGCCATGGTCGAGCGTGACGTTGCGCCCGACATGGCAGTTGCGACCGACGATCGCATTGCGAATCACGGCATCACGACTGATCCGGCAGTTCGGCCAGATGATCGCGCCTTCGACGATTGCATTCTCGTCCACCTGCGACTGCCGGCCGATGACAGAGTACGGGCCGACACGCGCGCCTGCCTTGATCGTCACGCCTTCGTCGATGAAGCACGGACCGTCAATCGTTGCCCCTGGCTCGACCCGGGCGTCCGCCGCGACGGCCGCGTGCCCGCGTGGCAGCCCCCGGAATGGAGTCGCGGCGTATTTACCGTCCATGATGTCGCGATGCACCTGAGTGTATTTGTCCGGGGTGCCGATATCGATCCAGTACCCGTCGTACACGTAGGCGACAAATGTCTCGCCGCGCTCGATGAGCGATGGAAAGTAGCTCCGCTCGATCGACCAGGACACGTCCTTCGGAATCCGGTCGAAGGTGTCGGGCTCGAGCACGTAGATCCCGGCATTGATGTTGTTGGTCGTGATCTCGTCGGGGTTCGGCTTCTCGAGGAACCGCGTGACGTTGCCGGTGGCGTCGGTTTCCACCAGCCCATACGCGGTTGGGTTCTCGACCGGCGTCAGTACGATAGTCGCCTTGGCCTGACGCTCACGATGCAGCTGAAGTACTGCGCCGAGGTCGATCTGGGTCAGCACGTCACCATTGAAGACGACCACGGACTCGGTGAGGTTGTCGCCGGCATACCGAACCGCGCCGGCGGTCCCAAGAGGCGCCGGTTCGACGACATACCGGATCGAAATGCCTGCGTCCGAACCGTCGCCGAAGATTTCTTCAATGCGGCGCGGCTGATAGTTCAGGCTGAGGATGACCTCGTCAATCTCCGGCACCTGCTTCAGCAGATCGATCTGATAGTGCAGAAACGGCCGACTGAAGATCGGAACGATTGGTTTCGGCGTGTGGATGGTGAGGGGACGCAATCGCGTGCCCTTCCCTCCGGCGAGAAGGATCGCCTTCATGACAAACCTCGATTTTACTGTAAAATCACAACGTCCCCGGAATCATGAACTTACCGAACAGTCTGACCATCGCGCGGATGGTGCTCGTTCCGCTGCTGGTCGTCGTGTTGCTGACGGAATTCGAAGGCAGCCGGATCGCCGGCGTGCCGAAGGAGTTTGTCGCAGCCGCGATTTTCGGCATCGCGTCGCTCACCGACTGGCTCGACGGTTATCTGGCCCGCAGACGCCGCCAGGTCACATGGCTCGGCCAGATCCTCGATCCGATTGCCGACAAGCTGCTGACGTCGGCGGCGTTCATCTCGCTCGTCCAATTGAACCTGGCGCCGGCATGGATGGTCGCGATCATCATCGGACGGGAGTTCGCGATCACCGCGCTGCGCAGTCTGGCGTACTCGCGCGGGATCACGATACCGGCGTCGCCGCTCGGCAAGATCAAGATGGGATCGCAGGTGACCGCTATCCTGCTGCTGATCGTCGGATGGGGTCCGATTCCCGCACTGGCGCCGGTCGGGTACGCGGCGCTGTGGGTCGTGATGGCAGCGGCGATCGTCTCCGCTGTCGACTATTACCGCCGGTTCCAGCGTCTGGTCAACGCGCGAGTGACCGACGTGAACATCATCCGCGAACGTCGCGAAGCCGAGCGTCGAACCACGCACGTCGAACCCAGAACACGAACTACGAACACGAACTAGGCACAGAGAACCGGGAAGCGTGAACTGACCGGTTACTTCCGCATGCCGACGTAGTCGCCTGTCGCGATCGCATCAATCGCGCTCAGGACGTGCAGGGTCGACGTGTCAGGTTTGACGTCCACGGCCACGGCCTCGGCAATCTGGAACAGGAAATTTCCCGGCGACTTCTTGTCGTGATAGACGACGAAGCGGGCGCCCGGAGCGACGCCCTGGCTGCTGCCGCGGTTGATCAGGAGATAGTCGCCGCGGCCGAACTCGGTCCGACGGTCCTGACCGGAGAGCACGAGACCGTAGTTGCCCCGTTCAGGAGGCCCGGTCTGCTCCGACGGCAGAGGCACGGTCGGCGCGACGAATGGCTCGAGGTAATCGCCCGGATCCACGGTCTCGCAGGCATGCGTGATTGTCGCGAGCGACATGTCCTCGTCCACGGCCCATACGCGGATCCAGCCGCTCGTACGAATCGTCCCGGGATTGGTGTGGCTGAGACCGCCGTCGCCGCTCTTCATTACGCGTCGGGTATAGAACTCCTGCCCGACCGTGATGCCATCCCGGGTGCCCGCGTTGATCGTGACCAGGTCGCCCGGTGCGTGGATCTGGCGCTGTACCGATTCCTGGCCACCGCTGATACGCAACGCGACCGCGGGCGCCTCATAGGCAAGGGCCGGCGCGCAGGCCAGCGACATCACGTCCGCCGGCAGGGTTTGCGGAGCCGGGGCGGGTCCGCGTTGTGCAAAGACAGGAAGTGCGGTTGCGAGCACGCATGCGCCCGTACCCAGGAACACCGACAGTCTGGTCATTACCCCTCTCCGCGATAACTACTTGACGTTCAGCTCTTTCAGCCGCTTCTGGGCCCGCTCCAGGTACTCGCTCGTTGTGAACTCGTCAACGATGCGCTGGAAATAGGGAAGCGCTTGTGCTTTTCCTGTCTTGTTATCGGTTCTGAGGTAAAGCTCCGCCAGTTCGAAATACACCGCATCGCGGTTGGTGAAGTTCGGGTCGTCTTTGAGGATGCCCTGCAGCCGAGCCCCGGCTCCGCGCAGGACGCCGATGCGCAGGTAGGTCTGCGCGACCGCCAGCTCGCTGTCGCTCAGCCGGTCGCGGGCGATGCGCCAGTTCTTCCGCACGTCGGGCGTCAGCGGGCTGTCGGGAAAACGATCGAAGAAGGCCTGGAACTCCGTCAGCGCCTCGCGCGTCGCCGTCTGGTCGCGCGCCGGGCCCTTCATCTGCTGGAAGTACGTCATGGCCAGCTTGTACTGCGCATAATCGGCACGCGCATGACGGGGGTAGTAGGTGAGGAACTCCCGATACTCGCTGTCGGCCAGTACCAGCGACTCGGAGGACTTCTCTCCGAGGTAGGTGTCGGCGATGCCGAGCTTGGCTTCCGGGCGCAGGGGGCTCTGCGGATAGTTATCGAAGACTTGCTTGAAGTACTCGCGAGCTTCGATCCACTTCCCTTTCTTGAGCGATGCTTCGCCGCGATCGAACAGGAACCGGTCGGGGTTCGCGACGTTTTGCGGGATCACGTCCTTGGAGGCGCATGACGCCACCACCAGGAGCGCGCCGGTGAGCGCGCCGAGCCGAACGAAATGTCGAATCATTCAGAGATGAAGGTCAGTACCAGGATGAAACCTCTATTCTGACATAGACGACAGCAGCTCCCTCACGGCCGGAGGGAGGCGGCAGGGACGGCCCCGTCGGTCCATCGCCGCGTGGATGGTATGCCCGGTGGCCAGGGGCGCATCCTCGCCGGTCCGCCAGATCTCGTAGTCAAACCGCACTCGAACCGGCGACATCAGCGTTGCCCCAGTGCGAATCTCAAGCTCATCGTCGTAGCGGGCGGCGCGGCGGTACTCGGTGTGCGCCTCGATCACCGGAAGGGAGACGCCGCCTTCTTCCATCGTCCGGTAGGTCCAGCCGGACTCGCGCAGCCAATCGCTTCTCCCGACCTCGAACCACACGAGATAGTTCGCGTAATAAACCACGCCCATCTGGTCCGTTTCCGCATAGCGCACGCGGATGCGGGAGCTACGGACCGCAGACGCCGTCACACCCGCGTGCCGCCACCGGCCGCATTGTTCGCGGATGCACGGAGGCTCCGCGTCGCCGCCTCCGGATCCGACGCGCCGAAGATCGCATTACCTGCGACGAGGATTGTCGCGCCGGCAGCGACGATATCGGCGACGTTGGAGCTGTCCACGCCGCCGTCGATTTCGATGTGCGCGGCGGATCCCGCTTCGATCAACAGCGTCTTCAGGCGGCGAACCTTATCGAGGCTGTGCGGGATGAACGACTGCCCCCCGAAACCGGGATTCACCGACATCACGAGTACAACGTCGAGATCTCTCGCGACGTCTGCCACTGCGGTGATCGGAGTCGATGGATTGATGACCGCGCCAGCCTTGAGGCCAAGCCCCTTGATGAAACCGATCGTGCGGTGCAGGTGTGGAAGAACCTCGACATGGACCGAGATCATGCTGGCCCCCGCGTCGGCGAAATCTCGAATATAGCGATCGGGATCCTCGATCATCAGATGCACGTCGAGCGGCCGCGTGGCGATGCGCTTGATCGCCCGAACCACCGGGGGGCCGATCGTGATGTTGGGGACAAAGTGCCCGTCCATCACGTCAACATGGATCAGATCGGCGCCACCTCGTTCGACCGCAGCGATGTCACGGCCGAGGGCGGCAAAGTCGGCGGATAGAATCGACGGTGCGATCCACACGGTCGGCTGAGACGTCGTCACCGGCTGACCTCCAGGGAAATCGAATCGCTGCTGCCAACGCGGAAGCCGCCGGCGGGCGTTTGTTTCACGACCGTTCCCGCCGGAACGCCCGGATACGGCTGTGAGCCGACGATGGCAACGCGAAAGCCGCGTGAGCGAAGCAGGGCGGCGGCACGATCCGCTTCCGTGCCGATCACGTCGGGCATGACATATGTCGTGGCTTCTTCACCGCGATTGACGAGCAACGAGACGCGCGGTGCCCGTGATTGTCCGGGGGGATCCTGGGCGACCACCGCGTCGGCAGGATAGTCCGGCGATCGAACCTCGGTAGTCGACGCCACTTCGATGCCATCCTGTTCGAGCCGGATGCGGGCCGTGCGATCGGTCTGCCCCACGAGGGGCGGCACAACAATCACCCGTGCACCGGAACTGACCCAGACGCGAACCGTGCGTTGGCGACGTGCCCTCGCACCCGCCGGCGGGTCCTGCTGCATGATCCGGCCGGCGGCGATCTTCTCGTCCGAGCGATGGTTGTCGTCCACTCGCACACCCAGGCCGATCGCCGCGGCGATCAGAGTGGCATCGCTGACGGTCTTACCGGCAAGTGACGGCACTTCGACCTCACGCGCGCGGAGCGCGATCCGCATCGCGAGCCCGAAAAAAATGAGGAATGTCAGGCCGAGGGCGCCGACGAGGATGAGGAATTTTCCGATACCCCAGACGCGAGTGCCGAGGCGCATTGACGTTCGTATCGTACCACGTACCCGTGGGCTGCCCGTCAGCGCCGCACGAGCGCTGCTGCAAAGAACGCCTCCAGGCCGTGTGCGAATGGCAGGGTGCGCATCATGCCGCGGTCGTCGATGAGCGGGTCGAGGATCGGTGAAGAGCGGCGAAGATCGAGCAGCGTGAATGCGTGCTGCTCGTCCAGAAACAGCTCAACGACTGCTTCGTTTTCCTCAGGCTCGCTGGAGCAGGTCGCGTAGACGAGCCGACCGCCAGGCGCGAGAACGTCCGCCGCACGGCGCAGGAGTTCCAGTTGACGCGCCGCGAGTGCCGGCAGGTCACCCTCCTGGCGGCGCCACCGGATGTCGGGATCGCGCCTGATCGTGCCGAGGCCTGAACAGGGCGCATCAACGAGGATGCGATCGAACGCCGGCGTGAAGGGGAGCGACCCCGACTGCGGAACCTGCATCACGCGGACGTTCCCGGCGCCGCTGGTCTCGATCGTCTGCGCGAGCGTCCTGATTCGGCGTGGCCGCACATCCGCGGCGATGACGACGCCCTTGCCGGCCATGGACGCGGCCATGGCGGTCGTCTTCCCACCAGGCGACGCACAGAGGTCGAGCACCCGCTCGCCGGGCTGTGGATCGACAACGTGTGAGACCAGTTGCGACGCCTCGTCCTGGACGAAGAACAAGCTCTTGTACGGTCCACCTTCAGCACTCTCAGCGAGCAGGCGAAGTGGGTTTCCGGAACGAACGATCAGACCGTCCGGCGCAAACTGCGTCGGCGCGGTGGCAACGTCGTCACGAGCAAGGGACGCGGCAAGCTGGTCGCGTGTCACCCGCAGGCGATTCGCACGGATCGTGAGAGGCGGCGTCTCGTTGTTGAAGCGGACCCACCGCTCCGCATCGTGGAAGCCGTAGCGCGCGAGCCAGCGCGCGGCGAGCCAGTCGGGATGCGAGTGTGTGACACCCAGGTATCTCAGCGCGCGTTCGCGTTCGACGGGGTCGTCGGGTCGTCCTGGAAGCGGCAGACGCTGCCGATTCCGGAGAGTCGACCGCAGCACCGCATTTACGAAGCCGGTGGCGCTCTGCTTCTTTGCGCCGCGGGTCAGATCCACCGCATCGTCGACGACCGCCGACGCCGGAACGCGATCGAGGTGAAGCAGCTGATAAAGGCTCAACCGCAGAATCAGCAGGACTTCCAGGTCCAGCTGGGAGGTTGGGCGGTTCGCGAAGTGGCCGATCACATGGTCGAGGCTCCGTTGCCAGCGGAGGGACCCGGTGATGATTTCGAAGGCAAGCGCGCGATCGCGTTCGTCCGTGAGTTGGGTGCGGGCCTGCGCGAGCGCGGCGGGGAGGTCCAGGCGGTGCGCGGCCACTGCGCGTAGCCCTCGCAGTGCTGCCGTCCGCGCGGGAGCAATCACGGTCCGAACTTCGCTCCCGGTTGTAGTGGTCGGCCCGCCAGATAGTCGCGCGCAGCCATCGGCCGTCGTCCATCTGGCTGCACTTCAGTGATCAGAATGAGACCGTCGCCAGTCGCGACGGTGATCGCGTCGCGACCGATGGCGACGATCGTGCCGGGGACATCGTCGACCGCGGTCGCGTCCCTTGCCGGAGTGTCCGCGCCCGGACGGACCCGCATGTCATCGAGTCGTGTTTTCAAGATGACGAGGCGCGTGCCATCGAGAAACGAATAGGCGTGCGGCCACGGGTACAGCCCACGGACTCGGTTGTGGATCTGTTGAGCCGAAAGCGCCCAATCGACGACTCCTTCTTCCTTCGTCAATCGAGCCGCATAGGTTGACGAGGCGTGGTCCTGGGGTGTTGCACGAATAGCGCCGGAGTCAAGGCGATCGAGTGTGTCCAGCAACAGGCGGGCACCGCTTTGTGCGAGCGCGCGTTCGATCTCGTCGCTCGTCGCGTCGGCGCCGATTGGCAGAGCGGTCGTCGCGAGCATGTCTCCGGCGTCCAGCGCCTCGACCATCTGCATGATCGTGACACCGGTCTCCTTCTCCCCATTGATGATCGCGCGATGCACCGGCGCGGCACCGCGATACTTCGGCAACAACGACGCATGCACATTGAGCATCCCCCGGCGCGGTAGTCGCAGAAGATCCGCAGGAATGAGCTTTCCATACGCCGCGACGACGCCGACATCGGGCTCATGCTGGCGGAGCACGCCGGTTACGGCAGGATCGCGCAAGCGCTCCGGCTGATACACCGGAATGCCATGCTCGAGCGCGGCAGCTTTGACTGGCGCGTCGGTCACCTTTTGCCCCCGCCCCCGCCGTCGGTCCGGCTGCGTAACGACCAGGGCGACTCGATGGCGGGACGCGATCAGGGCTTCGAGCGTCGGCACGGCAAACTGCGGCGTGCCGAAGAACACGATCACCATTTTCCGGAGCGCGTCAGCTTGCGAACTTTCCGGAGGATCAGATCCTTCTGCAGGCCGCGAAGTCGATCGACGAACAGCGTTCCTTCGAGATGATCCATTTCGTGCTGAAAGCAGCGTGCGAGCAACCCGTTGCCCTCGACGATCTGCGGCTCGCCGGCCCGATTCAGTCCCTTCACAATCGCGTGGGACGGACGCGCCACCGTCGCATTGAACCCTGGAATGCTGAGGCACCCTTCCTCTTCGAGTTGCATACCGCTTCGCTCGACGAACTCCGGGTTGATGAACGTGAGCAGGTCTGCCGGGCTCCGGCCGTTGGACACATCGCAGACGAAGATCCGAAGGCCGACGCCGACCTGGGTCGCCGCCAGCCCGATGCCCGGGGCCGCATACATCGTCTGGATCATGTCGTCGATCAGCTGCTGGATGTCAGGCGTAACCTCGGTAACGGGTTGGGCAGCGGCGTGAAGCACGCCTGCACCGTAGCGCAGGATCGGCCGGATCATCAGCGAGCGAAGCGCTTACGCAGGAGATCCGCGGTCGCAGTGTAGTGGCGGCGGATTTCCTCGATCGAGTCGCCGCCAAACTTCTCGAGAAACGCATCAGCCAGAACATACGACACCATCGCTTCGGCCACGACGGCAGCCGCGGGAACCGCGCAGACGTCGCTCCGTTCGATGGCGGCCGGAGCATCGGTGAGCGTGTTGAGATCGACCGAGCGGAGAGGGTTCATCAGCGTGGCGATCGGCTTCATGAAGCCGGTCACCCGAACGTCCTCACCGTTGGTGACGCCGCCTTCGAGACCGCCAGCATTGTTCGTTGGACGCGACGCGATCGTCGAGACGCTGGATGGTGGCAGGATTTCGTCGTGCACCCGTGAGCCGGGCCGGACGGCAACCTCGGGACCGATTCCGATACCGACAGCCTTGATGGCGTGAATGCACATCAGCGCCTGGCCGAGTCGGCCGTCGAGCTTCCGATCCCATTGCACGTAGGAGCCGAGCCCCGGTGGAACGCCGGTCGCAATGATTTCGAAGGCGCCACCGACCGTGTCGCCGGCTTCCCGGGCACTGTCGATGTAAGCAATCATCCGTTGCTGCAGGTCGGGATCGACGCACCGCAGCGGCGAGTCGTCTGGCAGCGATCCGGCCTCGTCGAACGAGACGACCCGTCCAGGGGGAACGACGACATCGCCGATGGCTGACACGTGACTGGCGAGGCGAATGTCGAACACAGCCAGGAGCTGGCGGGCAAGGCTGCCGGCGGCGACGCGAGCAGCCGTCTCCCGGGCGCTGGCCCGTTCCAGGACGTCGCGGATGTCGTCGTGGCCGTATTTGATGGCTCCCGCAAGGTCGGCGTGCCCGGGACGCGGGCGCGTGACGTCCGCGCGTTTCGTGCCGCTCGCTTCGGCAGGCATCTCACGCTCGACGTACATCGTCTGCTGCCAGTTCACCCAGTCTCGATTGCGGATCAGCAGGGCGATCGGCGCGCCGGTCGTGACCCCGTGACGAACGCCTGCGAGTAACTCAGCACGGTCGCTTTCGATCTGCATCCGCCGCCCGCGACCGTAACCACGCTGGCGACGACCGAGCTGCGCGTTGAGGGCGTCAATGTCGATCTCGAGACCTGCCGGCATGCCGTCGATCGTCATCACCAGCGCCTGGCCGTGCGACTCGCCGGCAGTCAGAAACCTCAACATCTGCGCTCAATTCTATATGAAGGATCTGCGTACTTCCGGGTCGACGGGACGAGTTGTCGAAGGATTGCGCCGGTCCGACGACTTGCATCGCACATCCGCATGGCCGGACTGCTGCGCGATCGCTACTTCGAGTACGCAACCAATCAGGCATGGGATCTCGTGACCGGACGGGTGGTGCCGACCGACACGCACGACGACGTTGATCGGGCGGGGCGGACTCCGCGGTCGTTGATCGAAGTCCTCGAGCATGGCGTTGACGGCTCGCCGCGGTGGATCGTCTCCGACACCGGTGCGAAGGACTGGCATCGTGAAGCGCAGACGATTGCGTCCGAGGCGCGCCGGCACGGCTACGTGCCTCTCGCGGTCAACGTCTTTCTGCGCAGACGCCTCTTGCTGGCCAACGAATTGCGGACGCGGGCCATGGTGCTCTTTGCGGATCCGGACGCGCCGTTCGAGCAGGTACGGACGGCGCTGCTGCACGCGGCCGCCATGTCGCCGCGACCACACGTCCTCATGTCGGTCTTGCGCACGGCAGTCGCACGACCGGCCGCCCATTGGCAGGCGGCTGAAGCGCGTGCGGTATACGGATCCGAGCCTGCCGCTGCCGCCACTGCGGTGGCGCCGCGCGAGGTGTTGCGTCTGATCGAGAAGGCGAGCCGCGCACCTGAATTCGTCCGCTCCGGCCGCCATGCGGCTGCCGAGCGATTGCTACGGGACGTCGCCGCAGCGCTTGTGCGACGGCACGCTGGCGCGAGCGCCGCTGAGATTTACATTCGGCTGGGGCGACTCCTCCTGGAACGCGGGAAGGCGAGCGCAGCGGAGAGCATCTTTGACGAAGCCGCGGTCCACGCAGAAGGCTCGGACATCGGTCTCGTTGTTGCGGCCCGGATCTGGCAGGCAGCCGCCCGAACGGACGCGGGTCAGCTTTCGGCAGCCGAGTCATTGTGCCGGGCGGCGCTCGTGACCTGTCCCTCGAACGGCGAAGAGCGGGCTCGCGCCGAAGCCACGCTTGCCCGGGTGCTCCTCTGGCAGGGACGAGCTGCTGACGCCTGTGCGATGCCATTCCTCCACACGATCACCTGGCCTGCCTTCGTCTCGGGGACGGCCATTCGACTGCTCGTCGAGGCCGGTGATCTGTTTGAAGCGGGCCGCCGCGCGCGTGAGCTGGTGGATCGCGTCGAAGACGATCCGGTCGCGCGGGTCATCGCAATGACGGCTCACTTGCGCGTGCTGCTGGCTGCCGGGGATCTGAAGGTCGCCGAGGATCAGCTGAAGGTACTCGCGCGTGCTGCGCGATTGGCCCGTTCCCCTCTGCGCCTTGTCCGGATGCGACTGCAGTGGATCCGCGCGCTGCGGCGCGCAGGGCGAAACAGCGACGCGAATCACGAACTTCGCGCGCTGTCACGAATCCGTTCGGCGCTGCCTCCCTTGCTGCGCTCAGCGATCGACCGGGAGGACGCGTCTCAACCTGCTGCTGCGCTTACCTCGCCAAGGCGCGGGTCGGCGCCATCAGCGGGCGCCGCCGAGCTAGTCACCCTGGGGCAGCGCGAAGCGGACGACAGGATGGCGGTGAAGCTGATCGGCGACTACGTGCGCCGCGAACTGACGGCAACTCGCGTGGAGTGCTGGACGGCAGACGCTGGTCCTCCCACAGCTGTTGTGGCGTCGGGTGCGGGTCTGCCGACGCACCTCGGTCGCCGCGCCCTTGAAACCGGCTCGGTGATCGGTCCTGAAGCCGTCGAGTCCGGAATGGAAATCGCCGTTCCGGTTCGGCTCGGCGCTCAACTGCTTGGAGCTCTGGTGGCGCGCTGGTCCGCCGACCGAACCCCGCCTCACGAATCGACGGCGTTGATGACGCTCGCATGCGCGGTGGCGGCTCCACGGGTTGACGCGCTGATTCACGTGGCGCAACAGGTCACGCAGGCTGCGACGGCCATCCCGGAGCTGGTCGGCGTAAGCGCCGCGATGGCCGACGTCAGGCGGGCGGTGGTTCGCGCTGCGGCAGCGCCGTTCTCGGTGCTGATTGAAGGCGAGAGCGGTGTTGGCAAGGAACTGGTCGCGCGCGCCATTCACCAGCTCGGTCCGCGCCGCGACCGGCGATTCTGCGATGTGAATTGCGCCGCACTTCCGGATGAACTTCTCGAATCGGAGCTCTTCGGCCATGCGCGCGGCGCCTTCACCGGTGCCGTGAGCGACCGTGCCGGACTGATCGAGGAAGCGGACGGCGGCACGCTGTTCCTTGATGAAGTCAGCGATCTCTCGCCGCGCGCCCAGGCGAAGCTGCTGCGCGTCATTCAGCAACAAGAGGTCCGGCGCATCGGTGAGACGTTCAGCCGGAAACTCGACGTCCGGTTTGTGAGCGCGGCAAACCGGGACCTGCGTACGGAAGGAGAAGAAGGACGGTTTCGGCACGACCTGCGGTACCGCCTCGACGTGATCCGCATCCGCATTCCGTCGCTACGCGAACGTCCCGAGGACGTGCCGTCGCTCGCACGGCACTTTTGGCTGGCCGCCTCGGCGCGGGTCGGCTCGGATGCCACGCTGACGCACGGCGTGCTGACCGCGCTGGCCCGCTATCACTGGCCCGGTAACGTGCGTGAGCTCCAGAACGTGATGGCCGCCCTTGCCGTGGAAGCTCCAGTTCGAGGCGTCGTGCGGACGGCGTTGCTGCCTGCGGTGATCAGCGGCACGACGAGCGTGACGTCCGCCCGGTTCAGCGCGGCGCGAACGCAGTGGGAACGGCGATTCGTCGAAGTGGCGCTGGCGCGTGCCGGCGGGAGCCGGACGCGCGCGGCCCGCGAGTTGGGTCTTACGCGACAGGGTCTGCTGAAAGTGCTGCACCGCGTCGGCCTTCAGTCGACTGACAGCGAGAAGTCCACATATTGAGGCGCGCCCTGTCCGGCAGGCTGAGTCCAGCCGACGTAAACCAATGACTGACCGCCGGCCGTGGGGACGTTGACGGTCATGTTCGAGCCGGTTGTCGCGTTGCGGGTGTCATTGGCCCACAGCTTGAGCGCTCCGGCTGCTCCCGTCCACGCCAGACGAAGCGTCAACGTCGCGGGGCCGCCACTGATCACGCGAATGAGCTTGCACGGATTGCAGAGGTCAGCACCCACCGTGTAGCTTACGTCGTTCGGCGCGATGGACAGGTCGCCGCGTGACAGGCCTGCGTTAAGGCGAACCATGCGCTGCATCGGGGCATCGAGAAACGTCGACCGTAGAGGTGTGCCTGGCCTGGTCACGTCGCGCTCGAACGTCTCATAGTCGGGAAGCTCGATTTTGATGTGAGCCGAGGAGAAGGGAAAGAACCGGAAACCACCAAAAGAATCCGTCTTCGTGTCGGTGAATGAGATCTGTTCCACGACGCGGACATTGGACAGGCTTCCACCTCCGGGTTCACGCACGCGCCCCTCAATCACGAATGTTCCGGCGGGTGCGATGACGATCGTCGCATTTGCGGTTCGTGCTGAAAACCGAGCAGTGATTGTGGCCAGACCCAACGACACGGCCGTCACAACGCCTCCAGAAACCGTCGCGACGCTGCTGGTGCTGGAACTCCACGTCGCATCCGCGGTGACATCTTTGGTTGAGCCGTCGCTGTAGAGGCCAGTCAATATGAGCTGGTTGGTTTGACCGACGGCCGTGAGATCGGTGTTCCCTGAGAGCTGGATCGACGTCAGGGTCCCCGCGGGTGACGGACCCGTGACAGTGTCGCCGCCGCCGCATCCGATAGCGCCCGCGAGCGTGAGAAGAGCCGCCAGCGGACCCGGTGAAAGACGCATGGGACCTCCTTCGTGTGACGAGAGGGGATTCAATTGCGAGGCTCGTTCTTGATAACGCCGAGGCTGCACGGAACCGAACAGCACCCGAGCAGCGGCCTGGTGCGATATAAACGACTATGAGGACCATGCGGACACCGTTACTCGTGCATTTCGTGCTATTTGCGTTGATTCTCCTGACCGTCGGCTGCGGCGGATCGCCGACGGCACCGTCGAACACCGTGGACTTTCAGGGCGTGTGGCAGGGCAACTGGCAGCGGACCTCGTGCTCCGAGACCGGCGGGGCTCAGGGCCAGGCTTGCAGCCAGACGCCATCGTCAGGCGCGTTACGGCTCACATTGACGCAAACTGGAACGGCGGTGCAGGGGAGTGTCGAAGTCGCCTCGTTCTTCATTCCGGCGTCTGGTTCTGTCAACAACAGCGGAACGCTGGCGCTCACTGGTCAGGCACACTTGCAAAGCGGCACTGAGACGCTGTCGAACTGGAGCACGACGCGCGGCGGCAGCACGATGAGTGGCGGATTCACGCTGACCATCGTGGCCGACAATCCGGCCTTCGGATCGCAGATCTTACAGCTCACGTTGCAGAACGTTACGAAGACATCCTGACATGGGCCGGTTTCTTGCGCGTCGTCTCCTCCTAACCATCCCTGTCCTGCTTGGCGTCGCGACGCTGGTCTTCTCGCTAATCCATCTGATTCCCGGCGACCCTGCGCAAGCGATGCTCGGAGAGGCCGCGCCGCAGGCTGACGTCGTGGAGCTGCGTCACCGGCTTGGCCTCGACCGGCCACTGATCGAGCAGTACGGAGTGTTCCTCAAAGGATTGGTGACGGGCGATCTGGGAACGTCACTCCGTACTGGACAGCCCGTGACTGACCAGATCGTCGAGCGGATGCCGGCGACCTTCGAGCTGGCCGCCGCCGCGATGATCGTGGCGATTGCGTTCGCGATGCCGCTCGGAATCGTCGCGGCCGTACGGCGCGGGACAGTCGCCGACCATGCCGCCATGACGATCTCGCTCGCCGGTGTCTCCGTGCCGAACTTCTGGCTGGGGCCGATGCTCGCAATCATTTTCGCGGTCGAGCTCGGGTGGCTCCCCGTGTCGGGCCGCGGGACCTGGGCGCATCTCGTGCTGCCGGCGATCTCACTGGGTGCTGCGCTGGCGGCCATCCTTGCGCGCATGACACGCGCGACGATGCTGGAGGAGCTGCGGGAGCAGTACGTGCAGGCTGCGCGGGCGAGGGGAGTGTCGAAGAGCCGTGCCGTGCTCCGACATGCGTTCCGTAACAGCTTGATCCCGGTCGTGACGCTGCTGGGACTGCAGTTTGGCGCTGTCCTTACTGGCGCCGTGATCACCGAGACGATCTTTGCGTGGCCCGGCATCGGCCGGTTGTTGATTCAGTCGATCGGGTTCCGTGATTACCCGCTGGTCCAGGGCTGCATCCTGCTCATCGCGCTCACCTACGTCGGGGTGAACCTCGCCACGGACATGGTCTACGGCGTTCTGGATCCCAGGATTCGCTACGAATGACGAAGATCGGAGCCGCCATCGTGCTGCTCGCGCTCCTGGCAGCGGTCGTGGGCCCGACGCTCGTGCCGTTTGATCCGACGGACCAGGAATTGGCGCTGCGCCTCGAGGGGCCGAGCGCGCATCATTGGTTTGGGCTCGACGAGCTCGGACGCGACATCTTGGCGCGCGTGCTCTCGGGGGCCCGCATCTCTCTGATCGTCGGACTCGTCGTCGTCGGCGTCTCTTCAAGCCTCGGCATGCTTCTCGGGTCGATCGCCGGCTACTTCGGTGGAGTCATCGACGAGCTCGTCAGCCGACTGATGGACATCCTGCTCGCGTTTCCTGGACTGCTGCTCGCGATCGCGATGGTGGCCGTGTTGGGCCCGAGCCTGACGAACGTGATCCTCGCGTTGTCGTTAATCGGATGGGTCGGGTATGCGCGTCTGGTCCGCGGCCAGGTGTTGCGCGCGCGCGAACTGGAGTTCGTCCAGGCGGCACGAGCGCTGGGGGCGTCGACGCCGCGCATCCTCGCCAGACACATCATGCCGACAGCGCTCCCTGCGGTCACGGTCCAGGCGACTCTGGGAATGGGCGGAGCGATACTCGCGGAAGCGGCCCTCAGCTTCCTTGGCCTTGGCGTGCAACCGCCGACGCCAAGCTGGGGAACGATGCTCAGCTACGGGCGCACGCACATGCTCGAGGCGCCGCACCTGACGATCTTTCCCGGGCTCGCGATTGCGGTGCTCGTGCTCGGCTTCAATTTTCTGGGCGACGGTCTCAGGGACGCGCTCGATCCTCAGACTCCCGGCACCAGACGCGAGTAGCGCGCCTCGGCGTCGCGTGCAACGGCAGAGTGGCCGCGGCGCCGGGCAGCTTCGGCGAGATGACGGTACGCCAGGGCCACGACTGGCTGCCGCGTGACCGCCTGCTGCAGGGTGCGCTCAGCGTCGGCCACGTTTCCGGCACGCAACTGCGCTTCACCCAGGACCGTGAGGACCTCGCTCGTGGCATCAGGCCTGCGCGCCTGGGGTTGCAGCGCTGCGATGGCC
>DASROF010000111.1:0-2873 GCA_035647075.1 Vicinamibacterales bacterium | reverse complement strand
CCAGCAGGCTGACCGGCTCCGCCCTGCTGACCGGCTCCGCCCTGTTGGCCCGGGGCTCCGCCCTGTTGGCCTGGGGCTGCGCCCGGAGCCGAAGCGGCCGCGCCCGACTGCGGCGACTGCTGCGACGCGTCCACCCAGACGGTGGACGCAAACACTACGGCGGCAGCCGCGCCCACGAGCGCAGCACGAAGGCTGTTGGTCACGGATCCTCTTCGGGGTCCGGCTGCAGCCGGACACTACGTGTTTCAGCTCCGGCTAAAGCCGGCACTACGTGTTTCGGGTCCGGCTAAAGCCGGACACTACGGTGTTACGGAGTGTTGCCCTGGCTCGACGCCGCGAACAGCTTCTGTCCGGTAGCTTCGAGGATCACAGAGCGCGCATTGCCGGTCGGGCTGCCGTCCTTCGCGAGACTTCCCTCGACGGTCACCTTGTCGCCGACCTTCATCGAATTGCGCGTCCAGCCCTGGCGCATCAGACCGTTCGGGCTGCCCATCTCCATCGCCCAGTTGGTGACCTTCTTGGTCTTTTCATCCGTCACGTCGATATAGAAGAACGTGTGCGGGTTCATCCATTCGACCTTCGTCACACTTCCCGTCATCTTGAACGGCTTGCTCGCGTCGAACTCCGCCGAGAAGGAGTGGTGCGCGAGCACGCGACCGGCGGACGCAAGCAGGACCGCCGCGGCAATGACGACAACAAACTTCGTTCGCATCGAACAACCCTCCAGATGGCGGAATCGCTTTATGGGACCCGCCGCACAGCGCATCAGCAGACTAGTAATACTTCAACTTTCACGTCTTATGTCGCAGAATGTTCGCGCGGACGCAGCGCCCGCGCCATCCGGCGTCCGAAAACACCCGGCTCGGCCGGGACGTTTATTCTCGCGCCCGCATTTCACGCTGTCAACGAGTTCGCCCTGAGGAACGCCGTTAAGGCGTTCCAGTAGCTAGGGGTCCTGGAGGAAGGCGACTGTCTCGACGGGCGATCTTAGTCATCCTGACCGCGACCTGCCTGTGGCTGCAGGCTGCCTGCGCCCGGTCGTCCCCGCCAGCCGGACTGGCACGACTTCACCCCTGTGGCAGTACAGAAGGGCCAACCGACGCATTCTGCGGAGTTTTCGAGGTCTACGAGAACCGGGCCGCGCACAGCGGACGACGAATTTCCCTCAGCATTGTGGCCCTCCCCTCGCTGTCGCCCGAGCCCAGGCCAGACCCACTGTTCTTTCTGGCTGGCGGGCCGGGGCAAGGCGCGGCGCAGATGGCGGCGCAGGTCCGCGAAATTTTCCGCCCCATCCTGCGTCAGCGCGACGTCATCCTCGTTGACCAGCGCGGCACCGGCCGGTCGCACCCGCTCGACTGCCGCAGCCCATCCAACTCCCTGCAGGAGCTGACCGAGTCCGATACGCAGTCGCTCGATCGCCTGCGGACGTGTCTGTCCGGCTACGACGCCGACGTACGGTTCTACACGACACCCATCGCGATGGACGACCTCGACGATGTGCGCGCCTACCTGGGCTACGAGCAGATCAATCTGTACGGCGGCTCATACGGAACGCGTGCGGCCCTGGTCTACGTGCGACAGCACGGCGAACACGTTCGCTCGATGGTTCTCGACGGCGTCGCGCCAACCGACATGCGGATTCCGCTCTTCGCCGCGCGGGATGCGCAGCGCGCGCTGGACAAGCTGCTCGCGGACTGCGAGGCGGACGCGGCATGCCGCAGCACACATCCGGGACTGGCCATGCGAGTGCGCGCGCTGCTCCAGCGGTTGACCGATCATCCGGCGCGGGTCGACGTCATGCATCCGCGAACGGGCATCCGCGAAACCGTGACCATCGAGGCTCGCGTCGTGGCTGGCGTGCTTTTTGGGGCGCTCTACTCCCCGCTCACGGCGTCACTGGTGCCATCCCTCATTGACCGCGCCGAGCGAAACGATTTTCAGAACCTCCTGGCGCTCGCCTATGCCGACGAAGCCAGCGGTGAGAACCTGAGCGTCGGCATGCAGCTCTCCGTGCTGTGCAGCGAGGACGCGACCCGTGTGACTGAGGGCGACGTCAGCCGCCTGAGCGCCGACACCATGTTTGGCCTTCACTTGCTGCGCGGCCAGTTGAAAGCGTGCGAAATCTGGCCGCACGGCAGCATCGACGAACATTACTTCGACCCGGTGACGTCGGATGTCCCGACGCTCGTCTTGTCCGGCGACCTCGACCCGGTGACGCCTCCGGGCTGGGGCGACGCCGTCGCACAGCACCTCAAGAACGCGCGCCATGTCACCGTGCCCGCAACGGGCCACGGCGTCATCGGAACGCCCTGCGGACAGATCCTGATTCGTGACTTTATCGAGCGCGGAACCGCCGCGGCTCTGGATGTGAGCTGCGTCAGCCTCGTCCGGCGACCACCGTTCTTCCTGACCCCGAGCGGCGCGCAGTGATCCGCGTCGAGCGACTGCAGAAGCGATTCGGTGCCGTCCAGGCGGTTGATGACGTCGGCTTCGAGGCACGCGACGGGGCGATCACCGGATTGCTCGGTCCGAACGGCGCGGGCAAGACGACAACGCTGCGGATGTTGTACGGCGTCATGAGACCCGACGCCGGCCGGATTCAGATTGACGACGTCGATGCGGTGGCATCACCGCAACAAGCTCAGAGCCGGCTTGGAGTGCTTCCCGATGGCTTCGGCCTGTATCCGCGGCTGACCGCGCGAGAACACATTCACTACTTCGGCGAGCTTCATGGCATCAGCGGGGACCGCTTGCGCGAGCGCACCGAGGAACTCCTGCAGCTGCTCGATATGCGCGCGATCGCCGATCGGCGGACCGGCGGCTTCTCCCATGGCGAGCGGACCAAAGTGGCAATCGCTCGCGCGCTCGTCCAC
>DASROF010000110.1:0-17599 GCA_035647075.1 Vicinamibacterales bacterium | reverse complement strand
GAGCGCGGACGTTTCGGGATACTCAACGGCGGACTGCACGCCGACGCGGACTAGACCGTCCGCGTAGTCGATCGCCTGCCAGCGATAGCCGGCGGCGGCAGACGTCGCTTTATCCGTGTCGCGGCTGCCGTGATCTCGCTGCCCAAGTTCGGCTCCTCGTGAGACGAGCAGCTGCACGGCCTCGTTGCGGCCTTTCATCGCTGCGCCCATCAGCGCGGTTCGACCGTCCTGATTGGCACCGTTTGGGTCGAGACCGAGATCCAGCAGCATCCGGATCGCCTCGACGTTCTCCTTCGCCGACCGCTCGTACGTCACGCCGGGCACCCAGCCAATGCCGCCGGCCGCCGTCAACGCCGTGTCGCCGAAGTTCGTCGCAATCTTCGGGTCAGCCTTGTACTCGAGCAGCAGCTTCATCAGCGCGGTGTCGCCGGACTGTGCCGCGCGAATGAACGGCGTGGAGCCGTCCTCGAGGAACCACTGCATCGTGAAGATGGTCCGTGTCAGCGTGTTGTCCTTGATGCGCGCGTTCGGATTGGCGCCCTTCTCCAGCAGCAGCCTGATGAACTCGAGATGGTCCATGTCCGCCTTCGGAACGGGGTAGTCGCCGCCCTCGATGTTGCGGTTATCAGTAGCGAGATAGAGGGGCGTCCACAGACCTTTGTTGGCGAGATTGACGTCGGCGCCGCGATCGAGGAGCAGCTTCGCCAGCTGGTAGTTGCGGTTGTTGACTGCCGTCAGCAGCGGCGACCAGCCATACTCCGACTGCTGGTTCACCTGTGCGCCAGCATCGAGCAGTGCTTTCGCAGATTCGCTGTCGCCCTCACGCGCGGCGAAGATCAGCGGAGTCAGCCCGCCGCCGCCACCACCCACGAGCCCGGCGACGACCACTTCAGGATTGTTGTCGTCATCCGCATCCTGCTCCGGCTGCTGTTGCGGTTGTGGCTGTCCTTGACCCTGCCCGGTGCCTTGACCACGTGCACCACCTTGCCTGCCTCGACCACCACCCGCACCGCCGCCGCGTCGCCCGGCACCCTGCCCGCCTGCAGGTCCGGCACCCGCGGCAGCCGCCGGCGCATCGGCGCCTTGAGCGGGCGCCGCCGCGGCACCACCCTGGTTCCCCTGAGGCAGCGGCAAGCCGTCGGGTCCAAGCGCCTGCGCCAGCCCGCGCTGACCCAGCATCGGGACGCCGTTTTGCCGTTCGAACTCGAACTGTTCGTCGTACGTGCGTCCCGCTGCCTGTGCGCGAAGCCGGCGCTCGCGCGCCTCGTCGACGACGCGCGTGTTCACGCGACCGGCCATATAGTTCCGTGGAACTCCGGCGCCGCCCGACTTCACCAACGGATCCGCACCCGCCGCAAGCAGCGCCTTCACCGCTTCCGGATGCTTCTGCTCGGCCGCCCACATCAGCGCTGTCGTCCCGCGCAGCGGTTCTTTCGCGTTGACGTCTGCGCCGCCTTCAACCAGGACCTTGATCGCCTGCGGGTTTCCGTTCCTCGCCGCCAGCATCATCATCGTCTCGCCGTTGGGCCCAAGCGACTTCGCGTCCGCTCCAGCCTTCAGCAGCTTGTCGAGGATCGACGGGTTGCCGTAGAGCGAGGCCATTGCCAGCGGCGTCATCCCTTCGCGGTTTGCAGCTTTGACGTTGGCGCCCCCGCGAATCAGCAGGTCGACGAGTTCACCATCGTCGCGGTAGATCGCCCAGTGCAGCGCCGTCGCGCCGTCCACTTGCGGAGCGTTGACGTCAGCCCTGGCCTGAATGAGCTTCTGGATGGCGGCCTTGTCGCCCGATTGTGCGGCGTCCGCCAGCGGACTGCGTCGGTTCTGCGCAGTGGGGGA
Organism: Vicinamibacterales bacterium; assembly: GCA_035647075.1. Classification (GTDB taxonomy): domain Bacteria; phylum Acidobacteriota; class Vicinamibacteria; order Vicinamibacterales; family UBA2999; genus Gp6-AA40. The sequence continues at coordinate 15,763 of DASROF010000110.1, read as the reverse complement.
CGACGAGACGCAGACCCACAGGAGGGCTGCGATTCCGGCGGACCATCGAGCGCTCATGCGGGAAATCCTACGCCGTTTCGGGCGCAAAAGAAAAAAGGCCGACGCTGAGGCCGGCCTTTCGCCGTTTCTACCTGGAAACCGTCTGTTACAGCAGCTTGGCGAGCGGCCCGGTGCTGTCGCCCTGCTTTTCCTTATCGATCCCGTACAGCTTCAGCACGCTGATGAGCAGATTGCCCGTCGGGACCGTCTTGCGCTCGTACGCGAGATGGCGGTTTCCGCGCAGTCCCAGATTCTTGCCGCCGATCAGGAAGTGCGGCACATCGTAATGCTGGTGCTGGTTGGAGTTGCCCATGTTCGTGCCGTGCATGATGACGGTGTTGTCGAGCAGCGTGCCGTCACCCTCACGAATCGACTTCAGCTCCTCAGCCAGATACGCCGTGGTCGAAAGGTGATAGCGGTTCAGGTCCGAGTAGCGGCGAATCTGGACCGGGTCGTCCTGGTGATGCGAGCCGCCGTGGAAGCTGACGCTGGTGCCGCCATTCGGGAAGAGCTCGCCCTTCGGGAACTGATAGGTGCGACCAGTCAGGTCGCGGGCACCAAGCAGCGTAACGACGCGCGTGATGTCGGCTTTCAGGGCCAGCGCCACCAGCTTGTAATGGATGCGGACGTGCTGATCGAACTGCTCCGGGATTCCCGGCGGCAGGTCGAGCTCCGGAACATCCCCTGACACCTTCGACGCCAGTTGAATGCGGCGCTCGATCTCGCGAATTTCCTCGGTGTACTGGTTCACGGTCTGGACGTCCGCCGGTCCGAGCTGTCGACGCAGCGCGGCGAGCTCGGCGACGAGCGAGTCGAGGATGCTCTTGCTCTGGCGCATGCGCTGCGCACGCTGCTCGGGCGTCGAACCGCTGCCAAACAGGCGCTCGAACACAACCTGTGGATTCAGCTCCATTGGCAGCGGGCTCGTGCGCGGCACGGGCTCGTTCTCCGGCGTCGGCAGCTCAGTCCATGAAATCGAGTTCGTGTACGAGCAGCTGTAGCCTTCCCCGCAGTTGCTGGAGCTCGAGTTTGGATCTTCCACCGCCAGCTGCAGCGACGGCAGCAGCGTTTCGCGCCCGATCTTCTGCGCGATTTGCTGATCGATCGTGGCGCTCCCCACCGTTGCGTCTGAACCGGCGGTCTTCCGCGGCTTGATTCCCGTGAGATACGCGGCAGCGACCCAGTGGTCAGAGCCGGTCGTTCCCTCGGGCGGCTCCGCGGACTTTGACCACAGGCCGCTCATGATCGTTGTCTCGTTCTTCAGCTTCGACAGCGCTTCCGCGATGTGCGGCAGCTTGTCGGGCAGTGCGCCCTCCGCCCCTGGCTCCCAGAAGCCCGGAGCCATGCCGTGCGGATAGAACACGCCGACGAAGCGTGGCTTTGCCTGTCCGACGGCTGTCTGGGCTATCGCGGTTGCGGCCGGCAGCATCGCTTCGAGAACCGGCAGCGCCAGAGTCGCGCCCGCGCCCTGCAGGAACGTGCGTCGTCTGATGTGTTTCTTTGTGATGAACGACATGGTTCAGTTGACTCCACTCTGTGGAACGGTTGCGCGCGCGCTGGTCGCGCCCGGCACCGCTTCAGATCGCATGTTCACCTGGAACGGCTGGCTGCGGACGATACCGAGAACGATGGCCGAGAAGCGGCCGTTGTTCTTGATCGCATCCTGTGTGACAGCGCGCACCAGCGGCATGTCGCCTGCTTCGACGCCGCGCCCCAGCGCGTAAATCAGAAGCTTCTCGGTGGCGACAGTGACGAACTGCTTTCCGTACGTTGATGCAAGCCAGTTACGAAGCCCGTTCGGGCCCTCGATCGTGGTGTTGTCGAAGAACAGGTCCTTGGCGTCGATGGCCTGGTCTTCGTCGTGGCTGCGCCACAAGCCAATGGCGTCGAAGTTCTCCAGCGAGAAGCCGATCGGGTCCATCAGTCGATGGCACTGCACACAGTCCTGCCGCACCCGGTGCGACAGCATCTTCTGCCGCATGCTCGGCTCCTTGGCGTTCGGGTCCGCGGCGCGCGGCGGGAGCGGCGGGACGTTGGCCGGCGGGCTCGGCGGGCTCATCCCAAGGAGATTTGTCATCACCCACTTGCCGCGTGTCACCGGCGACGTCCGATCCGGTTTCGATGTCGTCACTAGGAAAGCGCCTTTGCCGGTGAGGCCGCGGCGCGATTCGAGTCCGGGACCCAGTTCGACACGGCGGAACTGGCTGCCGTAGATGTTCTTGATGCCGTAATGCTTGGCGAGGCGCTCGTTGACGAATGTGTAGTCCGCCGTCAGCAGCTCGGTGATGTTGTGGTCCTCGCGCACGATCGTGTCGAACAGCAGCTCAACCTCGCGACGCATCGCCTGGCGAAGCGGATCGTCGAAATCCGGATAGATGAGCGGCAGCGGCGCGGAGGCGTCCAGCCCGCGCAGGTTCAGCCACTGTCCGGCGAAGTTCACCGCGAGAGCTTCGGCCTTCGGGTCCTTCAGCATGCGACGGACCTGGGTCTCGAGCACGGCAGGGTCCTTCAGACGTCCAGCCCCGGCGACCTTCAGCAGCTCGGCGTCAGGAATCGAGCTCCAGAGGAAGAACGACAGTCGTGAGGCGAGGTCGATATCGCTGATGCGGTAGCTCGGCGGCGTCCGCGGCGCCTGCGCGCGCTGACTGGCCAGAATCGTTGCACTCGCGGTGCTGCCGGTACGCACTGCCGGCTCCTCCTCGATTCGATAGATGAACTGCGGCGACGCGAGAATTCGCGCCAGCACCATCTCGATGCCGGTCTCGAAGCTCTTTTCCTTCCGACCCTGGTCGTAGAACTCCATCAGCAGGTTGATGTCAGCCTGCGTGGTCGGACGACGGTATGCGTAGGTCGCCAGGTTGGTGATGATGCGGCGTGCGCATGGCGTTTCTTCTGCCGCCGTCTTTGGCGTGCAGACAAAGATCTTCCGGCGGCTGGCACTATCTTTCGCCGGCGTCGCCTTGAATGGTCCTTCGATCCGAATCGTGCCGACGTGTGGGAAGAACGTGTAGCCGGGCGTCGGGCCCGTCTGCACCGTCGAACGCATGAAATGGCGATCGAGGTCGAGCAGCGGCGCGTAGTTTGTCGCCAGGTACGTCGTGCCGATCACATGCTTGCCAGCAGTTGTCTTGAAGCGCACGCGCATCGGCGGTCCGCCGCGGCCGAACCCGCCCCCGCCAGCTGCGGCCGCGCCTGTCGGAGCGGCTTCTGGAATCACCGACGCCGAGATGGCCGGACCATCCTGACCGTTCGGGCCTGCGCCCCGGCCGCGCGTCCCGCAATTGCCGCCGGCGTTGCGACCGCCACCCTGCCAGTTGATCAGGCCGAGGAGATCGCCGTCGACGAGGATTTCCAGCTTCTCGCAAGGCACGGACCCGAACCCGGTCGGCGACATGTTGTCGCCGAAGATCGGCGTCACCGTGATCGTGTACTCGCCATCCGACGGGAAGACGTGGGGGACGAGCATGCCGCCGCGTGTGCCAAACGGCAGTCCTTCGATGTGATAGTCCTGCGACGTGTCTTCTTTCGTGCGGTAGACAACGAGACCCGCGTCTTCTGGATAGCCGAGGGCAAGACGCGCGATCTTCTGCGACGCATTCACGTATGCCTCGACCAGGGTAGATGACACGCCCAGCGCGCCAGCGATGTTGTCGAAGCCAGCAGTCGAGTCGTCCGACGGCAGATACTTGGCGGCGTCGATTTCGAGATCGAGGAGATCCCGAATCACGTTCGCGTACTCCGTGCGGTTCAGCCGGTGCAGCCCTGGCGGCGGCGCGAACGGTTTCGCGGTGCGATCGAGCTCGTTTTCGAGCGCCGTGATGTGGGCGTCGAAGAGCGCCGGGTCGGGACGCTTCATGCCGGAGGGGGGCATCTGACCGGCGCGCACTTTCCGCACGACCAGCTCCCACGTTTTGCGATCCTTGTCGACGTTCGCCGCGTCGAGCGTGTCTAACTGGAGCTTGCGCGACGAATCCATCGTCGCTTTGGCGGCCTGGTTATGACAGCCGACGCACCACGTCTTGAAGAACGCGCGCTGATCGTCAGCGCCGATCAGTGGAGTGGCTGGAGCCGTGGCGACGTTTCGCACCTGAGTGGGTGCCGTGGTCGTCGGCTGGGGACGCGCTGGCTGTGCTTGCGCGCGGGCAGCTGTGGGCTGTTGCCGCGTCGACTGTGCGCTGATCGCAAGCACCCAGGTGAGCACCGCGACGCAGCCGATAACGAGGGACCTGAGGTTCATGGACTCCGCTCCCAGTGTCGCCTTGAAGGCGTCGCCTTGAAGGCGGCGGCCAACGGCCTCCCCGAGCAAGGTCGAACAGCCCAGAAGACCAATGGACTTAATAGGATACCGCAGCCGACCATATGTTTTTACGTTGAGGTCGGCGGCTGCGGATACCTGGCTTTTGTTAAAGCTTGGTAAAAAACCCGTTAAAGGGCCGTATCGCGCGTCTCATGAATCGAGAGAAGGCCAACCAGCGTGAGCGCCGCCGCCACAGAGAGGTAATAGCCGACGTATTGAAGGCCGTAATGCTGCGCCAGCCACGTCGCGATGTACGGCGCCAGCGACGCGCCGAAAATCCCGGTCAAATTGAAGGTCATCGAGCTTCCGGTATAACGGACGCGGGTCGGGAACAATTCGGACAGGACGGTCCCGAGAGGCCCGTACGTAAACCCCATCAGCGCCAGTCCGACGACCATTGCCAATGTGGCGCCGGTGATGCCGGCCTCGAGCATCGGCGCGAAGACGAGTCCGAATGCGCCAATCGCGACCGTCACCCCAATCAGCGTCTGCCGACGCCCACGCTCCGCAACCGTGGCGCTGATCGGAATCGTGATCGCAAAGAAGACTACTCCGATGAGCTGGATGATCAGGAAGGTCGTGCGGCTGAAGCCAAGCGCCGACGTTCCCCAGGAGAGCGCGAACACGGTCATCAGGTAGAAGAGCACGAACGTCACGAGCGATGAGAGAACGCCGACGATCACCATCCGGGAATGCGTTTGGAACACTTCGGCTATCGGGACTCGAGAACGCTCTTCGCGGGTCATGGCTGCCTGAAAGACCGGTGTCTCGGTAATCGTCAGACGCACATACAGACCAACGAGGACCAGTACCGCGCTTGCGAGAAAAGGAATTCTCCAGCCAAAAGAGAAGAACTGTTCGTCCGTCAGGTACTCGGAGAGCAGCAGGAACACGCCGCCGGAAAAGAAGAAGCCGACCGGTGCACCAAGCTGTGGGAACATCCCGTACCAGGCCCGGCGCCCGGGAGGTGCGTTCTCGATCGCGAGGAGGACGGCCCCGCCCCATTCACCGCCGAGACCCAGCCCCTGACCGAAGCGGCAGAGCGCGAGCAGCGCCGGCGCCGCGATGCCAATGCTCGCGTACGTGGGCAGCAACCCGATTGCCACCGTCGAGACTCCCATCGTCAACAGCGCCGCGACCAGCGTGGTTTTGCGACCAATGCGGTCGCCGAAGTGACCAAAGAGTGCCGACCCTATGGGTCGTGCCAAAAACGCGATGCCAAATGTCGCCAATGACGCCAGCGTGGCGGTATTCGGATCCGTCGCCGGAAAAAAGAGTTTTGGGAACGCGAGTACAGCCGCCGTCGCGTAGATATAGAAGTCGAAGAACTCGATGGTCGTCCCGATCATGCTGGCAAAGAGCACCTGACCAGGCGTGTTGTGTCGCGTCATTGAATTTGATGCGGATAGAGGCCGACCTTCAGGTTGGCCCGCGTAGAGTATGCTCCGTCGAGCCATGAGCATCCACGGACCGCTGCACGACGAGGACGTCGTTGGCCCTTCCGACCGCTCCTTCGGCGCGGTGTTTACGGTCGTCTTCACCCTCATTGGATTCGTGCCGCTGTGGCGTGGCGCGGGACCGCGATGGTGGGCGGTCGGTGTCGCGATTGTCGTCGCCTTGCTGGCGCTGGTATGGCCTCGGGCCCTGGCGCCGGCCAATCAGATCTGGCTCCGCATCGGACTGCTTCTTCACAAGATCGTCAATCCCATCGTGATGGGCGCGATCTTCTATCTGGTCGTGACGCCGTTCGGCCTTGTCATGCGCCGCCGCCGAAAAGGCCTGACCGCGATGCTTCGGCCTGACGACAACGCGACCACGTACTGGATCTCTCGGAGCGACGCATCGTCGCCGATGAACCAGCAGTTCTGATCCTTCGTGAAGATCCTCGGAATCTCCGCCTACTATCACGACAGCGCCGCAGCATTGGTCGTGGACGGTCGCGTCGTGGCGGCCGCCCAGGAAGAACGCTTCTCGCGTCGGAAGCACGACGCCCGGTTTCCCGCGCATGCCGTCCGGTTCTGCCTGGACCACGCGGGCGTCTCGCCCGACGACATCGATTCGGTCGTCTTCTACGAAAAGCCGTTCCTGAAATTCGAGCGGCTGCTCGAGACCTACCTCGCCTTTGCACCGCGTGGTTATCGCAGCTTCGCGATGGCGATGCCGCTGTGGATCCGCGAGAAGCTATTTCAGAAGGACCTGCTCGGGCGCGAATTGAAACGGCTGGGATTCACGCGCGCCACCGACCGGATGCTGTTCACCGAGCACCATCAGAGCCATGCGGCCAGCGCCTTCTATCCGTCGCCTTTCGATGAAGCGGTGGTGCTGACGATGGACGGAGTCGGAGAGTGGACGACTACCTCGATCAGCATCGGAAAAGGAAAGACCCTGCGGCCGGTGCGAGAGATTCACTTCCCCCATTCGCTCGGGCTTCTGTATTCCGCGTTCACGTACTACACCGGCTTCAAGGTCAATTCCGGTGAGTACAAAGTGATGGGACTGGCGCCGTACGGCACGCCCCGGTTCACGAGCCAGATCTACGAGTCACTGATCGACGTCAAGACCGACGGGAGCTTCCGGCTCAACCTCGAGTACTTTGACTATTGCACCGGTCTGCGAATGACGAATGACCGGTTCGCACGGCTGTTCGGGCGCGCGCCGCGGCAGCCTGACGAACTGCTGGAGCCGTTTCATATGGACATCGCCGCCTCGGTCCAGGCGGTGACCGACGAAATCATGCTGCGGTTGACGCGCGCACTGGCGGAGGAATTCGGTCTCCCGAACCTCTGCCTGGCAGGCGGCGTTGCCCTGAACTGCGTGGCCAACGGAAAGGTCCTTCGCGATGGACGCTTCCATCGGATCTGGGTACAGCCGGCGGCGGGCGATGCCGGCGGTGCGCTGGGGGCCGCGCTGGCCGGCTATCATTCGCACCACGGCGGCGATCGCACCGCGGTCTGCCGACCCGATGCGATGTCGGGCAGCTATCTTGGACCGGAGTATTCCCAGTCCGACATCGAAAGCCGGCTCCGCGCGCTGGGCGCTCGCTTCGACGTGGCGTCGGACGACGAGGCGGTGATTCAGGCGACCGCGGATGCGCTTGCCTCTGGACAGGCGGTCGGCTGGTTCCAGGGACGAATGGAGTTCGGCCCGCGCGCGCTGGGAGGCCGGTCGATCCTCGGAGATGCGCGGTCGCCTTCGATGCAGAAGACGTTGAATCTGAAAGTGAAGTATCGCGAGAGCTTCCGGCCGTTCGCGCCGTCGGTGTTACGCGAAGACGTCGCCGAATGGTTCGAACTGGACGACGACAGTCCGTATATGTTGTTGGTTGCAGCGGTCAGGGAGCAGCATCGCCGCGCGATGACCCACGACGAGGAGCATCTCTTCGGCATCGACAAGCTGAACGTCGTGCGATCGACGATCCCGGCGGTGACGCACGTCGATTACTCAGCACGTGTGCAGACCGTTCACCGGGAAACGAACCCGATGTATCACCGGCTCATCGAAGCGTTCAAGACGCGAACCGGCTGTCCTGTCATTGTGAACACCAGCTTCAATGTGCGCGGCGAACCAATCGTGTGCACGCCGGAGGACGCCTTCCGCTGCTTCATGGGAACGGACCTCGATCTGCTGGTTGTCGGCCGCGCTGTCCTGCGAAAGGAGCAGCAGGATTCTTCACGGCGACAGGCCTACGCGGACACCTTCTCGCCGGACTAGTCCATGACGAAGTCGCGCCTCTCGCTCGTCGCGATCAACATCGTCGTGTTCGTGATGCTGGCGGAGCTTGGCGCGGTGGCGTTCTACTTCTTCCAGAACGGTGCGTTCTTCTACACCGCCGAAAAGGCCATTCCAGCGCCGCTGCCCGAGACCGGACGGGGTGAGCTCAGCGCGGATGTGCTGCATCCATACTTCGGACCGATCCACAGACCCGGAGTGCGACCCGAAACCAACAACATCGGGTTCGGGTCGAAAGTGGCGTTCCCCTACACGCGAAGCAGCGATCGCGAGTTTCTGGTTGGCATCTTCGGCGGGTCAGTGGCCCGGGCATTCTGCGATCGTGGCGCGCCTCGCCTCGTCGCCGCGTTGCAGCGTCACCCGGCGCTCGCTGGCCGCGAGATCGTGCCGCTGTGTTTCAGCCACGAGGGCTACAAACAGCCGCAGCAACTGATCGTGCTGGCCTACTTCCTGTCGCTCGGCCAGCAGTTCAATCTCGTCGTCAACATCGACGGTTTCAACGAGGTGGCGCTCGGCTCGCGCAACAACGAACACGGCCGTGACATCTCCATGCCGAGTCCGATCCACATCGATCCGCTTCTGAACCTGATCGACCAGGCGACGCTGACTCCGGCGCGTGTACAGGCACTTGCCCGCATCAGCGTGGACAAGGAACGTCTGAACGGGCTCATCGATCGCATGCGCCGTAACCGCAGCGCGGCTGTTCACGTTGCGCTCGACCGTTATTACAGGTTTACGATGAACCGGTATCAGGCGGAGGTGGGGGCTTACGATGCACTGCCGTCCAATCCTTCCGCGTCGTCGCTTCTTTTGTTGACGCCTCCGGTAAGGAAGCGCGAGGGCCCCGGGGTGGTCTTCGGCGACATCGCGAACGATTGGACAAGAGCATCGCTATTGATGCACGACCTGCTGGCCGCGCGCGGCGTGCCCTATCTGCACGTCCTGCAGCCGAATCAGTACTTCACGCGTCGAACCTTCAGCGATGCGGAAGCGCGCGTGGCGTTGAACAAAGACACACCGTTCAAACGCTCGGTCGAAAACGGCTACCCTGCGCTGGAACGCGCTGCTGCAATGCTTGCGGAGAAGGAACAGTTCGTCGACGGGACGACGGCCCTCGATCGTGAGCCGGGGCCGGTGTACGAGGACGATTGTTGTCATTACACGGACCGGGGCTACGAAGTGCTGGCGGACCTGATCGCCGAACGAGTCGGAACGAATTAGGAGTGAACCCGTGGCAGTTATCGATATCACTGAGCTGGAACTGCATCGAGCCGCACTCACGGGCCACTGCTACCGGATGCTCGGCTCCGCGTTCGATGCCGAGGATGCGGTTCAGGAGGCCATGGTCCGTGCCTGGAAGGGATTGAGCCGCTTCGACGGCCGCGCCTCCCTCAAGACTTGGTTGTATCGCATTGCGACGAACGTATGCCTTGACACGCTGTCGTCTAAGGCGCGCCGAGCCAGGCCGATTGAAGAGGGGCCGGTGGGAACTGTCGACGACGAGCTCGAGACGCGTCCGCGTACGCACTGGCTCGAGCCGCTTCCGGATACGCGCTTCCTTCCATCGGATGCCGATCCGTTCGAGACCGTAGTGCTCCGTCAGAGCACACGTCTGGCGTTTGTGGCGGCGCTGCAGCATCTGCCCTCGCGCCAGCGCGCCGCGCTGTTGCTCACGGAAGTGGTGGGCTGGTCGTCTCAGGAAGTGGCCGAGGCTCTCGAGATGTCCGTAGCCGCCGTCAACAGCGCGTTGCAGCGGGCGCGAGCGACGCTCGCAGCCAGGAATGTCTCTCTCAACAGCGAGCCGCTGTCAGATTCACAGGCCGAATTGCTCAAGAAATATGTAGACGCCTTCCACGAATACGACGTGGATGCGCTCGTGACCCTGATGCGTGAGGACGCGACGCTGTCGATGCCGCCGTACACGCTATGGTTGCAGGGGCCGGACGCGATCCGGAACTGGCTGCTCGGCCGGGGCAGTGGCTGCCGCGGCTCGAAGCTGGTTCGCACAGAGGCCTGTGGCTCGCCGGCATTCGCGCAATACCGGCGGTCCGCCGAGGGTGGATATCAGGCCTGGTCGCTGACGATCCTCGAGCTCGATCGCAACCGTATCAAAGCCTGGAACGCGTTCCTTGATACTGAGCGCCTGTTCCCCCTGTTCGGCTTGCCGCTCACGCTGCCAGCCGAGGACCGATGATTTTTCTGGAGCGCTGGAGTCTAAGAGGTTATGAGCAACGTTCGAGTTCTTATAGGTACCCGCAAGGGAGGCTTCATCCTCTCGTCCGACGGCAAGCGTGACCGCTGGAGTGTGAGCGGACCGCACTTCGGGGGGTGGGAGATCTACCACATGAAGGGATCTCCCGTTGATCCGAACCGCATCTACGCGTCGCAGTCGAGCGCATGGTTCGGGCAGGTGCTCCAGCGATCGAACGACGGCGGCCAGACGTGGGAGCCCGCCGGCAATCAATTCACCTACGACGGCGTGCCAGGCACGCACCAGTGGTATGACGGCACACCGCATCCGTGGGAGTTCAAGCGCGCCTGGCATCTCGAACCGTCGCTGACGGATCCCGACGTCGTCTATGCGGGCATCGAGGACGCCGCGCTTTTTCGCAGCACGGACGGTGCGAAGACCTGGCAGGAGCTGCCGGGCCTCCGTGGTCACGGCTCGGGCTCCAAATGGGCACCCGGAGCCGGCGGTATGTGCCTCCACACGATTCTGCTCGATCCGACGAACTCTAACCGGATGTACGTCGCCATCTCGTCGGCCGGCGCGTTCCGCACCGATGACGGCGGGCAGAGCTGGAAAGCGATCACCAAGGGCCTTCACTCGCAGTACATCCCCGATCCAACGGCGGAAGTTGGCCACTGCGTTCATCGCATCGGCATGCACCGGTCGAGACCGGACGTGCTCTTCATGCAGAAGCACTGGGACGTGATGCGCAGCGACAACGCCGGAGATCTGTGGACGGAGGTCAGCGGCAATCTGCCGACCGATTTCGGCTTCGCCCTCGACGTGCATGCGCACGAGCCAGAGACGATTTACGTCGTGCCGATCAAGAGCGACTCCGAGCATTATCCGCCTGAGGGTAAGCTGCGCGTCTATCGCAGCCGGACCGGCGGCAACGAGTGGGAGCCGCTCAGCAAAGGACTGCCGCAGGAAAACTGCTACGTCAACATTCTGCGTGACGCCATGGCCGTCGATTCCCTCGATCCATGCGGCATCTATTTCGGGACCACCGGCGGACAGGTCTACGGATCCGCGAACAGCGGTGACAGCTGGAACGCCATCGTCCGCGATCTGCCGCCCGTACTGTCGGTGGAGGTGCAGACGCTGTAATGATTCGGGTTGCACTGCCGCAGCATCTGCAGACGCTGGCGCGCGTCGGCGCCGAGGTGGAAGTCAATGTGCCCGGCGTCGTGACTCAGCGGGCGTTACTCGATGCGCTCGAGTCCGACTACCCAATGCTCCGGGGCACGATTCGCGATCAGGCGACGTTCAAGCGCCGCGCGTTCGTCCGCTTTTACGCCTGCGAAGAGGATTTGTCGCACGACCCACCCGATACGCCGCTCCCCGATCAGGTCGTCCGCGGCGCTGAGCCCTTTCTGATCATCGGAGCGCTCGCGGGTGGATAGCGTCTTCCTGGCGCTCGTGGTGTCTTAATTCTCACTCGGTGCCTTGGCGATCGATTCGACCACGAGAAGATCGAGCGGCGCGTTTTGCGCCTCCAGCCGGAAGCCCGCTCTCTCCATTCCAGCCTTGAGCGGATTCAGTGACCCGAGATTCATGGCCTGCAGCGCCTGCGGCGGCAGCCGGATACCCTGGCTGACCGCCGCGCGCACCATCATCGCGGTGTAGTCCTCGGGAGCGATGTCGATCGTCAGATCGTACCGGCCTGTCAGTCCCGTGAAATCGACGACAGGACGATCGAGGAATCGCGTCGCCAACCCGGCGAAGCGCTCCATCGTCATCCGGCGCACCTCGACGCGGTTGTTTGCAAGTACGAATGACGAACCGTCGCCACCGTCGAGCGTTATTCCATTGTTGCCGCCACTCGCCTGAACGTTTGTCGCTGCTGGAGCCGCTGCCGCCCCCGGATCGAGAGTCGCTTCCTTGATTTTCAGGCCTTCTTTCCCGACTTCGAGCGCGTAGACCGGGAACTGCTTCTTCTCCAGATGCGCCTTCATCTGAAAGCGGTCAGCGAAGAGGGTCTGCAGCATCTCCGGAATCGTGTCCTGAGGCACACCGGCGGGAATGGTGGCGGCAATGTCGTAGACGGTCGACAGCGAATCGGGTCCGGTGATCTGCTGCGGCCTGACGCGGTAGGCCATCGCCAGGTATTCCTTGAGCGGCCACTGACTGATCCGCAGTTGTGCCCCGGTGATGCGAACGCCGATCGCGACCTCACTTCTGTCCGGCGGGGAAGGCCGAATCGAAGCAACGTCGAATGCTGGACGAGCCTGACCGCTGAGGGCAACCGGCAGCACCAGAATCGCGACGGCATGGCGGATGATGTTCATGGTGACCAGTCTCATTCAGACAGCCTCGAGTTGGGTTGACGCAGCGACATCGATTGTCGCCCTGACCGGCGCCGGTATTTCAACGGAATCCGGTATCCCGGACTTTCGTGGCCCGCAAGGCGTCTGGACACGTGACCCGAAAGCGGAACGTCTGTCCAACATTCACCACTACATGACGGATCCTGAGGTCCGAAAGTTGTCGTGGCGCGGGCGTCTCGAACATCCTGCCTGGCACGCGCAACCGAACGGCGGCCACCGCGCACTTGTGGCGCTCGAACGGCGCGGCACGCTCCGAGCACTCGTCACCCAGAACATCGACGGGCTTCATCAGCTTGCCGGTCACTCGCCGTCGAAGATTGTCGAAGTGCACGGCACGATGCGCGACGTGATGTGCATGGCATGCGGCTGGCGCGGGCCGGCGGGTCCCGTGCTCGAGCGCGTGCGCTCTGGAGAGGCAGACCCCGCATGTGCGGCGTGTGGAGGAATTCTGAAGAGCGCGACGATCTCGTTCGGCCAGCCGCTCGTGCCGGAAGTCATCGCCGCGGCGATTCGGGCTGCTGAAGAGGCGGACCTCCTGCTGGCGATCGGTACCAGTCTTCAGGTCTATCCCGTCGCGAGTCTGGTACCGCTCGCAAAAGCCGCCGGCGCGCGGGTCGTCATCGTGAACGCCGAACCGACTCCGTTCGACCAGATTGCCGACGCCGTGATTCGCTCACCGATTGGCGACGCGCTGACGCAGATCATCGCCGCCGAATAGAATTTCAGCCCATGGTGGGACGCGAGTGTTACCACTGCAAGCAGTGGATCCCGGCAGGCGAGCCACACAATTGCTGGACGACAACCGAGGCCGCATTGACGGCCGAATTGTCCGACGACCTGCGCGACGCCTGGGAACGCCTGCGTGAAACCGCCGTCGAGTTTGGTGAACAGCGAATCTACGCGTCGCTGAACTCGATCATGTTCTCCCGCAAAGCCTGCTACTTCTTCGTCCGGCCGAAACAGAAATACCTCGAGGTGTGTTTCTTTCTCGGACGCACAGTGAAGGCGACACAAGTGCGGCGCGCGATGCCCTCGTCAAAGACGAAAACAGCTCACCTGATTCAGATACGCCATCGCGACGAGGTCGAGCCGCCGATTACCGACTGGCTTCAGGAGGCATACGAGTTTTCGGAGATTGATGCCCGCCGGTTCGTTGGAATCGTGGCGCGCAAGCAGGCGGCGCTGGACAAGCCCGCGTCAAAGACGCGAAAGGTTGGTACAAAGAAGGCGGACCGCAAAATGGCCAAAAAGAGGTAGGCTCACCAGTCTCAGGAACACATCTGGAGGCGTGACATGAGGAATCGTTTGGGAGTGGGCGCGGTCAGCATGGCGCTCGCCGTCAGTTTCGCCGCGGTCGTCCTGGCCGCCCAGGCCCCGGCCGCTCCGCCGCAGGGTGCGCCGCCCGGTGGCGGGCGAGGGCAGGCGCCTCTGCAGGTGCCCAACCCGACCTACGCGGTGATCCCGCTCGAGGTCGCGGTGAACAAGCCGGCGGCGGATGTTTGGAAACGCGTTGGCAAGTACTGCGACATCGGCGAGTGGCTGCAGGTCGCCTGCACGATCACGTCGGGCAAAGACGGCGAGGTCGGGTCCGTCCGCTCGATCGGCAACGAGATACTCGTCGGCAAGACCGAACTCTCCTACACCTACACGCAGCCAGTGAGAGAAGGGCAGATCTACAACCTGTATCACGGCACGCTGGAAGCGCGGCCTGTGACGGCCACGACATCAAAGCTTGTCTACACGCTGGTTTATGACAACTCGACGATGGCAGACGACGCTGCGCGCGAAGCGGACAAGATGCGGCGCATCCAGACGTTCCAGCGAGCGCTCGACAACATGAAGATCCTGGCCGAAGGTGGCACGCTGCCGGCGCGAGGCGGTGGCGCTCCTGGCGGCGGTGCCGGGCGTGGGCGCGGAAATTGACGCCGGCCTTCCGGCGCTGACGCGCCTGTCAGGAATGCGATTCCTCTAACGATCCTGTAAGGTCCTCACAGATCGTCACTCGTGCGCGCCGGTGCCGCGGCGTGAATTCCCCGGCATCGGTGCGAACCGCCGCGCAGTGCAGCGTGTGCCGATTTCGGGCACGGAAGTCGCACTCCGCTGCGCTCGGTATGAGTGTAGCCGGAGCCGCTTTTCAGGATGGTCTGGGTGAGCGCCGTCAGACGACGGGCGCAGGCAATCAGCTCCTCGATCTCGTCATCGTCCACGAGGCGCTGGGCGCAGTGTCCGGTGTCGAGGCTGCGTTGCGCCAGCGGGCAGGAGAGCTCGCGTCATTCGAGAACGCATCATTTCCGCGCCTGAAGGGCGTCGGAAAGCTCTCCAAGTCACCAGCAAAGATTGTCGTCGCCACCGACCACGTGTCGGGCGTCCGCCTGTCGGATCTGCTGGCGATCGCCGAACGGCGATTGATTCCGCTCGAGTACGACGGCGCGGCGGGGCTGCTGCAACAGCTGCTGGAGGCGGTGGCTGCGCTCCATGAGGGAGTACCGCACGTCAGCCACGGCGCCATCGCCCCTGAGCGTCTGATTTTCACACCCGAATCGCGACTGATGGTCGTGGACCATACCTTTGGTTCGGCCATCGAGCGTCTTGGTTTCTCGCAGGAGCGCTGTTGGAAAGAGCTTCGGGCCGCGTTCCCCGTCGCCGACGGCAAGGTGACGATCGATCGACGCGGCGATGTGATGCAGATTGGTGTGGTCGCGCTTTCCCTGCTGCTTGGCAGACTGTTGAACGACGACGAGTACCCCGCGGGCGTCGCGGAGATGATCGAGGGGCTCAATGCGGTGTCCTCGAACGGCCTCGAGATGCTGCCGGCGGAGATGAAGTCGTGGCTGCGGCGCGCCCTGCAACTCGATGCCGACCGGAGTTTCGCGACGGCTGCGGAAGCGAAGGCCGAGTTCACCAAGACCATCAAGATCAACGAGTCGCGTGCGCGCACGGCGCTGGCCGCGTTCCTGAACGAGTGCCAGACCTTCGGTAAGAGTACCGGAGCCGGCGCACCGCCTGCGAAATCGAAGGACGTCAAGAGCGCGGCGAGCGACAGCGCCTTGAACGCGTTTGCACCCGCTGCATCCGCACCGGCTGCCGCTGAGAGCACGAAGACTCCAGCCGCGGCTCCGGCTGCGAAGACCACTGCGGGGC
>DASROF010000109.1:0-13870 GCA_035647075.1 Vicinamibacterales bacterium | reverse complement strand
ACCGAGCAGTTCGCCAATCTTGACGTCTTCGCCTTCCTGGCGCTTGATACTGGCGAGGACACCGCTTTTGTCCGCGTTGACCTCGAGGTCGACTTTCTCGGTTTCGAGCTCGACGAGCGTTTCGCCGAGCTCCACGCGGTCGCCTTCCTTCTTGAGCCACCGCGCGACGCGCGCTTCAACGACCGACTCACCTAATTCCGGAACAACGATGTTGGTCATGACTTAGGGCTTGGATCCCGCGAGACTCCGGACCTGCTTCGACAGAACCATGGACGGGTCACCGGCTCTGACGCCAAGGTCGAATGCCTGCTCGATCAGCACCTTCTGATTGAGCTGGTGCCACGCTGCCGATCCTTCTGACGGACTCGAGCTCCGTGCACGGCCGATGTACCGGAGCGGACACCGGTCGCCGATCAGCTCTTCGAGAAGCGGCCGCACGAACTCCCAGGCGCCCATGTTCTCCGGTTCTTCCTGCAGCCATACGACGTCGCGGAGCGCCGGATAGCCGTCGAGCACCTCGCGCAGGGATGTTTTCGGGAACGGATACAACTGCTCGACCCGGCAGATGGCCACCTGACTCGCGTTCTGGCGTTGCTCGCTGGTGATCAGATCTACATAGACTTTGCCGCTGCACAGCACGAGACGGCTGACGTTCGGTGCGCGTCCGCGCGCCTCCGCGTCGTCAAGTACCGAGTAGAAACGACCTTCCTCGAACTCGACGGGCGTCGACAGCGTTGCAGGATGCCGGAGCAGGCTCTTTGGCGTGAGGACGACGAGCGGCAAGGGATCCCGTCGGAGCAGGGCCGCCTGGCGGCGCAGCAAGTGGAAGTACTGCGCCGCGGTCGTGCAATTCACGAGGCGAAGGTTGATGTCGGCGGCGGCCTGAAGGAAACGTTCCGGCCGCGCGCTCGAGTGCTCGGGCCCCTGGCCTTCATAGCCGTGTGGCAGGAGCAGCACGAGTGATGGCTGGAGACCCCACTTGGCGCGCCCGGACGTCACGAACTGGTCGAGGATGACCTGAGCAGAGTTGATGAAGTCGCCGTATTGCGCTTCCCAGATCACGAGCCGGTCTGGCTCCTGGATGTTGTAGCCGAACTCGAAACCGATCGCGGCGTTTTCCGACAACGCGCTGTTGTGAATTTCGAACGACGCGCGCGCCTGTGGAAAGTCCTGCAGCGGCACGAACTGGAGTCCGGTAGCAGCGTCGTGAAACACCGCGTGACGTTGGCTGAACGTGCCACGCTCAACGTCCTCGCCGGTAAACCGGATGGGGACTCCGTCCGCCAGGATTGTCGCGAACGCCAACTCCTCGGCGGTGGCCCAGTCGACCGATCGCTCGTTGGGGTTCACCAGCGCGGCCCGACGCCGTTGTCTGCCTCGCTCGAGCTTCTTGTGGAAGGTGAAGCCGGCCGGCGCTGCGAGCAGGCTCTCGTTGATTTCGCGCAGCCGTGGCAGCGGCACGCCGGTCTCTGTACGTCCGGCGACGCCCGCGGGCGCCGGCTCGGAGATCGGTGGAACGAAGTCCTGTTCCGGCTTCAACGACGCGAACGTCTGCTCGAGCTTCGTGAAGTGCTTCTTCACGAGGGCAGCCGCCGAATCGGCCGTCTGCGTCCCCTGCTTGATCAGCGTGTCGGCAAACAATTCGCGCACGGTCGGGTGCTCGTCGATGGCCTTGTACATCAGTGGCTGCGTGAACGCGGGCTCGTCGCCTTCGTTATGGCCGTGACGCCGGTAGCCAATCAGGTCGATCAGGAAGTCACGTCGGAACCGCGCGCGATACTCCCACGCCAGCCGCGCGGCCTCGAGGCAGGCCGCCGGGTCGTCAGCGTTGACGTGGACGATCGGAATCTTGAATCCGCGCGCCAGGCCGCTCGCGTAGCTGGTGCTGTACGACTCGCCAGGTGTCGCGGTGAACCCGATCTGGTTGTTGGAGATGATGTGAATCGTGCCGTCGGTGTCGTACCCAGCGAGTCGGGAGAGGTTCAACGTCTCTGCGACGATGCCCTGTCCCGGAAATGCCGCATCGCCATGAATCAGTATTGGAAGGGTGCTGGCGCCCTCGAACCGCGGGCTGCCGGGCTCCCTGGCAACGGTTCCCGCCGCCCGGGCCATCCCCACGACCACTGGATTCACGGCTTCGAGATGGCTCGGGTTCGGCGCCATCGAGACATGCATCTGACCGCGTGGCGCGGACGTCCTGGCGCCGGCGTGATACTTCACGTCGCCCATCCAGCCCAGGTCGAGTCTCAGCGCCTGCGTAGCGACCGGATCCTTGAACTCCGCCAGGATCTGCGCATAAGGCTTCTGCAGGATATGGGCAAGGACATTGAGGCGCCCGCGGTGCGCCATCCCGATCACCGCCTGCCTCGTTCCGCTGTCCGCGGCGCCGCAGATCACCTCGTCGAGGATTGGCACGAGCATGTCCAGCCCCTCGATCGAGAAGCGCGTCTTCCCGGGGAAGGTACGATGCAGAAAGCGCTCGAAGACCTCGACCTGCGAAATGCGGTTCAGCAGCGAGCTGGTGCTGCCGGCATCCATCGGCGGCAGGAATCGGCCCGACTCCGCGGCGTGGCGTAGCCATTCGCGTTCCTCGGGCACAAACACATGCGCGTAATCAAAGCCCGTCGTCGAACAGTAGATGCGCCGCAGCTTCTCGATGGCGTCGTACGCGTTGGAGGAAGACTCGGCGACCGGCCCGCCTACGAGCGACGCGGGCAGCCGTTTCAAGTCGTCATCGGTGATGCCGTGCGCACGGGGAGAGAGCGACGGGTCGCCCACCGGTACCGATCCGAGTGGGTCGAGGTGAGCCGCCAGATGGCCGTAACGGCGAATCGATTCGACGAGGTTCGCGGCGCCGACGACAACGCGGGTATCCATCCCCGGCCCGGCGGATGGCGGCGGCGCGGTCTCGGGCGTCCAGCTCTCGAAAGCCTTGCGCGTCTCTGGATCAACAGACTCGGGATTCTGCCGGTACCGCTCGTAGAGCTCGAGAACGTACGCGGCATTCACTCCCGCGAACTGTTCCAGGTTCATAACCTTCTTATCGTAACTCGGTTGGTTTGCCCCAGCCGGCCGGCAGGCATTGGTTTCCGGGTGTTTTCTGCGTGATTCGACTGATCGGCATCGATGTCGACGGCACGCTGCTCGACAGCCGCGGACACCTGCCGGACGACAATCGTGATGCCATTTTCGAAGCTGTTGCGGCGGGCATTCACGTGACGCTCGTCACCGGCCGAAGCTATCCATTTGCCAGACCGGTTGCCGAGACGCTTCCGGAATCCATCACGCTCATCGTCAGCAGCGGCGCGGTGGAACGCGCCATGGACGGGACGGTCCTCGGACGACGGCTGCTCGACCGGCGCATTGCTGAGACAGTGCTGGAGGCGACACGCCCGTACCGCGACCATGCCGCGATCATCTTCGACCGTGACGACTCAAACCAGATCGTCTTCGAGACCATGAACTGGGAGCATCCGGGACGAAAGCATTACTGGCTCCGGAATCAGCACCTCATCGGGCAGACCATCCCGCTCGAGCACGCGCTCGTCGAGGATCCGATCGAGGTGATGTTCAACGGCGCCGCAACGGCCATGCGCACGCTGACCGATTCATTGCGTCGTGAGGCCCACGCGGCAAAGCCTAAGGCCGCAGAGAAGAACGCAGCATCGCGTCGTTACGCCGTATCGCTGACTGAGTATCTGCACCGCGACTTCTCGCTGATCGATGTGACCGCGCCGAACGCAACGAAGGGACACGCCCTGGCGTGGCGCGCGGAGCAGATGGGGCTGACACGGGATGAAGTGATGGCCGTCGGCGACAACTTCAACGACGTCGAGATGCTCGAATACGCCGGCACACCAGTGGTGATGGGGAACGCCGTGGATGGACTCAAGCGCCCTGGCTGGCTCGTGACGGGGCATCAGGACGATGCCGGGCTTGCCCGTGCCATCCGCCAGTTCGCTGTAAGGGTGTCGTAGTGTGGTGTCCGCCTCAGGCGGACCCAGGGATCAGTTCGGCTTTGCAGTCGGTCGGGCCGCGCCCTTCCGTTCCACCTGAATCTTGCCGTTGAACGTGGCGCCCTCACGGAGAATGACGGCCGGGGCGACCAGCGTTCCCTTGACCGTGGCGGTTGGCGTGAGCTCGACTCGCTCGGCCGCCGCAACATTTCCCGAGATCGTGCCGTGAATTGTCACCGTCGGCACGTTGACGTCAGCGTCGAGGCGGGCCGTCGGCGCCACCAGGAGGCTGCCTTCCACCATTGAGATCGCTCCCTTTACCTGCCCGTGAATGGTGATGTCCTCTCTGCTCGTCACTTCGCCGGTGATGACGAGAGATGTGCCGATGGTCGTCATGGGTTGGAGTCCTGCCTGATATGGAGTGAGGTTGCCGAACGCCCTTATGTGTCGGCGCGACGACGGTCGGACTGTAGCTCAGCGGCCAGGTGCCGCCCCGCCAACCACCAGAAAGCCGCGCCGCCCGCGATCCCAACCAGCGCTCCAAAGCCGATGGGCCGCATTGCAGACCGGACTGCCGTAAGATCCGTCGCGTCTGGAGGCCATATGCGCGCCATGAGATTTGCCATTCTCGTTTTCGCCGCTGTCGTCGCTGCCAACCTGATCGGGATTGGTCAGGGCGCCCCCGGACGCGTCACGGTGTACCAGGGCGCGCGGCTGATCACCGGCGCGGGTGCGACGATCGACAACGCCACGTTCATCGTCGACGGCGCTCGCTTCACTCAGGTCGGCCGAGCCGACGCCGTGAAGGTACCGGCCGGAGCGGCAACGGTTGATCTGAAGGGCAAGACCGTGATGCCCGCGATCATCGATGCACATGTGCACCTCAGCACGAATCGAGAGGCACTCGTCGACGACCTGCAGCGGCGTGCCTATTACGGTGTCGCCGCGGCCATGAGCCTCGGGCAGGATCCCGGCGAACTGCCATTTCAGATTCGAGCCGAAGTGATTCCAAACGCTGCCCGGTTCTACACCGCTGGACGGGGAATCACGATGCCCGAACCTGGGCGAAATCAGACGCCGTATTGGATTCAGACCGCTGATGAAGGGCGGAAGGCGGTGCAGGAGCTCGCCGCGAAGAAGGTCGACATTGTGAAAGTCTGGGTCGACGATCGGAACGGCAAGTATCCGAAGCTGGGACCGGCACTGTATGGGCCGATCATCGAGGAAGCGCATCGTCGCGGTTTCCGCGTCATCGCGCACATCTTCAATCTCGACGATGCGAAGGGCCTGATGAAGGCCGGCATCGATGCGTTTGCACATGGCGTCAGGGACATGGATGTCGACGATGAACTGCTGGCCATGTTCAAGCAGCGTCCAAACGTGATCGTCGTGCCGAATCTGGCGGAGCGCGGCGTGAAGGTGGACATGAGCTGGCTGCGCGGGTCGATGTCCGACGGCGAGCTGCAGAAGCTTCAGGCGGCGGCGGTCGACTCGGCAGAAGCGCAACAGACGTTCGCACTGCAGGCGCGCAACCTGGCGCGGATGAACAAGGCAGGCGTACGCATTGCGATGGGGACCGACGGCAACACCCCGTACGGACCACACATCGAGGCGGCCGACATGGTTGCCGCGGGAATGACCCCGGCGCAGGTAATCGTCGCGTCTACACGGACCGCAGCCGACCTGATCGGCATCAAGGACGCCGGCACGATCGAGAGCGGCAAGAGCGCCGACTTCCTCGTGCTCGATGCGAATCCGCTCGAGGACATCACCAATACGCGGCGCATTTCGTCGGTCTATTTGCGCGGCACGGCCGTCGATCGCGCCGCCTTGGCACAGAAGTGGGCCGCCTCAAAGTAGTCGGGACGAGCACTCGTTAGCCCGGCCCACGCACGGGCCACGGCAGTACAGCGGAATTCCGATTTGTCGTTCGTAGTTCAAGCCCTGAGTCCTCAGTTCGATACACAGCGCGGACTCATAAACGTTTTCGAGTAGTCCCGGTCCGAATCTCCGCGCCTGCGCGTCTCCGCGGCCCGTGATTACTGAAGGTGGTTGAACGAAGACAGGACGCGAGAGCGAACTGACGTCGATACCAGAGGAAACGTCGACAGCACGTGCTCGAATTCGCGGCTGCTCAACCCGTACAGCTGCGCGGCCAGCGCTTGTAGTTCCGCGTATTCGTCCATTTCCTCCGCGCTGGTCGATGCGCTGATCAGAGCTCGTACGAGCCCTGACAACCGCTCGAAGGCAGGATCGCCGCGTCCGATCACCGGAACCGGCAATCTCGAGACGAGCGAGGCCGTGACGTGGGTGTTGACGCGTAATCTCACCAGATAATTCGCCACGTAACTGTTCAGTAGTCCGCAGAGCACGTGCTGGACGTCGGCTGGCGTTGGTGTTTTGAGACAGAAGAGGGTGTGCGTGGTCACCGCCCGTGGAGGAATGAGCGCGGCGATGAGCGTCAGCCGGTTCGTCGCGCTGGCCACGTCGCGGTAGGCCAGCCGCAGGCGACGCGGAACGCGTTCAGCTGTGTTGGCCTTGAGCTGGTGCCGCGACCGGTCCATGTAGACGCGGAAGGGATCGATCTGTTTCCCTTCAACTACGGGGCGTGCGGGGTGAGCAGCAACGAACGGTTCGAAGCGGTGGCGATCGTCGGTCGCGTTCAGTTCGCGCCCGAACTGCACGTTCCAGCCATCTGGTGACGACAGGCGTGGGTATGCCTCACTGATGCGCTCGAGGATGCGCAGGTCGATTTCACCGTGAAGGTCCGGGATTCCCAGATCGTCGCTGCCGGACAGACGCGACAGGAAGTTACGAGTGAGTGTCACGCCCGCGTTGTCGTCGTCGACACGTTCGAGCGCATCAACCCGCGAGATGCCGAACCGGCAGCGGATGGTGTTCGTAGATTGGCCAGCAGTGCAGCTGAGAAGCACGAAGCGGACGCTTCGATGGATGGGAAAAATGGCCTCGCGATTGTCGAAGCCGGTGAGCTCATCGACCGCCGCGCGTTCGAACAGGAACCGCCGGAGTGGTGCAGTACCGGTATCGCTGATGAGGCCGGCGGGCAACACGAGCCCGAGGCGACCGCCCGGTCGCACCAGCTGTAGGGCGCGTTCGACAAAAAGCTGGTATCTGTTGGCGTGGGCACGCGTGTCCACACGGTAGATCCCGGACTCGCGAACGAACGCCGTCAGACGCTGCGCCTCAGTGCGACGCTCGAGACGCGCGCCTTCGTCACCGCTGTCGCCACGAATCATGTCCCACGGTGGATTACTCATCACCGCATCGAAGCCGCCAGCGGTGCGTGGCAACCCCTCGCGGTCGCAGAAGACCTCGGGAAAAATGAGTGGCCAGTGGAAGAACTGATGCCTCGACGCGATCCGCTGCGCCTGTTCGAGCAGCGGTCCAGTCACTCGCGAAGGCAGCTGGCAGCCACCGCCCAGCAGCTCGCTGAGAAGCTCGCCAAACACGTGGCGATCCGGCGCGGGTCCGCTTTCCCAGAACCAGCCCGCGCACCAGAGGTCGAGCACCGACAGCCACCGCCGGAGCGAACTCTGATCGGCCATGAGCTTCGTCAGGATCCGTTCCTTCTCGCGGACGACCGTTGCGGAGTCGTCTGGCTCCATATCGAGCTTGAGCCGAACGGCGATGCTCCCGGCGACGGTCGCACAGAGATCGTCTGCGTCAAACAACGGTAGCGTGTCGGCTCGCCGAACCCGTTGTCTGCCGCGCGACGGTTGCCTGCGTACGTCGTCAGCGGTAGCCCCTACGAGACTGTTGCCGACGACGAGGTGATGGTCGAGAAACGAGAGTGGCCGGTTGGCGGCCAGCGTTGCCAGCCATAACGACAGCCGGGCGAGCTGCGCGGCCATCGGGTTCAGGTCAACGCCGTAGAGGCACCGCGCGGCAATCTGCCGGCGGAGCAACGCGCGATCGCTGCCGGTAACGTCGTGCGGATGCCATTGCCCTTCGCGAATCAGAGCCTGTTCTGCTGCGTCGGCAAGGTGGCGGCACGCGGCCACCAGAAAGGCGCCGCTGCCCATCGCCGGGTCGAGGATGCGCAGATTGAGGATCGCGTCGGACGATCGGCCGGCGATCAGCGGATCGAGCGTTCGGCGAACCAGGTAGCTGGTCACCGCCCGCGGCGTGTAGAAGCTGCCTGTTGCCTTCCGGAGGTCACCGCTCCGGACGAGGCTGACGTCCCGCCCTTTCGACTGTGGCTCGTAGTCGAGGACTCGTTCGTAGACGGCTCCGAGCTGCTCGACGTCCAGATCTCGATAGGCGATGCGCGCGCGGGCTGGTCCGACAGCCGTGGTTCCCACCGCCACGATCGCGTTGGCGAGCACCGAGTCCTCAACTCGTGTGCGATCGAATGCCGCCGCCTGCGAAGGCGAAAACAGACGCCCATTGAAGGCGGTCACTGAGAGTTCACCGGCGGAGCAACCGGAATGGGCCAGGTGGGCGATCGCCTGAAGCGCGCGCCACAGGCCGCGAGGTGGTCGTCCCTGCAGGAGCGCGCCGACGATTGCGTCGAGGCTGTAGCGATCACGGTAGACCGGATGCCACAACGGCACGAGCCCTCGCGCTTCGGCGAAGAGCAGAAAAAGAATGCGATAGAGCACCGTCAGCGAATGCTCGAAGAGCACACTGGATGGAAACGCCAGGCGCGCACGCGGGACCAAGGCCGCCATGACTCCCTGCAGCGCCTCCAACACACCGTCGCCCAGCGCCCGGCAAACCTCCACGCCATGACGCGCGGACAATGCGACCGCGCGATCAAGAAGCGGGACGCTGGCCGCGAGTGCCTCAGCGCGTACGAGACTCCACAACGCGGACTGGGTGAGATGGTTCTCAGCCAGCACAAGCAGGTCGAATTCCACGTAGTCGCGTGACCACGTGCGACGCGAGTCGATGAGGCGGAGGTTGACGCCGTTGCTGCAGAGTGTCCAACGCGCATCCGTGCTGACACCGCATCGGACCGATTCGCGCCAGACGGACGACAACGGCTGGTTGTATCCGATGACCAGGGCGCCACAGTCAAAGCGGCCTGGGGTCCCTGCCGAGAGCCGGATGACGCTTAAGCGCGGGTCGTCGACTCGCTGTTCGACGATGAACCCCAGAGCCTGAAGTAGCGGAACGACGAGGGTGTCGGCGATCGAACGCAGGCTCGACGCTGGGCCGAGAGCGGTCCCTCGGCGCGTCACGATCTCGAGCGCTCTGGCATCCGCGGGCGGGATCTCATCGTAGCCAGCGAGTGTCGGAAGTAGAACCTCCGCGAACGAGGACGAAATCAGACGGCCGCTGATCCCGGCAACGGGACCTACCACGTGAACAGTGAAAACGCCGGTCGGGTTGTGATCACAGCAGCCGCGCGGCGACGGTGCAGCTCCTCGATGCGTGAGCGACAGCGCGACAGAGCCTGTCCGAGGAGCTCGCGCTGCGCAGTCGCTTCCCGTTCGGCCTGACGGTCGAACAGGCTGCCCTGCAGAAGGCGGGACGCCATCCTCGCGTGGTGTTCTTGTATCGCCCGCGCGATCGCCTGTTCGCGTTCCAGCGGCACCTTCACCGATGTCCGGAGCCACCTTGCGAGACCGGCGAGCGAGTGCTCGTCACGACTGACATGGTCTCGAACCTGCTTCCACGTCCTTTCGACGAATTCGCGGAGATCCGCGGCGCTTCCGGCCCGCGTCGACTGGTGGCTCCCGCTGGCGCCCACCAGCGTGTCCCACACCAGCTGGCCTTCCGCGTCGGCGCATTCGAGCCACAGCGCCCACCAGCCGGAGGCGGCAGGGAGATGGCGACCAGTCGACGCGAACGGTCGCGAGCGCAACTCTGTGTCACCTGTTCCGATGTTCCGGTGCAGGCGGCGTGTCTCGCTCAATCGTGCTGCCTCACGCTCGGCCAGGGCTCGAAAGTCTGCGGTAATAACACCGGCGGGCAGGGCCAGCGCAGCGGTGGAGGGCAGCCTCTCGTTGCCGAGCACGAAAGCCGCAACC
The DNA here is from genome assembly GCA_035647075.1 of Vicinamibacterales bacterium. Taxonomy (GTDB): domain Bacteria; phylum Acidobacteriota; class Vicinamibacteria; order Vicinamibacterales; family UBA2999; genus Gp6-AA40. Next base: position 3,918 of record DASROF010000109.1, on the reverse strand, counting down.
TGCCGCTCGTCCGGGTGGGGCCTTGAAAGGCTCTGCAAGGTCGACGCGACGCGAGACATGCGCTCGACGACGACTCTCACGCGGGATTCTTCGATTGTTCCATCCGCAAGGAGATGAAGCTGATGAACTGTTCGGGTCTGGCCTATCCGGTCGACGCGACCGACGCGTTGCTCGATGCGCGTCGGCGTCCACGGCAACTCGAGATGAACAACGAGCCGGCATCGCCGCTGAAGATTGAGTCCTTCGCTCGCTGCATCGGTGGCCAGCAGTACTCTCGATCGGCCGGACGTGAATGCGTGAATGGCGGCGGTGCGCTCCGTGGCGGTCAGGCCGCCGTGCAGCTGACAAGTGCCGAATGCCCCCAGTTCGTGCTCGAGAGCAGTCAGGGTGTCGCGATACTCGGTGAAGACGATCGCCGGCTCGCGTGAGCGACGGAGCAGGCGCCTCAACGCCCTCAGCTTGCTCGACGATTCTGCTGCCTGGCGGGCAAGGGCGAGGATCGCTTCCAACCTCCGGCGTTCGTCGTGTGTGTCGTGGAGCCCTGGTCCACCCACCTCTGCGTCGGGCTCGTCATCACCGGCCTGGAAGGGAAGCAAAGGCAGCTGAAGCTGCTCGCCGCCCGCCTCGTCGTCCGCAAGAAGGGCGATTCGTCGCTCGACCGTACGCGCCAGCGATGACGCGTGGCTGCACGCACGCCGCGTCAGGACAATCATCGCCAGACGCGCCGCGGAAGATGCCGGACGACGCCAGACGCGGCTGACATAGCCCATCAGCGCGCGATGCAGCCGCCGTTCGGCGGTCGTGGGGCGTATACGCAGCCATCGAGTGCGGCGGGGACTCTGACTCGCGGTGTCGGCGCGCGTCCGGCGAAATGCGAGTAAGGGAAAGGCCGCCTCGAGATTTCCGGCGGCGATCAGACGGTTGAACGCGATGTCATCTCCCGAGTGCGGCGTTGCCGTCAGCAGGACCAGCGCTCGTGCACGGTGGGCCAGCAGCGTGACGGCGGCATGGCGGTCCGAGTTCCCGGCAATGCCGTGCGCCTCATCAACGACGAGGAGATCCCATACCAGCGGCTCGAAGGCGCGAACGACTTCAGGGCGTTTGATGTAGTCCGTCGAGGCGAGGATGAGCGTGTGAGCAGCCCATGGGTTGATGCCATCGAGGACCGGCAACCGTTGCAGCGACGTGGAGTCCAGAATGACCGGGTGGACATGAAAACGCCTGATCAATTCGTCCTGCCACTGCGTGCGGAGTCCAGCCGGGCAGACGATCAGGACGTGCGCGTCGTGATGGCGGGCGAGCGTTTCAGAGACGATCAGCCCTGCCTGGATTGTTTTGCCGAGACCGACGTCGTCTGCGATCAGGATTCGCGCCGCCGCGCCACTGACGAGCGCAAGCGCTGGTTCAAGCTGATAGGGGAGGATCGCGATATCAGCCGTTGCGGCCGCGCGCAACGAGTCCATCGACGGTACGGCGCGCGCCAGCACGCCGCGCGCCAGATGCTGCCACCGTCTGCGCGAGACCACGCGCGACGTGTCGACGGACGGCAGACGTTCGATCGGCTCGAACGGGAGGAGGTATCGTGCCCGGCACCCGCCATTTGCGCGGTCACAGCCGACGACCGTGAGAACGGTGGTGTGACGGTGTGGGGAGGACTCCGCGACGGTCCATCGTTCGTCACGGATGCGTACGACGTCACCTCGTTGAGGCGCGGGAGCGGGCACGCCGATAGTGGTGCAGACGTCGTTCCGAGCCGAAACAACCCTGATTTCGCGCGGCCTGGCCGATCTGTTGTGGAATCTGCCTAGCGGCGAGTCGCCGCCGAGGGCAAGATTTGCGTACTAGACCAGTCGCGCGACGGTGGCACCGAGATGCGTTTCCGTGGCATCCCAGAACTCGGAAACGAGCGGGTGCCGTTCGAGCATCTGCTGCACTATCCCGCGCTGAATGCCTTTACCCCGGCCGTGTATCAGGCGAACTTCGCGCAGCCCGGCCGCGTGCGCCGCGTTGATGTACTCCTCGACGACGGACGCGACATCACGCGGGGCGAACGCGTGGAGGTCGAGATGATCTTCGATGGGGACGCGGTGGGTCACCGCACTCGACCTGCGCGGGTACCTATTTCGGTGGTGGATAGGACGCTGTGACGATGGTCTTCATGCCGCCACGGACGGCAAAGTCGCCGATCACCGTCATGCGTCTGGGCATACACGCGGCGACGAGGTCGTCGAGGATCTGATTGGTCACGGCCTCGAAGAAGATGCCGCGGTTGCGAAATTCAAACATGTAGTACTTCAGCGATTTCAGCTCGATGCAGCGGTCGCCGGGCACATACGTAATGCGGATTTCGCCGAAGTCGGGAAGCCCGGTTTTCGGGCAGACCGAGGTGAACTCGGGACAGTTGATCGCGATCTCGAAGTCGCGCTCGGGACGCGGATTCGGAAACGTCTCCAGCTCTCCCGTGCTTGACATCGGCGTCAGATTTTAGCACTTTGCTGAGGAAATCATCGTGTCGCGCGGCTGCGTTCGTTGACAGTGGATCACGCGCGAGCTAGGATTAGCCCGATTTCTCAAGGTTTCCGCAGCAGTTCAGAACGCGCGCGCAACTGCGTCGCGGCCGATCGTCGGCGCGCACTAGATTGGGGGGACGTGATGGCAGAGGCCCGCAGAATGGGCAAATCGGAGTTGTTCTCGCATTTCGCCGAGCGGTTCGAAGTGAAGCGCACGCAGGCGCGTGAGTTCTTCGACGCGCTGACGGAACTGGCCGAGAAAGAGCTGAAGCGCTCGGGCGAATTCGTGCTGCCCGGCATGGTCAAGCTCGTGGTGCAGAAGCGGAAGGCGCGCATGGGCCGCAATCCCGCGACTGGCGAAGCGATCAAGATTCCCGCAAAGACCGTCGTTAAGGCGCGGATCGCGAAGCAGCTGAAGGACACCGTTCTTCCCAAGAAGTAACGGCGGGCCACCACGGGGCCGTGGCGCTCCGCGTGTCCCTCCCCGGACGGCCGCGACGCCGTGCGTGCCACAAATCGTGTCCTGTGTTTTTGCCCGGTGCTCCCCTCGGCACCGGGCGTTTTTCTGTACTGAATGGATGATTGGCGATGCGTGAATCGTTGCTGATTGGCGATCGCGATCTATGACTTACATCGCCGCGATCTGCGAGGGCCGCGCCGCGGTCAGCGGGAAGCGCACCGAGAATGTGCTGCCGACGCCGACCTGACTGGTGACCGCAATCGTCCCGCCCATCTGCTCCACGACTTTCTTCGAGATCGCGAGCCCGAGTCCGAGACCGCGGCGTTTCGTGGTGACGAAGTCATCGAAGATCGAGTCGAGTCGATCCGCCGGGATGCCGCAGCCGGTATCGGCCACTTCGATGACCACGTCATCCGGCTGCTTCAGCGTCCGGACCAGGATCCGGCCGCGTGGCGGCGTCGCCTGCACGGCGTTCGTGATGAGATTACGGTAGATGCGGTTGAGGGCGAAGAGGTCGCCCTCGATGAAGATCTCCTCGGGGGCCAGCTCGATGGCCATGGTGATGCCGGCGTTCGCCGCGGTCGTCATCATCGAGTCCACGAGATCCGCGACGGTCTTGTTGACGTCGATGGGGAAGCGCTCGACCGGCGTCGGCCTGGCGACGTTGCGCAGGTCGTCGAGCACGCGCTTGATCTGCGCCAGCTCGCGTTCGATTGTCCGCCGGAAGCTCTCGCGGTACTCCTCGTCGTCCCACATCTTCAGAATGAGCTTGCAGCTGTTGCCCATGTTCTGAATCGGGTGGGAGAGGTCGTGCACCAGGCCGATGGCGATGCGGCCGAACATCGCGTGGCGCTCCTTCTTGCGGACGTCCTCCTGCAGCTCGACGAGCCGATCGGCCATCGTGTTGAACGCCGTCCCGAGCTGCCCGAGCTCGTCGCTCGAGGTAAT
>DASROF010000108.1:0-11241 GCA_035647075.1 Vicinamibacterales bacterium | reverse complement strand
TCCTTCTGCGCGATGAATTCCTTCAGGATATCGTTCTGGATCGTCCCCGACAGCGTCTGCCAGCCCGCACCCTGCTTCTCCGCCACGACCAGATACATGGCGAAGATCATCGAGGCCGGCGAGTTGATCGTCATCGACGTCGTAATGCCGGCGAGATCGATGCCGTCAAACAGCGTTTCCATGTCGGCGAGCGAAGTCACGTTCACGCCGCATTTGCCGACTTCACCGAGCGAGAGCTCGTGGTCCGGATCGCGGCCCATCAAGGTCGGCAGATCGAACGCGACGCTCAAGCCGGTACCGCCCGCCTTCAACAGCTGCTTGTACCGCTGATTCGTGTCCTCGGGCGTACCGAAGCCGGCGAACTGGCGCATCGTCCAGAGCTTCCCGCGATACCCCGTGGCGTGAATGCCGCGGGTATATGGAAAGCTCCCGGGGCCTCCGAGGTCGCGGCCGTAATCGAGCGAGGCGATGTCGGCGGGTGTGTAGAGCTCGTTGATCGGCCGACCGGAGATCGTGGTGAAGCTTCCGCGTCGTTCCTTCGCGGCACCCTTCTGCGGCGCGGCCGTTTTCATGATCGCTTCATTGTAAGACGGACCCGAATACAGAGGCGGACCTTCAGGGTCCGTCTCGGCCCCGCCTGGTACACAATAGCCAAGCATGGCAGAGCACGGAGCGATCTTCGGGGCGATGCTTCAGGAGTTCAACGTCGCCGCACGCATCATCAACCTCGAACCCGGCATCTGGAACATCCTCACCCATCCGAAACGGCAAATCATCGTGTCGTGCCCGGTACAGATGGACAACGGCGAAATCGAGGTCTTCACCGGCTACCGGGTGCAGTACAACATCACGCTCGGTCCCGGCAAGGGCGGCATCCGCTATCATCCCGACGTTTCGCTCGACGAAGTGACGGCGCTCGCCGCGTGGATGACCTGGAAATGCGCCGTCGCGCACATCCCGTTCGGCGGCGGCAAGGGCGGTATCGTCTGCGATCCAACGCGCATGTCGAAGCGCGAGCTCGAGGCACTGACGAGACGCTACATTGCCGAGATCATCGACGCGATCGGGCCCGAAAAGGACGTCCCGGCTCCCGACGTCAACACCAACGACCAGGTGATGGCCTGGATCATGGACACCTACAGCATGCACGTCGGTCACACGGCGACAGCGGTCGTCACGGGTAAGCCGATCGAGATGGGCGGCTCGCTCGGCCGGCGTGAAGCCACGGGTCGTGGCGTGATGATCGTGACGCGCGAGGCGGCGAAGCACCTCGGGTTCGACATCAAGGGAGCGACCATCGCGATTCAGGGATTCGGCAACGTCGGCTCCGTGTCCGCAGAATTACTGGCCGGAATCGGGGCTCGCATCGTCGCCGTCACGGACTGGAAGGGCGGCGTCTACAACGACCAGGGGCTCGACGTCGCCGCGCTCGTCGAGTACACGCGTGAGCACAAGACGGTGGCGGGGTTTTCCGGAGGCCAGCCACTCGCCAACGACGACCTCTGGGGCCTCGAGGTCGACGTGCTGATCCCCGCGGCGCTCGAGAATCAGATCACGATGGAGAACGCGCCGAACATCCGCGCCAAGGTGGTGACCGAAGGCGCCAACGGGCCAACCACTCCCGATGCGCACGAGCATCTGCACAAGCGCGGCGTGTTCGTGATTCCAGACATCCTCGCCAACGCGGGTGGCGTAACGACGTCGTACTTCGAATGGGTGCAGGACCGCTACGGCTACTTTTGGGATCTGTCGGAGGTCAATTCACGCCTCGAGAAGAAGATGTGCGAGGCGTTCGATGATGTGCTGCAGACGTCGCTGAAGTACAGAGTGGACCTGCGTACAGCAGCCTATATCGTCGCCATTGCCCGCGTCGGGACCGTCACAAAGATGCGGGGGATGTACGCATAGCCGCGCGAACGAACATCTGCTTCGCCAGCGGCTTCCACGGCAGTCGCAGATACAGCTGGATGAGCGCAGGTGAGACCGGCAGCCGGCTCTTCAGCGATAACGGGAGAAACCCCGGCACGCATTCGATGATTCGCCAGCCGTGGGCCTCCAGAAAATCACAGAGGCTCACATCCGAATAGACTGCGATGTGAGTGTAGTCGTCGAAGTATTCCTTGTACGCCCGGCGGTAGTTCGGCTGAAGAATATTGAGCGTGGCGCCGCTGCGCATCGTTCGGCGCAGCTGCGCGAGCACCTCGACAAATGTCTCCGGGCGCAGGTGCTCGAACAGGTTGCTCGCGAACACAAAGTCGACCGAGGCGTCTGGAAGAAAATCCAGATCGACGACGCTGCCCACGTGTGCGACCACGTTCCCGGTCACGTGCTGCGGGAGCCCCGGCCAGATGTCCACTGCGGTGCGCGTCTGGGAGCGGATGTTGTTGATGAAGTCGGCGTAGCCAGCGCCCAGCTCCAGTACATGAAAGCCAGGCTCGACGAGCCGCTGGAAATAGCTGCGGCACAGGGTGGCCCAGAGTATTTCGCGCTTCGCGTCCGGTGCGAAGCGCGTGCGGCGATAGCCCTCGTCGATCACGTCCGCGGCCATCCTGCGATGATCCCTCGAATCATTCGCATGCCAACACCAAACGCCCGCCAGTTGCTCGCATTGCCCCCCTTACTGATGCCCACGCGACGGTGAAACGTGATCGGACACTCCACGACGTGGATTGGTCCGGCAAGCGCCCTGTCGAGAAAATGCGCGTTGAATTCCAGGTTGACCGCCGGGTTCAGCACCGGCAGCAGCCTCTCCAGGGCGGAGTTTCGACACAGCTTGTACGTCGTCCCGACGTCGGTGAACGTTCCCTTGCCAAGGTGCTTGGCTTCGAGGAGCTTGCCGACGAAGAAGTTTCCGTAATACATGAAACTGGTCAGCTGCGTCTGCGCAGCGCGCAGCTGTTCGACGATGCGCGTGCCGCTGACGATGTCGGCATGGGGAATATAGGCCATGAACTTGTCGATATCGAAGGCGCGAAACGTCGCGTCACCTTCGCACAGCAGCGTGAGATCGGTATCGCCGCTACTGAGGCCTTCCCGCAAAGCGCGGTAAACGCATCGGCCGTATCCGCGCTGCGTTTCCCGTACGACCACGGCCCCGTGCCGGCCCGCGACATCGGCTGTCCCATCGGTGCTGTCGTTGTCAACGACGATGACCCGACGCACCAGCGGATGCGATCGAAAGTCGTCGACCGCCAGGCCGATGCTCGCCTCGTCGTTGTAGGCGGTCAGCACGACCGTCAAATCGCGGACCGGCGGCGGATTCACCATGATGTCGCGTCGCTTGCGCTTCGCCGGCAGCAGCACCACCACATCCACGATCGCCAACACGCCCGCCACCAGGGTCATGCCACCGCTGAGCACCACCAGGTGGAGAGCACCAGCCGACCATGGCAGCCGCGGCGCCATTGCTGTCATGAGCAGTCCGATCGTTCCCATCAGATAGATCGTCAGTGCGACGACGGCGATGATGATCCCGTAGAGCAGCAGCGGCAGTCGTTGCCATCGCGGCATCTGGATCGCTACCGGAGCACGAGTCCGGCCACCTGTTCGGCGTCCGCTGGTGTCATCGACGCGAACACGCTATCGATCGGTTTTCCAAGCGCAGTCTCGATCTGTTGCCGCAACGCCTGCGTGTCCACGGTCCGTATCGCCGGGTGCGCGGCCGCATTCCCCGGCGAGAAATCGACGTAGGTCACCTGCTGCGGACTCGGTGACATGACCAGCGCGGCCAGGGCCTCCTTCCGAGCGGCGACCCACTGCTCGAATGGGCAACAGTACATTTCCGGTCGGTCGATGATCCGGAACTTCCGGTCCAGGTCCTCGCGGGTGAAGGGCGGCTGCAACGCGAACGGCGTCGCCCAGGCCCAGAACCATTGCTCACCATAACGGTCGGTCGCACGCAGGAAGACGACACTACCGCGAGGGAGGGACTCCACGCTGCGATTAATCGACGCGGCATAGACGTGCGATTCGCGGCCGGCGTCAACCCAGGTGGAAACATTCCGTGTGGACGCGACCGCGTACAGCACGAGCAACGCTCCGGCCATCGCCAGGCGTGTGTGCAGCCATCGCCGCTCCCCGCCCGAATCCGGCGGCACGATCACCGACGCCATCGCGATGCTCAACCCGGCCGCGGTGATGTACAGGTGCCGCGCCGACGAATACGTGACCACCATGGGCGCGATCGTGATGACGTACCATGCCGGACCGAAGAAGAGCAGTTGACGCAACTGCTGCCCTTTCAACGGCCGCACGAAAGCCCACCAGGCGCAGACGGCCATCACGCCCGCAGTCACCAGGCCGACAGAGATGCTCGTTGCCGTCCACGCCGAGCCGGAGGCGGGCAGCAACATGCGCGCGTAGGTTACCTGACGGACGATGAACTGCTGAATCGTCGCCACCGACAACAGATCCTCACGTACGGCGTTGCCGAACAACGCATGGCGCAACGCCAGGTACGCCGCCGCGAGGAGGTAGAACGGGACGTACGGCCACACCAGCGCCAACAATCGCACTCGTCGCTTCGGCGTCCGAAACCACAGCCAATCGAAGGCGACGATCAGCGCGGGCAGTGTGACGACCGATTGCTTCGTAAACAGTCCGACCGCAAACAGAAGCAATGACCCGAACAGCCACGACATCCGCTCTTCCAGACGGAACCGCATGAAGCACAGGACCGCCCCCAGATAAAACACGGCCGCGAGCGAATCGACGCGGCCGCTGATCCAGGCAATCGGCTCGGCATGACTCGGCATGAGCGCGAAGAACGACGCCGCCAACGGGGCAAAGGTGGGCGGCCGTGGCGCGACTGACCGGGCGATAGCCAGTACCAGTAGCGCATTCAGAGCGTGGAGAAGAAGATTCGTTGCGTGGTAGCCACTGACATTCGTCGCGCCGAACAGGTGTGCGTCCAGCCAATAGCTGAACGCCAGGACCGGGCGCAGCTCGTCGAGGACGAGACCATACGCCCCCTCGGTCCAGTCCGACACGAAATAGCGCAGGAAACGCTGCGCCGGCAGGTTGTGGAGATGTTGGACGAGCCCGAAATCGTCGCCCAGGAAGTAGTTGTCGCTGCGGACCGTCTGCAGACCCACGACCAGACACAGGGCGATGGGCACCAGCCACGTCCACCATGTGGTCCGCGGGGATAACGAGTCGGGAGACGCGGCCACCAAGCGGCTGATAGTTTATGAGCCGACGCGGAACGGAACCAGCTCTTTCGCCTCGCCGGACGCACTCTGAACGCGAATCTCAACGAGATACTCTCCCGCCGGGATAGCCGCAAGACTCAGATTGATCTGATGCGTGCCGCCGGCTTGCGCGGGAGCGATCGGAACGTCGGACATCTTGCTGCCAGCGCGATTGAGCAGCACAGCGGTCGGCTGCAGCTGTTCACCGCCAGCGGCATACGCATCGAAGCGAATCAGGAGCCGTTCGGTGCGCGAGAACTCGCGCGAAGCCAGCGGCGTTGCGGACGCGTCTGCGGCAATCGTCTGGAATTCGCGAACCGTACGCGCGCGGTAAACCCGGGGGGTACTGATCGCGGCCTGCGGCGCAGTCAGGTCGGGGACTTCGATGGTCTTGATTTCCTGATCCAGCGTTCCGCCGCTGCCGGAGTCCTGCACCGTCAGGCGCAACTCGAGCCGACCTGGCGGCACTTCGAACGAGAGCTGTTGCGGCAGGGGCCCGCTTGCAGGCGGCGCTGACTGCTCCGGTGTAGCACCGCGGAACACCAATGCGCCGTCGGCGTTGGCCGCGAGCAGCGCGACGCGACCTGGTTGCTCCCGACGGACCGTGCCGGGCGGAGGCGTCAGCGGCTCCCACGTGAGCGTCACCCGTGTCTTTCCGTTGCTGCCGCGCTCCGTGCCGACCCATGTCCGCACGAACTTGCCCGCCTGCACGGACGGCGCAATCGTCGCGAGGGCGCTCATCACAGGCTTGACGACGTCTGGCGTCTTCGTCGTCGCGCGTTTCACATCGTCCACGGTCAGCGCCCAATAGCCTTTGCGGGCGCGAACGTCGAGGCTCGGGCGCTTCACGCGGACCTTGATTTCGTGGAATTTGCCGTCGTTCTGCGCCTGCGTCGAGTTGTATCCGAGCAGGTAGTAGAAACTGGCGTCCCGGACGATCTGGGCGAGCCCCTTGTCGAGCGAATTGCGATTCACGATCGCTCGACCGTCGGTCTGCTCAGACATCGTCTTCAGCGTGTCCTGGGTCGCCTGCAGCGCCCGACGATCGGACTGCATGCTGATGGTGGCGCCGCCGGGCACCGCATCGATGTCGTACTCGAACACCGCCAGCCCCCGCGGGTCGAGTGCATAGATCGAGGCGTTATTACGGTTGACGTCGCGGAATACTTCGCGGAGCCGCAAGTCGAGCAGCGCCTGATTGAAGTATTCGTTGGTCTGCTGCTGCGGGCTGTCCTGCACCGCTGCACCCGCGATCGCCTGGAGGGGATCGACCGGATTCTGCGCATTGGCCCGCTGCATCTGCGGCGGCAGCATGACGGTCAGCCCTTCGCTCACATAGATGATCGACTTGCGTCCCTGTCGCATCGACCCCATACGGATCGCCACCGCCGACAGTGCATCCATGACCACTTCGTTCCGGATGCGCTCGACTTCCGTCGTCGGATAGCGTGAGTACTCTTCCTCGAACCGGTTGCGTGGCGTGTAGTCGAACTTGCGCCCTTCGAAGTTCTGGACGGCTCTGGCGATCGACGCATGGTCGTTCGTGAACAAGATGTCGCTGACGGGCGTGAGCGGATAGATGAGCGCGACCAGATCGTTGGGGGCGAGCTGCGTCTCGAGAAACTTCGTCAACGGCTCTTTGACGGACAACGCGGTCAACTTCCGGGTGTGATAGTCGTCGAGCAGAATCGCGAAGACGCGAACATCTTCCCGGCCCGCTTCCATCAACTCCTCGTCGCGGGTCCGTACGCGGCGCGGCAGCTCGCCAGCGCCCGTGGTGGCACCGATCCTGACGAGCCTGAACTGCTCAATCGGCTGCGGCTTCCCGTCCTCGAAGACCTCGAAGTCTTCCCTCTTCAGGTCGACAACCGGTGAATCCTTCTTGTCCGTGACGATGACGTCGACGCCGACGTAGTTGATGCCGGCGCGGAACGTGGGTTCCTGATTGGCGGGTTGCTGCGCCGGCGCCGGAGGCTGCTGCGGCGGCGGGGGCTGTTCCTGCCTGCCCTGAGCGAGCGCCTGTGCTTCGAAGGGAGCCGTGCCGCGCTGTGACAGCCCGGCCAACACCAACACCAGCAGGATTACCCGACGCGAAGTGACCATCATGCGTCCCTTCGGATAATAACCCCCAAGGCACGTGTTTTCAGGGGTTAAATAGACTCGTGCCCCAGGCTTTGACGATCCTCTCAGACGACGAACGCCTCTTCTTTGACAGCGTGTACGACTTCGCGGACCGCGAGATACGCCCGCTCGTGCGTGAGATGGATGAGTCCGCACACATGCCTCGCAACCTCATCGACAAGCTGTTCGAGCTTGGCGTTCTTGGGATCGAGATTCCGGAGTCCGCGGGCGGCGCGGGCGCAACGTTCTTCCATGCGGTCCTGGCGGTTGAGGCGCTTTCGCGAGTCGATCCATCGGTCGGCGTCCTGGTCGACGTGCAGAACACGCTCGTGATCAATGCCCTGCTGCGCTGGGGCGGCGACGGACTCAAACAGAAGTACCTGCCGAGACTAGCCGCAGGGGCGATCGGCGCCTATGCACTCTCGGAAGCAGGATCAGGAAGTGATGCGTTCGCGCTGGCGACGAGGGCCACCGAGTCCGACGACGGCATCAGCATCACCGGGCGGAAGCTCTGGATCACGAACGGCAACGAGGCGGATGTCTTCATTGTCTTTGCGAACCTGAATCCGGACGCCGGGTATCGCGGCATCACCGCGTTCGTCGTCGAGAGAAATTTTCCGGGATTCACCGTCGGCAAGAAGGAAGACAAGCTCGGAATCCGGGCCAGCAGCACGTGCGAGCTCCTCTTCGAAGAATGCCGCGTCCCGCGCGAGAACCTCCTCGGCGAGGCGGGCAAAGGCTATAAGGTCGCGATCGAGACGCTCAACGAGGGGCGCATCGGCATCGGGGCGCAAATGGTCGGCCTCGCGCAAGGGGCGCTCGATCACGCGGTGCATTACGTGAAGGAGCGGACGCAGTTCGGCAAGGCTGTCGCCGAGTTTCAGGGCGTGCAGTTCGAGATCGCCCGCGCGGCGGCAGACGTCGAGGCGGCGCGCCTGCTCGTCTACAACGCGGCGCGGCTGCGCGAGACCGGGCAGCCGTTTGTGACCGAAGCGGCGATCTGCAAGCTGTTCACGTCGGAAGTCGCGGAGCGGGTGGCTTCGCTCGCGGTGAATCTGTTCGGCGGGTACGGGTTCGTCAAGGACTATCCCGTTGAGAAGCTCTATCGGGACGCAAAGATCGGACAGATCTACGAAGGCACCACCAACCTGCAACTGCAGACCATCGCGAAACAGATCCTTCGTTAACCCGGCAGGACCTCGCTGGCCACCGCCTCGCGGAGCGCCTCCGTCCGGCCAGCGAAGAGCTCGAGCGCGCGTACGTCCTGCGTCAGGCTTTCGATGATGTGCCCGCGACGGAATGAATCGACGCCGATCGCCTGCGTGGCGCGCGCAACCGCGCGCAGCGTCGCGTCGGTCGCCGCCAGCTTTGCCATCGATGCGTCGGCCAGCGAAAGCGTCGCTGCGGAGGCCGCTTTCCAGTTCAGCAGCATCGCCGCATCCAGTTCGGTTGCCGCATCGGCCAGCAGCCCCTGCACCGTCTGCTCGCCACCGGCGCCGCGTCCGCGAAGCGCGTGAGCCGCGTGAAGCGCTTCGTTGAGCGCCCGCCGGCCCATGCCGAGGCCGGCCGCGGCGAGCAGGATACGGACGCGTGTCATGAATGGCAGCGTGGCACCCAGCACAGTCGCGTCCGCCCCGGTGAGCACCACATTGCCAGAGACGAACCCGCGCAGTGCCGAGGTTTCGATCTCTTCGACCGCCACGCCGGGAGCGTCCAACGGTACGGCTGCCGCAACGATGCCGTCACCAGCGCCCACGCCAATGATCGCGACGCCATGATCCGTCAGCGGTCCGACGAGCGATGCTCGTCCGTTCAGCCCGGACGCGTCGGTGACCGGAAGGTTGTCGGTCGAGAGCGCAATCGCTCCAACCACCTCGCCTCGGGCCAACGAGCTGAACCGGTCGTCGGCGCCGAGCGCGAGCAGGACGCCAGTATGGAGCGCGAGCGAGATGCCCGCAGATGCCGCGTCGTACGCGAGTCCTTCGACCGCCACGACGGCCGCGAGCAGATCGGCACGCGGATCGAGCAGCCCCACACGCGCGGCGGCCATGATGACGTCGGACGCCGTCGCGTCACGTGGCAGATCGGTGCCCAGCGTGCGCGCCTTCTCTCGCCACGAATGCTGAACGTCGGTGAGGTTGAAGTCCACAGACGAATGGTAACCGTTCACACTGCCGGTTCACTCCAGGCGATAGAAGCGAATCCTCACGTCATTCGGGTAGCGCTCGCCCATCCCGATGAACACCGCTCGAGTCAGCCATTGCAAGTCGGGGCTCGCGGTCTCGAACTTCGGAATTGTGCGGAAGTAAACGAGCGCCGGATCGACCAACTCGCCTGCCAGAAGCCTTTTCATCACGTCCGGCGCCGCATGACGCATGCCGGCATTCTGGACGTAGACGATTTGTCCCGTAGCGGTCTCGAGCGTATAGCGGGTGTCGAGCTCGGTGAATCCGTCAGCACGGATGATCTGCCAATCGGCGCCGCCGGGCATCACCTTGCCGCGAAGCCCGGATCCTTCGAACGTACCGCCGGTGATCGGCACGATTCGCCGCCGACCTTGTGCGACGTTGCCCACTTCCAGCGGGGCGCCAACGCTCGCCCGCACCTCGAACGCAAAGGTGAGCTTCGGCACGGCAGGAGGCTGTTGCGCCCAACTGACCACGCCCAGCAGCACGACCCCGGTCACGACGGCCATTTTCGTCAGGAGTGACTTCATCACAGCGCGAATGTACACCGGCTCGTTTGGAAGCTGGGAGTTGGAAGTTGGAAGTTTCGCTTCCGACCGCCACCTGGGGCCCCTCGACGCAGTCGCTACTTGATCGGACCGGTCTGCCCTTTGCCGACTCGCGGTCCGGCGAAATCGCGCGCGGGTGGATGATCGAGGTTTGCGACACGCGCAGCCGTCGCGTGGACCAGCTCGGCAATGCGCGCCATCTTGCCGAACTCGATCTTGTCGACTTCGTCGGTCAGGTAGTGATAGTCCCGATGCAGACCGGTCGTGTAGAAGATGACCGGCACGCCCTTGGAGGCATAGCTGTAGTGATCGCTGCGGGTGTACAGCGACTCGGTGTCCGCAACGTCGTTGTACTCGTAGTCGAGGGTCATGCGCCGTGGCAGCGCGGCGTTTGCCTGCTCGCTGAGGTTGTGGAGTTCCGTGCTGATCCGTTCTGAGCCGACCAGATAGACCGTGTTCGCCTGCGCCGGATCGTCGCAACGGTTGCGGCCCACCATGTCGATGTTCAGCATCGCCACCATCTGCTCAATCGGCAGAACGGGGTGATCGGACATGTAGCGCGAGCCGTGCAGCCCATCTTCCTCGCCGCTATGCCACACAAACATGACCGACCGCTTCGGCTTCTGCCCGGTGGCAAATGCTTTGGCAATCGCCATCAGCGATACCGTTCCGGACCCGTCATCGTCGGCGCCGTTGTTGATGATATCGCCCGGGCGCGGCGTCGGCCGCGATTGTCCCGTGCACGTGCCGATCAGGCCAGCACCGGTGCCGCCTGCTGGTACGAACTGCTGATAGCCCACGTGGTCGAGGTGAGCGCCGAGCCCCACGTACGTATCGCGCTGCTTCGCGTCGGTTCCCCGCACCAGGCCGACGACGTTGCGGGTCAGGCGCGTCTGAACGGTCTCGTACTCCGCATCGACGTTGATGGTGATGCTGACGTCTTTCAGCGAGATCTCCGGTAGCGGTTCCTGCTTCGCGGCAAGCGCCTTCAACGTTTCATAGGACTGACCGGACCCGGAGAAGACGAATTCGAAGAATGTGTCACTCGCGGTGATCTGCGGCGGAGTCAGGAGTGCGACATTCCGGGCCGTCTGGAAATCGACTCGCTGCGCCGGATTCGTCGTCGGCGCGACCGGGGGTGCGGGCGTTGCCCTGGGAGGGGCGCCGCCGCGCCCGGCCTCGTCTGCCGCGGCGTTC
>DASROF010000107.1:0-4637 GCA_035647075.1 Vicinamibacterales bacterium | reverse complement strand
TCCTGATGCTGGCTCTGCGACTGATCGCCGCGCGTGACGTAGGTCTCGGCCGCGGGCACCGTCGCCGGATCGCCGACCGCGAGTGCACTGACCTTGTCTGCGGCAACGAGATATCGCTCGAGCAGAGACGGCGAACTCGCCTGCAGATCGGCAATGTTGTCAAAGCCGAAGGCGGAGTCGTCGGCCGGCAGCAGCGAGCGAACGTCGACTTCGAGATCCAGCAGATCGCGGATGACGTTGCCGTACTCCGCGCGATTGAGGCGGCGCAGGAGCGGGCGGCCCGGGTCGCGAGGCGCGGTATCGAGCTCGGTGCTCAGCGCCGACATCAGCGTCGTCACCGCCGCCGCGTCAGGATGCGGCATGCCGGGTGGCGGCATCGAACCCGCCCGCAGCTTGTGCAGCACCTCCTCCCACACCGGCGCGTGCTCGCGAACCGTTCCGCGCGACACGACATCGAGGGCAAGGTCACCGGTCTTGAGCTGTTCGTTGTGACAGGTGACGCAATACTTCGCGATAACACCGCCGCTATCGACCTGGACGCCGGTCGGGAGCACGGCAGCCGCACGTCCAGGCGTCGAGGTCTGAACGTAGGGCGCCCCTTCAGGGGTGCCTGGCTGGAGCTTCGCCGCCGCCAACGGACTCACGATCCAGGCAAGCGCCGCGAGGACGCAGGCGCGGCGCATCAGAACTCCAGCTCGCTCGCCCTGGCGTCGATCTTCGACGCGGTCACGCCCGGTATGTTCTTGACCTCGTCCACGCTGGCGAACATCCCCTTCTCCCGGCGTTGCGTCGAGATGCGTTCGGCTTCATCGAGTGGAATGTCGAGCAGCTTCGCCAGATCCTTGGCGCCGGCGAGGTTGATGTAGATGCGTCCGCCCGGCTTGAAGACGCTGGTCAGGTAGTCGACGATCTGCTTCCGCTCGTCGGCGGTGACGTCCGGCTCTTCCTGGAGCATCTCGATCACCTTCAGTTCCCACTGCTCACGCGTCCACTGCTTACCAGCGGGCGCACCCGCCGGGTGACAGAGACTGCAGACGCTCTCGTACGTCGATTTGCCCGGACCGTCAGGAAGCTGACCGGCGGCCGTGCGCGGTGCCGGAGTCTGCGCGATGAGGTTGGCACCCGTGAAGATGAGGTCGGCACCCTTAAAAGGGTGCCCTACGAGCACGCCGACGAGCACGAATGCGATGACTGCGATTGCACCCTTCGCACCCCTTGCACCTCTCAAGCCCACAGCTTGGTGATCAGGCGGCCGCCCGTCCGCGTGGGTCGCTCGTTTCGCCCGTTGTGCAGGTATGTCGTCTTCAGGTGATCGAGGCCGAGCAGATAGAGCACCGACGCGTGGATGTCCCACACGTGATACGGATCCTCTTCCGCGCGCAGGCCGATCTCGTCGGTGCTGCCGATGTACTGGCCGCCCTTCACGCCACCGCCGGCCATGAACATCGTGAAGCCCCACGGGTTGTGATCGCGGCCGGCCTTCTCGTCGTACGCCCCCTGCCAGAACGGCGTGCGTCCGAACTCGCCGCCCCAGACGACCAGCGTGTCCTCCAGCATGCCGCGTTGTTTCAGATCCGCGATGAGGCCCGCCACCGGCTTGTCAGCCGAGCGGCAGTTCTGATTGTGGTTGGTCGTCAGATCGCTATGCGCGTCCCAACGTGATCCCGATCCGCTGTAGACCTCGACGAAACGGACGCCGCGCTCGACCAGCCGCCGCGCCATCAGGCAGTTCGCGCCGTAGACCTGCGTCGCGGGATCGTCGATCCCGTAGAGGGCGCGAGTGGCTTCAGTCTCCTGGCTGATGTCCACGGCTTCCGGCGCCGCCGCCTGCATCTGATACGCCAGCTCGTACGAGCGGGCGCGCGCGTCGAGCTCGCTGTCGTCTTCCTTGTCGCGGCCGAACCGCTCGTTGAGCGACTTCAGAAAATCGATCTTGCCGCGCTGCTCCTCGTCGCTGATCCCGGCCGGCGGGGCCAGATTCAGGATCGGCGTGCTCCCCTGCCGGAACATCGTCCCCTGATAGGTCGCAGGGAGGAATCCAGCGCTGTAGTTCTGGATGCCGCCGAGAATCTCCTTGTCGTCCTGCATGACGATGAAGGTCGGGAGGTTGCGTTTGGCGCTGCCGAGACCGTAGGTGACCCAGGCGCCGAGCGACGGGCGGCCGGCGAGGATGTCGCCGGTGTTCATCTGGCAGACGCCGCCGACGTGATTGACCGCGTCGGACTGACACGAGCGGATGATCGCCATGTCGTCGACGTGCTGCGCGATGTTCGGCAGCCAGTCAGACACCCACAGGCCGCTCTTCCCGTACTGCTTGAAGGTCCGCTTCGAGGGCAGCAGGCCGTTCTTGTTCGTGCCGAAGCCTGTCACGCCCAGGGTCTCAGGGTGGAACGACGGCGGAATCGGCTGATTCGCGTACTTCTCAAGCGCGGGCTTCGGGTCGAAGAGGTCAACCTGACTGGGCCCACCTTCCATGAAGCACCAGATCACCGACTTCGCGCGCGGCGTGACGTGCGGCGGCTTCGGGGCGAGCGGATCGACCGCGGCGGCCAACGCGTCGTCCTGCATGAGCGACGCAAGCGCGATGGACGCGAGCCCACTGCCGGCCTGTGAGAAGAATTCACGCCGGGTGGATACCTGCCAGTGATGTCGAAGTTTGTCGATCACCGCTCTACCCTCAATTGACGTACAGGAACTCATTCGACGCCAGCAGCGTGTGGCAGAAGTCGATCAGCGCCTTCGCGCGCGACCCTGCCACTGCGCTCTGCTTGGCGATGAACCCCGCCGCCGCTTCCAGTTCGTCGGCCTTCGCTTCGCGGCCGTAGGCGAGCCTGAAGGCGCGATTGATTTGCGCCGGCGTGCCCGCCGTCGGGTCCTGTCCGCGCACGCGATCAGCGAACGCGGCGGCCCATTCGACGAGCAGATCGTCGTTGAGCAGATCGAGCGCCTGCGTCGCGGTGACGGAGTTCGTGCGCGTGTGAGCGCTCTCGAAGCTGTTGGCGTTGTCGAATGCCTGCAGCAGTGGATAGCGCAGGTTGCGCCGCACGAAGATGTAGACGCTGCGGCGGTTGGCCTGCGCCGGATCTTTCTCCGTTGACCATCCACCGGCAGCCGCCGTGGCAGACAGTTCGGTGAGCACGCCCTTCGGCACCTTCGGGAACACGCCGGGGCCGCCCATCTGCGGATTCAGCTGGCCGCTGATGGTGAGCATCGAGTCGCGAATCGCTTCCGCTTCCATGCGATGCCGGTTGTAGCGCCAGAGCAGCTTGTTGTCCGGGTCCACCTTCGCCGCTGCGTCCTGAGTGGCCGACGACTGCTGATAGGTGTTCGACAGCAGAATCATCCGGTGCATCGCCTTCATCTTCCAGCCGTTCTCGACGAAGGTCGATGCGAGGTAGTCGAGCAACTCGGGATGTGTCGGCCTCTGGCCCATACGCCCGAAGTCACCCGGCGTCGCGACGATGCCGCGGCCGAAGTGGTAGTGCCAGATGCGATTGACCATCACGCGCGCGGGCAGCGGGTTCTTCGGGTCCGTCAGCCATCCCGCGAGCACGCTCCTTCGTCCGGTGGAGTTCATGCCTTCGGGCGGCGTGATCGTCGCGTCGGTCGGGTCGAGGATCGAGAGGAAGCCAGGCTGCACGAGCGGCCCCTTGTTCTGCACGTTGCCGTTCTTCAACGTGTGGACGTCCGGCGCGTCCCTGCCGATGTCGATCATGAACTGTCCCTGATCGAGCGGCTTGGGACGGATCGCATCGAAGGCGGAGAGCGCCTTCTTCAGTTCCCCGTAGCGCGTCGCCGCGTCGCCCTTGAGCGAGCGCAGCGTGCGCGCGTCGGGTTCCTCATCGAACTCGATGCGCGTCGAGGCCGTGTGGTACATCATCCGCTGGAAGCTGTCGCGCTTCGACGGCTCCAGCAGGATGGCGGCCTGCACTTCATCCTCGAACGTCTTGATGCCGCCCGCCACCTTGCTCTTGCGCAGCGGCTCGAGGATGGTCGCCATCTCGGCGCGGATGTCCTTGGTCTTCTCCTCCCACGCCGCCTTCTGCTGGTCGTAGGCCGTCTGCTCGGCGCGATCGGCCAGCGGCAGCGGGCCGTCACCGAAGGACGTGTTCGCGAAGAACGCCTGCAGCCGGTAGTAGTCGATGTGGAGAATCGGATCGGTCTTGTGGTCGTGGCAGCGCGCGCAGCCGTATTGCAGGCCGAGGAACGTCGCGCCCGTCACATTCGTAATGTCATCGAGCGTTTCCTGGCGACGGGTCAGGAGGCCGGCGGCGTTGGTCTCGTCGATCCAATGACGGTTGAAGCCCATGCCGATGAGCGCGTCGCGATCGCCGGGATACAGCTCGTCGCCGGCAATCTGCTCACGCACGAAACGGTCGTACGGCTTGTCGTCGTTGAACGACTTGATGACGTAGTCGCGATAGCGCCAGATGTTCGGACGCGTCGCGTCGGCCTTGAAGCCGTCGCTGTCTGCGTAACGCGCGAGGTCGAGCCAGTGGCGGCCCCAGCGTTCGCCGTACTGCGGCGAGGCCAGCAGTCGATCGACCACCTTCGCCCACGCGGTCGGCGTCTTGTCGTTGACGAACTGCGCGACCTCCTGTTCCGAGGGCGGCAGTCCCGTGATGTCGATGGAGGCG
>DASROF010000106.1:0-3631 GCA_035647075.1 Vicinamibacterales bacterium | reverse complement strand
CTGCTTCCTCGGCGCGTGCGCGAGCAAGCGCCGCCGTTTCGCGCTGTGCACCGGCGAGCCGCTGCATCGCTTCGAACTCGTCGCCCTGGTTCTTCAACGCGATCAGCCGCGCATCCTCTGCGGTCTGTGCGGCCTGACGGGCCGGCATCATGATCGCGTTGGCACCACGCTTCCGCTCGCGAGCCGTTTCGGCAGTCGCCAGGAGCGCTGCGGCCTTTGTGAACGTCTCGCCGGCATAGCGGTCGGCGCCGGCAATCCTGGCGAGGGCCACCGCGTTGCGGGCCTCAGCGAGATCCAGCGGCGCCCCGGGCTCGAGCGGCTTCCGCTTCAACTGGCTCGCATCCTGGCTCATGAGGTAGCTGCCGCGATTCAGCAGGTCGTACTTGGCCTGGATGACCTCACTCGTCCCGACCGTTCCGGCGCGGACGATGTTTTCCATCACGACGACATCACTTGGCTGCGTGACCGCGTAATAGGGTTCCGCCGTGAGAATCAAGCCAAACGCCTGCAGTTCCGTGGTCACCTGGATCCGCGCATCCTTGTCGTCCACCTGCACCTCGCCAAGGTTGGTCGCGCGTCCCTCGGGCGTGATCGCCCACAGCACGTAGGTCAGATATTCCTGGCCGAAGCGGGTGGCCGGCTCCAGTTTGTCGAATCGCGCGTCGATGGCGATATATCCCTTCTTGCCTTCAACCTGCGCCGTGCCAACGGCGTTCGGGAGCAGGGCCGTCCCGACAAAGTCGATTTTCGTGGCGCCTTTCCGCGGGCGGTAGTTGATGGCCGCAGTCGTCCGGCCGACGACAGTCATCCGGAAGATTGGGACCGCTTCCTGGCGCGGCGCAGAAAGGGCTTGTGTCGGATTCGGAGGGGGCTGGGCCCCCGTGATGGTCGGGATAAGTCCGGCCGCCGTCAGCAGCGCGGCCGTCGTTCGTATGTACATTGATTAACCTCGCCGACATCGTGGCCGATCGGCTGGACTGCGGCTGTCCCCGATTGCACGTACGCGGTCCTTGCACAGCATCCAGCACCGAACCCCACCGCTTTATCTGCCAAACACGCGGCGGCCTTGAATGAACTGCACCAGGATGATGATGAGTGCCACCACCAGCAGCACATGCACCAGGCCACCGAGGGTGGTGGAACTGACCATGCCGAGCAGCCAGAGGACGATGAGGACGATCGCGATTGTTCCGAGCATGCAGGCACTCTATGCCGCATCCGACGTGAACGCTGTTCGCATGTGCACACATCGGAGGCTTGTGCTGCATTGCACAGCGTGATTCCGCGCGCCGCGTCAGACTCCACCCATGAGGAATTGCCGCCGGTCTCACGCCATGGAGTGTCTGCGTCTGATGGCCGTCAGGCATCTCGATGTCAGGGCCGTCCGTAGCGCATGAAGGCCCTGCACATTCCGCACATCGCGACGCCCAAAGTCCTCAGCGTGACGGGGCTGCTCCGCCCCCACTGGAAAGCCATGACGATGGCCATGGTTGGCGTGGCGGGCATCGCGGTGACCGAACTCCTGGAACCGTGGCCGCTGAAGATCGTGATCGACAACCTGCTCCAGGGCCGACCGCTGCATGGATGGGTGGGTGCAGCCGCCGGCTGGTTCGGCGCGGGCCGGCTCGCCGTCCTTAATTTCGCGGTGCTCGCCGTCGCGGCCATCGCCGCCGGCGCGGCCGCCAGCACCTATCTCCAGAGTTATCTCACGACGAACGTTGGCCAGTGGGTAATGCACGACTTGCGGCGCGTGCTGTACCACCACATTCATCGCTTGTCTCTGGCCGAGCACGACGCCACGCAGACGGGCGATCTCATCAGCCGCGTCACGAGCGACATTCAGACAATTCAGGACTTCGTCACGTCGGCGCTGCTGGAGATTCTCACGAGCGTCCTCGTCCTGGCCGGGATCGTCGGCGTGATGCTCTACCTGAACTGGCGATTCACGCTCATCTCGCTTTCAATCGCGCCGCTGCTCTTTCTGGTCGTGTACGTCTTTACGAAGCGGATCAAGAAGGCCACGCGGGACGTGCGGAAGAAGGAAGGCGAACTGCTCTCCATCGTTCAGGAAGTCTTTTCGTCGATCCGGGTGGTGAAGGCGTTCGCCCGCGAGGACTACGAGGAGCGCCGGTTCGAGCGCCAGAGTCTCGACAACGTGGAGACGACTCTGGCGGCGCGCAACATCAAGATGCTGCTCGCGCCTGTCGTCGAGATCATCGTGGCGACAGGCACCTGCCTGATGTTGTGGTACGGGGCGCGCCTGGTCATGGCTAACCAGTTGACGGCGGGCGCGCTCGTCGTCTTCCTCCTCTACCTGGGGAAGATGTACAAGCCGATGCGCGACCTGTCGAAGATGACGGACACCGTCTCCAGGGCCTCGGTCAGCCTCGAACGGATACGGGACGTGCTGGACACCGAAAGTGGTGTGCGCGACGTCCCGCACGCGCGGAAGGCGGGCCGCTTCAAGGGCCGGATCGGCTTTGACTCCGTGTCGTTCGCGTACAACCCGGACCAGGTCATCCTGCAGGATGTGAGCTTCGAGATCGAGGCGGGCCAGGTGGCGGCATTCGTCGGCCCGACGGGCGGCGGCAAGTCGACGATCATCAACCTCGTCGCGCGCTTCTACGATCCTGTGTCGGGCACCGTCTCCATCGATGGCACGGACATCCGCCGCTACACGATGCAATCCATCCGCGATCAGATCAGTTTCGTGCTGCAGGAAACGCTGCTCTTTCACGCGCCGATCTGGCAGAACATCGCCTACGGCCGCCCTGACGCCACGCGCGCGGAGATCATCGCAGCCGCCGAACTGGCCAACGCCGACGAATTCATCAGGCAGATGCCGGAAGGATACGACACCATGGTCGGCGAGCGCGGGGTCACCCTGTCCGGCGGTCAGCGCCAACGAGTGGCGATTGCGCGGGCGGTCATTCGCGATACGCCGATTCTCGTCATGGACGAACCGACCTCGGGACTTGACGCCCGGTCCGAACAGCTGGTGTTTGAGGCGCTGGGTCGCCTGATGAAGGGCCGAACGTCGATCGTCATCGCCCACCACCTGGCGACGATCCAGCAGGCGGATGTCATCTTCGTCGTGAAGGAACATGCCATCGCTGAACGAGGGACGCATGCCGAGCTGCTGGCCTCAGGCGGATTCTATTCGGAACTGCACGATCTCCAGTTTCGCAAGGACCAGCCCGAGGCGGTGGTCGCCTAAGGCACCCACCATGGTGAAACTCCTCATTCAGCCTCAGGACGGAATTGCGGCGCTGCTGTCGGCGATCAAGAAGGCGAAGACGACGATCGAGGTCGTCATTTTCCGTTTCGACCGGGCGGAGATCGAGCAGGCACTGATGGCCGCGGTCCGTCGTGGCGTCGCGGTCTCAGCCCTCATCGCCTACGCCAATCGCGGCGGTGAAAAGCAGCTGCGCAAGCTCGAGATGCGTCTCCTCGATGCCGGGGTGAAGGTCTCGCGGACCCCTGCCAAGCTGGTGCGCTATCACAACAAGATGATGGTCGTCGACGGCAAGCTGCTGTTCGTGCTCTCGTTCAACTTCACGCACATGGACATTGATCACAGCCGCGCCTTCGGCATCGTGACGCGGAAGCCCAAGCTGGTCCAGGAAGCGAT
>DASROF010000105.1:0-15726 GCA_035647075.1 Vicinamibacterales bacterium | reverse complement strand
CTTTTCGTGGACGCGCTCGTGGGCGGTTGGCGAAGAGTGGGTAGAAGCCATTGGGAGGATCCAAATCCATTAGGGTTTGCCGACTTCTCTGAAACGGCCACTGCGGTTGCTATTTTGACGGGCGGCGGGCTGGCCCTGTACCCGGCCCGTCGTGTCGGAGTCCGGTCTGGCATAGATCTGGAGCACTTCTTCGAGGACAGGTCGCAGCTCTTTCGCTTTACGACTGAGCTCGTCGTGGGGATTGGCTCAAGGTAGGTGCCTCGAAGCAGAAGTCACGGCGGGGCCCCGCAACCATCACGCGTCGATCACTGGAAGTCGCTGATGGACGGCCTGTTCTCGCCAGAAATCCACGCCACCAGCCACTCTGATTTTAGATTTCGAATCCCTGCCTCACCGCCACAACAACTTACCGGGATCTTCTTTGGCCGGCCTTCTGCGGTCGCCGCCTCGCTGTCCCCGGAATTGTCCCCGTCACACCCAACGGAACCAATTCGTCCAGCTTATGTGCGGCCGAGCGAAGGTCACCGCTGCTGACGTGTTGTAGCGTCCGAATACTGAGCGCGTCTTGTGGCCGGTCATCTGCATCGCGACGCGCTCGGGCACTCCCGCTCGCACCAGACTCCGAACAGCAGTACGACGAAGGTCGTGCAGTAGACGCTCTGGACACCCGGCACGGCGGCACGCCAGGTCCCAAGACCACCGAAGCGTTCTCACGCGATGACCATTGTGATGGAAGACCCACGGGCAAAGCGTTCCTTGTTCACGAAGTGTGATCTCTCAAGTCGCGCTGCGTCTCCAACAGTGCGCGAAGCTCTCACACGTGAATGGACAAACACGACCTTGGTCGTTCTTGGTTCTGCCCGGATCCAACCGAATCTCACCCGCATCGACATCGATGTGTCGCCACTGAAGCTGTAGCACTTCACTTGGGATTCTCCAGCCTGTGACATAGGCGAATGTAACGATCGGCCGCGCGTAATCATGCAAGTGCGAGCGCGTGCTCTCGAACTGTTCGCGCTCGAAGAAGCCAGTTCGGACGTTGTGCTCCTTGAGCATCGGGATATGCGGGCCTACAAGAGTGTGCCGGCCTGCCGCGCGAGGTTGAACATCCGTTTAAGTGCCGTCAGTTCACGATTGAGCTCGCCCGCTGACACGCGTTTCTCACGACGATTGTCGCCTCGGCGACGCGTCATACGACATCGCATCAGTCGTGCGAGAATCGGATCCCACTGGAGCATCATGAAATGACACCCACGATCTCCGGCATCACACCTTTCTTTATCGTCGCTAACGTCCCCGCGACGCTCTCGTTCTATCGCGATAAGCTGGGTTTTGAAGTTACCTTCCGAGGCCCATCCCCTGAGGATGAGTTTTTCGGCATTGTGCGCCGCGATGGCGCGGTGATTTGGTTCAAGGCACTCGGTGAGATCGTCGACGGTAAAGAGGTCCACGTCGACCCGGTCCCGAACTTTGGCCGTGAGCCGGCATTTAGTTGGGATGCTTACCTTGAGGTTCCCGATCCGGACGCGTTGGCGGCGGAGTTCGCGTCGCATGGCGTTCTGTTCTCAGTGCCCCTAACGGACAGACGCGGCGATGGCCTCAGGGGTTTCGTGATCAAGGACATTGACGGTTATGGTCTGTTTTTCGGCAATCATCGAGCGTGAACCACTGTCGGCACACGGCGTTCGCCCGTCGCCTAACACTGCGATGGAGGCGACAAAACGGCGCGGCTTGGTTTCGTCGGTTACGAGAGGCGGCGACGCGCCGTTTGCGGCTCATCGCAAAGAGCCGTTAGGCCGCCCCGTTCTGAACTGGCCGTTTTCGGGAGCTCACCGTTGATAAACGCCAACTGGCACAAACAGCATGTCATGCCGATGGGCTCCACCCTGAGCCAGCGGGTCCACTGGCACGTCGCCCATGCGAAGGCCTGTGGGTGTCGAGAGATCCCGCCAACGGTGTTGAAGGAGTTGCGCCGACGTGGGAAAAAAGCTCCCAAGCGTCGCGGATACGCGCCCTAATACTCGGGGGCCGCGGACAATTCCGGGCTGCCTGACCGTCCGCTGCAGCCGACGAGCGCCGCGGCTGAGCGGCAACATGTTAGGCCGCGATGAGATAATCGCCGAGGTGAAGCATGCAGAAGATCTTGCAAATCACTCCGTTCCTGCATGTGCCAGACATGCAGGAGGCGCTCACGTTCTTCTGTGACCTGCTCACCTTCGAGCTAAGAGCTCGCCACACCAACTACGCTTATATCGATCTCGCGGGTTGCGGTCTACGCCTTTTGGAGGAGCCCTCACGTAGACTCCAAGCCGATGGCAAGCCCCGGGTGACGGTCTATATAGATGTCGCGGATATTGACGCCGTGCATGCCAAGCTCGGTCCCGCACTCGCCAATCTGCCTCCTGGTCGCGTGGAGCCTTTAAAGAACATGCCATATGGTCAACGAGAGTTTCAGGTACGCATGCCCGATGGTGATTGGCTTAACTTCGGAGCGCCCGCGGCCTAACATGCAGCTGCACCTGACGGCAGGCCGTTAAGACCGGAGAGCCACACGCATGGACATGTTGGCCGAGAGCGATGGAATCGCTGCGCTGGACGTTGCGCGCAACGAGCCAAGGTCGTTGCCAGAAAATTGCCAAAACTGGGGCGGATTCGAGCGGTTGCCCGGGAATTTGAGTGGAAAGACCTAATCACCGGAAGTCGCCGATGGACAGACATGTTCTCGCCAGAAATCCACGCCATCAGCCACTCTGATTCTAGAATTCGAATCCCTGCCTCACCGCCATTCCCCTGAATGATTCCGCTGTCAGTTCTCGATCTTGCGCCAGTCAGCGAAGGCTCGACGGCGGGCGAGGCCCTGCGCGACGCGGTCGACCTTGCACAGCTCTGCGAGCGTCTCGGCTACCACCGCTTCTGGTTCGCCGAGCATCACGGCATGCCGAACATCGCGTGCTCCGCGCCAGAGATTCTGATCGCACACGTCGCCGCCGCCACATCGTCCATTCGAGTCGGCTCAGGCGGCATCATGCTGCCGAATCACGCGCCACTCCGTGTCGCCGAGAACTTCCACACCCTGGCGGCGCTCCATCCAGACCGAATCGATCTCGGCGTCGGGCGCGCACCCGGCACCGATCCGGCGACGTCGCGAGCACTGCATCCGTTCGATGCCGAACAGTTTCCGCAGCAGCTTCAGGAGTTGATCGCGCTCTCGCGCCGCGGGTTCCCCGCCGGCCACCCGTTCGCGACAGTTCGCGTCGTGCCCGAAGGCGTGCCCTTGCCTCCCGTCTGGGTACTGGCGTCGAGTGGCGCGACCGCGGCGTTCGCTGGCTCGATGGGAGTGGGATACGGCTTCGCGCGTCACTTCAGCCCCGCGCCGCCGTTGCCCGCTATTCGTGCGTACCGCGACTCGTTCATGCCCTCCGCGCAGTTCCCCCAGCCACACGTGATTCTCGGCGTGGCAGTGATCTGCGCGCCAACGAACGAAGAGGCCCAGCACCTCGCCCTGTCCAGCGACGTCGTGTGGGTACGCCGGCATCGTGGAGACATGCGGCCATTTCCGAGTCCGAAAGAAGCGGCGCGCTATGAATTTCGACCTGAGGACCGTCCACTCATCGAGGCCAACCGCCAGCGCCAGTTCATCGGCACCCCCGCGCACGTCACCGCGATTCTTCACCAACTGGCTGAGGACACGATGGCCGACGAGCTGATGGTGACGACGATGGTCTATGGGAAAGAGGAGCGGCTGCGCTCGTACAAACTGCTCGCGCGAGAGTGGGGGCTCGACCCGGCGGCGTGACCTGTCCCGCGCGTTCGATGCTATCGTGTCGGCTTCCGTTCGACTGAGAGGCCTATGACCCGACGAATGACGCTGTTACTTCTTGCCCTGCTTCTGTCACTGTCCGGAAGAACTCCCGCGCAGAAGTTGCCGGATGCCGTCGCCGCGGATGCGAAACATTACACCGTGGAGTTCGAGAATGACATTGTGCGGGTGCTGCGCGTGAAAATCGGTCCGGGTGAGAATGCTCCGGCGCATGCACATCCGGCGTATTGCGCGGTCGAGATCACCGATTCGTCGTTGCGTGAAGGCAGCGGCCAGGTTTCTCAGAGCAAGGCCGGGCAGGTGTTCTGCGGCGACGCGCTCTCACATGGTCCGACCAACGTCGGTAAGGCCCTCGCCGAAAGCATCGTCGTCGAATTCAAGAACCGCCAGCGGGCTCGCTGAGGAGAGTGCCGATGAGACTCCGCTCGGCTCTGGTCCTCTGCCTGCTGGCCACGCTGGTTTCCACGCTGCACGCGGCGCGGCTGACCCTCTTCATCGATGGCGAGAACCGGACGCCATACGACGCCTCACGCGGCAAGGTGGGCCGCGCCGAATGGACGGCGGCGGTCACGACGCTGAAGGGAGTGATCCTGACCGACGACTTCCAGGGCGTGAACATCGACGTACCGGCTGACAAGGCAACGCCCGTGGGGCATTTCAGCGTGTTCCTTTCGCAGACCGGAGGCTATTCGCCGCAGGCGGGCAACACGGCGCCTCAGAAGCACCCGACGGGCGTCTTCGTCGGCACCACCGGAACCGGATCGACCACGGGAAAGAATGACGAGACGATTCAGGGGCTGGAACTGCGTTTCGAAACGCTCGGACCGGTGACGAAAACTCTGGAACTGCGGTTCGATCCACCGATTGTTGCGTGGGCGGCTGACGTCTTCTCCGTAGACGGTAAGGGATTCGGTCAGGGCAATACGCCGGAGAGCAACGATCACACGACGTTGCACGTTCTCGGGCACTCGTTCGACTTCACGCAAATCTTCACCTACGCGGGCAGCGGCTATAACAGCTTCTTCGGAATCGTGTCCGACACGCCGTTCTCGGCGATCAGCTTCACGGCTGGCGGCGATGGCGATCGATGGCGGCTGGATAACGTCTCGATCGCGCGACGGGGAACGCGCGAGGCGCGCTGAGTCATCGCGGCAGACCGGCGATGTCGCTGCGCACCTTGTAGAGCGTCTTGCCGGCGGTGATGTACAGCGTTTTCATGTCCGGCCCGCCGAATGCGGTATTGGTGAGGTAGTCCTCGGGCACGGGAATGAACTTCAACAGCTTTCCCTGCGGCGAGATCACGTAGACGCCGCACTTCGTATCCAGGGTTTCCGCGGTGCCGCGCGTGGCGTGCATACCTGCGGCCGCGTACAGGTTGCCCTGCGTGTCGATGCTCATGCCGTCTGCACTCCGGCCCGGGTAGAAGTTGTAGAGCACGCGCATGTTCTTCACCGTGCCGTCGGACAGCAGGTCGTAGGCCCGGATCATCCGGGCGCCACCCTGGGCACCGTTGGCTTCAACGAGATAGAGCACGCGATCATCAGGCGAGATCTGGATGCCGTTCGGCCGCTGAACGTCCGGGGCGGCGAGGATGCGGACAATCTGTCCCGGCGCGTCGATGCGATAGACGGCCGCGGCGGTCGAGTCGGTGAAGTACAGCCGGCCCTTACCGTCGATTGTGACGTCATTCGGCCCGGACAAGGGCTTGCCGTTGTATTTGTCGGCAAGGATCTCGATCTTGCCGGTCTTCAGATCCGTCCGCGTCACGCGCGGGATGCCGCCGGTCGCCATGCCGCTCCGCTCCGCCGTCGGCGATGCGGCGCCTTCCGCCGCAATCAGCCGCCCTTGCAGATCGAAGACGAGGCCATTGGCGACGTTGCTCTTTTCCCGGAACACGGAAAACTTGCCGTCCTTGCTGAAGCGCAGGATGCGCTGCATCAGGATGTCGGTGAAGAAGACGTTGCCATCCCGATCGACGGCTGGTCCTTCGAGCATCGACACCGACGTCGCAATTTCGAGCTCCTGCATCGTGGCAGGAGCCACGACCAGCGACACGAGGATGAGCGCGAGCGCCGGACGCAACAACGCAGGACGAATCTGAGTCATGTTGTCGTAGTGTCCGGCTCCAGCCGGACCTCCTGTGAGGCCGCTATTATCGCCGGGCGGCCTCAGTCCGCGAGGCGCTCCTGATGCACCGACATGCCGTTGACGATGATCTCCAGCCGTGACTGCGCAGACGCCAACCGGACGTCCGCTGCCGTATCCACGCAACGGCCAACAGGGCCGGTATGAAGAAACGAGGCGGGTCTAGACGGCCGTTCCGACCAGCCGGCCCACGACCGCGGTTACGGCCATTGCGAGAGCGCCCCAGAAGGCGACGCGGCCCGCGCCGACAACGATCGAAGCGCCTCCCGCTCTCGCGGCAAGCGCGCCGAGCAATGCCAGGCACAAGAGCGACACGACCGCAACGATCGGGGTCACCATGGACGAGGGCGACATGATGACGGTGATGATCGGCAGGGCGGCGCCGCTTGCGAACGCCGCTGCGGACGCGATCGCCGCTTGCAGGGGGCGCGCCGCCATCCCCTCGACATGTCCGAGCTCGTCGCGTGCGTGGGCCTTCAAGGCGTCATGGGCCGTCAGCTGTTGGGCGACCTGCCGCGCCAGCGCCGAGTCGAGACCGCGCTCGATGTAGATGTGCGTCAGCTCGTCCTCTTCGGCGGCCGGCGCCGTGGCCAGCTCGTGCCGTTCGCGCGCGAGGTCCGCGCGCTCGGTGTCCGACTGTGAGCTCACCGACACGTACTCGCCGGCGGCCATCGATAGCGCCCCGGCCACCAGTCCGGCCACGCCAGCGAGCAGGACGTCGCTGCGGGCCGCATTCGCCGCGGCGACGCCGACGACCAGGCTGGCCGTCGAGACGATGCCGTCATTGGCGCCGAGAACGGCGGCGCGAAGCCAGCCGATACGGTCCGTTCGGTGTCGTTCGAGATGGCGCATCACGATTGCACGTGCACTACTCGCGTGGTCGGCTCGACATGGCGTCTTCCCAGCTGCTCCAGCCGGACCCCATGCCATACGGCACCTGGTGCAGCACCGACTCGACCGGGCCGATCTCGCCGTTCTCGATCTTGAAGACTTCGGCGATCTGCCAGGTCCAGGGTACCGTCGGACCGGACACGACCTTCCGTCCGTCGGCGAGCGTGCCGTTCCGCGTGTCGCCGGAGGCGTTGTCGAAGAACGCAAATGCGAAGGCGAGTCCGCGCTCTGGATCGACGGCGACGAAGCGTCGATCGCGGATGCGCGTCACGTAATAGAAGACGCCGGACTGAAACTGCTCGAGGCAGCCGGTGCGTCCACGACCACCCGCAGCGACGGCACCGTCGCCAAGCACACGCGCCGGGTCGCCGGCTGTCACCGATCCATTTTCGAGACGCGCGCAATTTTTGGAAATCGGATAGATACCCTGACCGTCGTTCCGCTCGATGCCGGAGAAATACATGTTGGCGATGCGGACAAGATCCGCCCGCGTCATGCGGCGGGCCGGCGCCACGTCCTCTGACCACGCCGCGCGCGGGCGCGCAATCGTGTCGAGGTTGTCGGCCGCGATCTGATTGCGGATCACCAACGTCTCGATCTCGGCGATCTGCTGGCCCGCGATGCCGAGGCGCAGTACGAAGATCGTCGGCGTGCCGGCCTCGCGAATCGTACCCATCAGTACCGCCTGGCTCCGTTCAACGTCTGCGATCTTCAGCGCGTAGCCGCCCTTGGCCGTGACGGTGCGCCACGTGCCGTCGCCCGGCTCGAGGCGCTGTCCGTTCTCCGTGAACGTGACGCCCTTGATCAGCGGCAGCCTCGAAGGGGCATGCGCCACAAAGGCGTCGAGGTAGCGATCGAGCCAGCCTTCAAGACAGGCGCGATCGCAACGCGCCGACGACTGCGCAGCCAGTGCGGCCGCCGCCGTCAGCGCAAGGAGCGTAGTGCGAATCATTGCGTGAGCCGCGGAACGGCCGGTGTCTACTTCGTCTGCGGCACCGACACGTACTGTTCCAGGCGCGCGAGCTCGGTCTCGTTGACGTATTTGGCGATCTCGCGATGGAACTTCGCCAGCGACTCGTACGGCCGATATTCCTTGAACTCGCGCAGCATCCGGGCGCCGACGCCGGGAATCAGCAGAATCTCCTCGTCGGTCGCGGTGTTGAGGTTGATGGGTACGAACAGCTTCCCATACAGCTCGGTGCGCTGCTCCTTCGTCAACCCGCTGAGCGCAGTGTCCAGATCCTTGATCGACTTGAACGGACGCTTGGCGATGACGGCCTTCGCCAGATCAGGAGTCATGTTCGGGAGCTTGGCGAGTTCAGCCGCCGACACCGTGTTCGCGTCCACGATGGTCACCGGCTTACCCGTCTGCGCCTCGAGCGTCACAAGGAAACCGGTCAGTGTCAGCGCAACCGCAACAGCGCGAATGATGTTCTTCATGAAGCACTCCTCCGGTCGGATCCGACCGCAGATGGATGTCGATACGCGTAGGCAATCCCCAGAAGACCGAGCAGCACCATCGACCCGGGAGCGAGCACCGGGGTCGCACCGGCCAGCGTGTGGCGAAGGAACATCACTCCCGTCTCCTTAGGGTGCAACTCGCGCTCGAACTCGACGTTTCCATCATAGTGCAGCCCCACGCCCACGATGCCAAAGACGATGAAGGCGCACATGAGCAGCTGGATCAGCCGAACCGTAAGCGCGCCCGGCCGCAATGTGTGCCACGCCAGCAGGAGGAGCGCAACGGCAAGCGCGATCATCGGGATCCACTGCGCTGCTGAATCCACGTGTCCAAGGAGGATCAGCTCACACGCGGTGCCAAGAATCCCAACCGCCAGCGACGCAAGCAGAAATCGACGGATGAACGCCAGTGTTGCGGATTCCGCGGGAGGCCCGACGGTCATATCCAAAGGACACTATCGTAAAGGCACGCCCCGCGATAGGATGCAGCGCGCCCCACCGATGGCCGACTCTGACGCCCGCCTGATCTGGGAGCTGTACGCCGCCGCGCTCAGGTACGAGCCGCCGGAGCGACCCGGATACCTTGAACGCGCATGTCCGGATCCTCAGCTGCGCGCGCGCGTCGCGTCCCTGCTGGAATCACACGGCCTCGATCTCGGCAACACTTCGACGACAACAGAACGCGTCGCGGATCCGTCAGCCTTCGACCTGACCGGCCGTCGCATCGGCAGCTATGTCATCCAGCGCGAGCTGGGCCGCGGCGGCATGGGCGTCGTTTACCTCGCGCACGATGTCCGACTGGCGCGCACGGTCGCGATCAAAGCGCTGAGCCCGGCCTACAGCCAGTCCGCGACTGTGCGGCAACGGCTGCTGAACGAGGCCAAGATGGCCGCCGCGTTGTCACACCCGGGCATCGCCACGGTCTACGCGCTCGAAGAGATCGAGGGCGAGCTCTATCTGGCCTGCGAGTACGTCCCGGGCGCGCCGCTTCGCGCGCTGGTCGAGTCGGGGCCGCTCCCGATTATCGAGGTCATCGACATCGGCGTGCAGCTCGCCAGAGCGCTTGCCGAAGCCCATACCAAGGGCATCGTCCATCGGGACATCAAGCCCGAAAACGTGATCAAAACTCCAAGCGGCGTGATCAAGGTGCTCGACTTCGGTCTGGCAAGGGCCGCATACGCGATGCAGACGCGCCTGACACAGACAGGCATGCTCGTCGGTACGCCAGCGTATCTCTCGCCCGAACAGGCGCTCGGCCTCGAGGCGGACTTCCGCACAGATATCTTCGCGCTTGGACTGCTCCTCTATGAACTCGCATCCGGCACGAACCCCTTCGCGGCAGCGACGATTCCCGCCACGATTGCGCGCATCGTCGACGAGGAACCGCCAGTGTTGTCGGAAGTACAGCCGGAGAGCGTTCCAGAGCTCGATCGGATCGTTCGGAAATGCCTGCAGAAGGATCCAAACGCCCGCTACCGATCGACGCAGGAGATCGTCGGCGACCTCGAACGGCTGCACGCCGGTCCGGCCGTGCGGGACAAGCCGGGATCAGGTATTGCCGCTGTCGCCACGATGCGGCGACGTGCGCAGCCACGGTCGCATCAGTGGCTGGTGAACCACCACGTCGTCATGTCGGTCGTCTATGTGGCGCTGCTCTATCCGGCGTGGTTTGCTCGCGGCTGGCTCCCATCGCCATGGAACAGCGTCTTTCTGTTAGGCATCCTGGCCGCGGCGGCGGCGGGCACAAGCCTGCGTCTGCACCTGTGGTTTACAGCGACGACGTTCCCGGATCAGTTCTCTGAGCAACAGGTGGCAACCGCGCGATGGACCCGCCTCTGCGACATCGCGTTTGCCGGCATTCAAATCGGGGCCGCTGCCGGAGTCAGCGATAGGCATCAGGAGTTTGCGATGCTCTTCGTTGCGGCCTCGGTGGCTATCCTGATCGCATCGCTGGTCATTGAACCCGCCACCATGCGAGCAGCGCTGAGAGACCGCACGCAAGTCCGGTGACAGCTTCGCCGCGAGGCGCAGTAACCTAGATCCGTGCTTCCTCGCGTCAGGTTTGCCCCATCCCCCACTGGCTATCTTCACGTCGGCGGGGCTCGCACGGCGCTCTTCAACTGGTTGTACGCGCGCGGCACGGGCGGCACCTTCATCCTGCGAATCGAAGACACGGACGCGGAACGCTCGTCGTCCGATATGGTCACCGGGATTCTGGACGGCCTGCGGTGGCTCGGACTCGATTGGGACGAAGGTCCTGAAGTCGGCGGGCTACACCCGCCGTACTTCCAATCACAGCGGCTTGACCGCTACACCACGGCCGTGACGCAACTGCTCGAGTCGGGGTGCGCGTATCGCTGCTACTGCACGTCCGAACGGCTGCGCACCGAGCGCGAGGCTGCGGAACAACGCGGTGAAGCGTGGCAGTACGACCGCGCGTGCCTGCGGCTCACTGACGACCAACGCAAGACGCGCGACGCTGCCGGCGCTCCCGCCGCCGTCCGCTTTCTCGTCCGCGAAGGACACACGTCCTTTGACGATGCGGTGAAAGGCCGGATCGAGTTCGATACAGCACACATCGAAGACTTCGTCATCCTGCGCTCAGATGGCCTGCCGACGTACCACCTCTCCGTCGTCGTTGACGATGTCGAGATGCAGATTACTGATGTCATTCGCGGTGACGACCACATCTCCAACACGCCGAAACATGTGCTGCTGTTCGAAGCCTTCAAGGCTCCAGCACCGCGCTTCGCGCACGTGCCGCTGATCCTTGGACAGGATAAGAAGCGCCTCAGCAAACGGCATGGCGCCACCTCGGTGATGGAGTACGCGCGCCTGGGCTATCTGCCGGATGCGATGGTGAACTTCCTGGCGCTGCTCGGGTGGGCGCCCGGTGACGACCGCGAAGTGATGTCGCGTGAGGAGATGGTCGCAAGCTTCTCGCTCGAGAGGATCAGCGGCGGCAACGCCGTCTTCAACATCGAGAAGCTTGACTGGATGAACGCGCAGTACCTCGCGCGCATGCCGCTACCAGAGCTTGCCAGACTCGTACTGCCGCTGATTGCGGACGAGGGACTGGCGGACAGCCCGATCGTTCGGGACCAGGAGACGTTCATTCGGTTGCTCGAACTCCTGCGGCCGCGCGCGAAGCGCCTGCCGGATTTTGTCGAGCAAGCCCGACCGCTTCTCACCTCATCAGTCACATACGAGGACGCGGCGCTGGAAAAGAGTTTCTCTTCAGCTGACATGCCCAGCCATTTGGCTGCGCTGACGGCCGCGCTTGCGACGACGAGTCCGTTCGATGAGCCACATGTGGAAACCGCGGTGCGTGGAACGGCAGCGGAGCGGGGTATCAAGGCCGGTAGCCTCATTCACGGCGTCCGCGTGGGATTGACCGGACGCACGGCCAGTCCGGGCCTCTTTGAGATGATGGCGCTTCTCGGCCGTGAAGAGACGATTGCGCGCCTCAACGCCCTGCTCACATTCCTCGCCGCCCGCAAATAGCGGCGTCTCAACGGAAAACCTCAGCCTGCTGGCACGCCGAAGATGCGTGCCAGCAGGCGGTGACGCGTTTTTACTCCCGTAAGTTGATATGCCGCTGAAGGTTACGCACGCGAGTCCCTGCACCGTGGCACATCCGTTGCAGCCTGCTTCATGACGGCTGACGTGCGCAGCGCCTGACGCGCGCACGACCGGCAAAGGGACGGGGTTCTCCTCGCTGCTGTGCGGAGGCCTCGGGAGTGAATCAGGGAGGAAAGTGTGGCTAAAGAGGATCGCGGATTCGCCTCGATGGACCGCGCCAAGCAGCGCGAGATCGCAAGCAAGGGCGGCAAGGCCGCGCACCAGAAGGGCACGGCCCACGAGTGGACCAGCGAAGAGGCGCGTGAAGCCGGCCGCAAGGGCGGCATGGCCAGTCATCGTCGACGCAAAGAGATGATGGAGCCGGGCGGCAGCAGTGAGCCGTCGATGTCGGAGACCTCGGATTCGATGGAACGCTCCGGCGGCGACGATACGAACGAACAGATACGGTAGATCCGCCTCCGCGGCGCCGCCACTCCGGCGGGCCACGCCGCGGCAGGCTGCTCTCATCTTGCGGCCCAGGCGCATATTCGCCGGGCCGCTTTTTCTTTGTACGCGCCGCGGCGGATTGCATATTTCGCATAATCGGCCGCGTAGAAAGTACGCAGATTCTTCAGCGGCGCCCAGCGTGATGACGGTATTCAGGCCGATCTTGAGCTGATGAGTACCGGGAACAGCCGTTGCCTGATGACCACCTCACATGGAAATCAGGAACGGCTTCATCGTCGGCATTTACAACTATTGCGACTCGTGGTGCGATCGCTGCGCCTTCACTTCGCACTGCCGCGTCTTCGCGGACTTGCGGGAAACGGAAGCGATGCTGGATCCGAATCTGGCGCCCGTCGTCAGTGCACCCGAGCATCCAGCCGACACGCAGCCGCCGCCCCCGCAATGGCTCCAGCAACTGCTGCAGGAGATCAACGATTCTTCGAGCGAGGCCCTGGCTGGCGATGCCCCCGGGCTCCGCATGGCGGGAGTCGTTCCCGACCGAGACGCAATCGATCGGAGGGCCGACGCCTACAGCCGACGGGCACGAAACTGGCTGAACGCGCGGGCGTTGGACCAGTCGTCAGCCGACGTCGATCCGCGTTCAGAGATTGCCTGGTTCCATATGATGATTCACGTCAAGGCGATGCGCGCCCTGCATGGACTCGCTGGAGACGATCCGTCCGACCGGGAGTGGGCGGCCGATCACGACGGGTCGGCAAAGGTCGCTCTCATCGGCATCGATCGATCGTATGCAGCGTGGCTGGATCTCGTGGAGGTCGGCGTTGCGTCGCCGTCTGACGTCACGCCGTTCCTCGACGACCTTGTGTGGCTGAAAGCCGCCCTCGAGCGAACGTTTCCCAAAGCGCGAGCGTTTGTTCGACCCGCCTTCGACGAACCGGAAGAAGTCGCTAGACTGTTGCGCAAATGCCGTTCGCTCGACGCGTAGCTGCTGCGCTCCTTCTGGCAGCCTTCCTCCCCTGGACCTCCTGGGGAGCTCAGTCTTCCAGTCGCAGCCGGATCGTCGCCATCGGTGACATCCATGCGGATCTCCCGGCGTTGCGCCTTGCGCTACGGACGGCAGGCGCCATTGATATGCGCGATCAGTGGATTGGCGGCGCGCTGACCGTTGTCCAGTTGGGCGACCTCATTGGCCGTAGCGACGATGAACGGCAGGTGTTGGATTTCATCTTCGATCTGCAGCGCCGGGCTCGACGAGCGGGTGGGACGGTGCATGCATTGCTCGGGAACCACGAAGTGTTTGGCGGCCGTCTCGACAACCAGGCGGTCGGACCGAATCCGTTTCCCGAGTGGGAGCAGGTGGCAGGCCTGCAACGCGATGACCTGCGGCTGCGCCATCTGCCTCAGTACGCGCGCGCGCGTGGCGCAGCGTTGATGCCGGGCGGTCCCTATGCCGTGAAGCTCGCCGAGTTCCCGGCCGTTCTGAAGCTTCGCGAGACGATATTCGTGCACGGTGGCGTCGTACCGCGATGGGCACGATACGGCGTCGAACGTATCAACCTCGAAGTGCGCAACTGGCTGCTTGGCCGTACCGACGAGCCCGACTCGACACAGGGCGTCGACGATGGTGATCGAGTGATGTGGACGCGACAGTTCTCCGCAAACGTCACCTCTGAGGACTGTGCGCTCCTGAAAGAATCACTCAAGATTCTCGGCGCCCGTCGCATGATTGTGGCGCACACCGTCCATCCGGAAATCACGTCCCGGTGTGACGGACAGGTCTGGGCAGTGGATGTCGGCATGTCGCGCGCATACGGAGGCCGCGTGGAAGTGCTGGAGATCGTGGATGACTCGATGCTGAGGGTTTTGCGGCCCTGAGCTGGCGCTAGCGCTCCGCGGCGCGGAACGCTCTGAGGATGTTGGCGATTGCGTAGTTACCTTCGTGACAGGCGTACTCGTACATCACGTAATCAGGATCGCGAGTCA
Organism: Vicinamibacterales bacterium; assembly: GCA_035647075.1. Classification (GTDB taxonomy): domain Bacteria; phylum Acidobacteriota; class Vicinamibacteria; order Vicinamibacterales; family UBA2999; genus Gp6-AA40. The sequence continues at coordinate 1,397 of DASROF010000105.1, read as the reverse complement.
GCGGGAACGCCACGGTCCATGGCCGGGCCCAGGTGCGCGGATCGTCGACGGTCACCGAGTAGTCGAGCGTGTCGGTTCCCCGCCGGGTAAACCGCTCCGTCAATCGCAGCGCCTCACTCGTCGGGTTGCCGTTGCCGTTGCGTCCGTACGAGCCGGTCTTGCCATTGAAGTTGGTCGTCTCGATCACGAGGGTCTGGCCGTCCCACCTGCCGCGTGCATCCCCCATGTAGGAACGGATTCCGGACGCAAGATGCGGCCGGGCATCGATCGGAATGATTCGCGTCTCGTGAATCATTTCGTAGCGGAGGACGATCAGCCCGGGCGCCTGGTGAATCTCAAGACCGCTGTTGTAGATATTCGGAAAGGACGAGCCCAGGACACCCCGGGTGACACAGCGGTCGTAGATATTGAAGTCCTGCGCGCGTGCATATCCGACTGTCGGATTCGTGGACGGCCATGCCGCCGCGCGCCGCTTCCCATCGTCGGTCATCGGCGGCAGTCGTCCGTCCGGCGGATCGACGATGAGCGAGGCCTGGCGGGACGCGCGGCCGGCTTCCAGCCAGTGTGAGGGCGGATTGACCGACGGCGCCGTGCCCGTGCTGATCGGCGTCGCGTCGTCCTCCGCCTGCTGTTGCAATTCGGCGGCACGGTCCGCGTATTCCTTCTCGGTCAACAGGGCGCGTGTGCCGAACGCCGTGGGCCGCTCGAACGGGACCGTGATGAGCCCGCCGCTCGGCCATATTCCCTGCAGGTCCGGATCTCCCCACGGGGTGCGCGGCACGCTCTGAGCGGCGACGACAACGGTCGCGACGAGCGCGAGCGCGGCAGCGAGGAGGTGGCGCATGGTTCAGAGCATTATCGCGCCGGCTTGCTGCTCGCTGCAGGCACCCGATACAATTGGAGGTTCCTGCCCTGTAGAGATTTGCGGCCGATCACTGGGAGGTCGTTCAACGGTAGGACACGGCGCTCTGGACGCCGTTATCGGGGTTCGAATCCCTGCCTCCCAGCCATTTGCATCCGTTCGCGAGTTTTTTCGACGGGTAACGCCATCTACACGTGGGAATTCGCTCAGAATTCTTTCTCTCAGCCTAATCTGCCGCTCCATCAGAAATCTTGCGGAGGCGCCCGGCATGAACTGTCAGTCGAGGGGCTGCATGCGAATCATGGCTGTAGTGACGCTCATCGGTGCGGGGATCGGCGCCGCCTGCGGACAGAATGCTCCTCAGCCCGGCGAATCGACGATCGTTGGTGGCGTCTCGATCGATTCCAAATCCGCCGCGCGGTTGCCGCTGCCCAAGCGAGAAGACATGCGCGACGACGGGAGCGGGCGAATCTACGAAGCACTTTCGGGGTCTAACGGCGAGCCGCCGCAAGGCGCCGTTGGCATTGCGCTCTAT
>DASROF010000104.1:0-19383 GCA_035647075.1 Vicinamibacterales bacterium | reverse complement strand
GGAAAGTAGAAACTACAAACTAGAAACTAGAAACTAGAAAGTGGAAAGTGGAAAGTTCGAAGGCGCGCACGGCACGCGCCGACTTTCGAGTTACTTCGAACTTCTGACTTCGAACTTCCGTCAGAGGGCTGCCGCCGCGGGCGGCACAATCGGCGTGACCGCGGCAGCGGCCGCTTCAGCTTCCTCCGCCTCGCGGTTGATCAGATCCTTCAGTTCCTTGCCGGGCTTGAAGTACGGCACCTTCTTCGGCGGCACGTCCACCTTGTCGCCGGTCTTCGGATTGCGACCCTTCCGTGGCTCGCGTTTCCGGAGACGGAAGCTACCGAAGCCGCGCAGCTCGATCTTCTCGCCACGGTGCAAGGCATCGATGATGCTCTTGAACACCGTGTCGACGATGACTTCGGAGTGCTTCTTCGTGAGGTCCGATACGCGCGAGACCTCCTCGACGAGCTCCGCCTTCGTCATGCTGCCGGCGCCGTTACCGCTGCCGTTGCCGTTGCCAATGGTCACTGCAGGCTCCTCGGTTGCTCGTTACCGATTGCGGAAGTGATCGCCCAGCGTCGCCGTTCCCGTGCCTTCGCTCTCCTGGTACGTCTCCCAGTCGCCGCGAAACTGGTCGTCCTTCATTGCACGGATGCTCAAACCGATCTTCCGCTCCTGCGGGCTCAGCTTGATGATCTTCATCTGGTAGGTGTTGTTCACCTGCAGATCGATCTTCTCGCCGCCTGGAGGTGCGCCGTGCGAGTCATCGAACTCGGACACGTGAATCAGGCCCTCGATCCCTTCATCGAGCTCAACGAACGCGCCGAAGTTGGTCATCCGGGTGACCTTCCCCTCGACCACGCTGCCGACCTGATGCCGTGAGAAGAAGTCGTCCCAGATATCGGTCGCCAGCTGCTTGAGCCCCAGCGACAGGCGCTGGTTGTCGGCGTCGATGCTGAGCACCATGGCCTCGACGACATCGCCCTTCTTCAGCACCTCGGACGGATGCTTGACGCGCTTGCTCCAGGACATGTCGGAAATGTGAATCAGGCCGTCGATGTCCTCTTCGACTTCGACGAACGCGCCGAACTCGGTGAGGTTGCGGACCTTACCTTTGATCTTCGTGCCGACTGGATACTTCTCCGCCAGCTCGTTCCACGGGTTGCTCTCGACCTGCTTCAGGCCGAGCGAGATGCGCCGCGCCGCCGGATCGACGCCGAGCACCATCGCTTCGACGGTGTCGCCGACGTTCAGGATCTTCGACGGGTGCTTGACGCGCTTGCTCCACGACATCTCCGAGACGTGAATCAGCCCCTCGACGCCAGGCTCGAGTTCGACGAATGCGCCGTAGTCGGTCAGGCTCACCGCCTTGCCGCTCATACGCGCGCCAACCGGATACCGGTCCTGCACCGTGGCCCACGGATCCTGCACCAGCTGCTTGTGGCCCAGCGACACACGCTCGGTCGCAGGGTCGTACTTCAGTACGATCACGTCGACCTCGTCGTTCACCTTGAACAGCTCGGACGGGTGGCCGACGCGGCCCCACGACATGTCGGTGATGTGCAGCAGGCCGTCGATGCCGCCGAGGTCGATGAACGCGCCGTAGTCGGTGATGTTCTTCACCGTCCCGCGCAGCACCTTCCCTTCGGCCAGGGTCTCCAGGGTGCTCTTCTTCTTCTCGGCGTTCTCTTCCTCGAGCAGCGCCTTCCGCGACAGGACGATGTTGCCGCGCTTCTTGTTGACCTTGATGACACGCATGCGGAGCTCCTGCCCGCGCAGCGCGTCGAGATTGCGAACCGGACGCACGTCGATCTGTGAACCCGGCAGGAACGCACGGACGCCAATGTCCACGGCAAGGCCGCCTTTGATGCGCTCGATGACGCGGCCGATGACGACCTTCTTCTCGGCGTAGGCCTTCTCGACCTCGTCCCAGATCTTCATCTTCTCGGCCTTCTCGCGCGACAGCACGATGTGGCCTTCGCGATCCTCGGTGCGTTCGAGCAGCACGTCGACGGTATCGCCTCCCTGTACCGTCACGATGCCACTCTCATCGAGGAACTCGTGAACGGCGATGAGGCCTTCCGACTTGTAGCCGACGTCGACGACGACGTGGGTGTCGGTGACCTTGAGGACTGTGCCTTTGACCACTTCGCCTTCCGCCATGTTGCGGAAGCTCTCGTCGTAGGCCTCGAGCATGGACGCGAAATCCTTCGGGTCCATGTCCTCGTGCTGCATCGGTTTGAATGCGGGCCCGGCCGGCTTCCCTGATCGGGTCCGTCCAGGTGCGGGCTGTGCGCCCTGTGTCGTCTCGGGCGTTGCCAACCCGTTATCTGCGTTCGCCATTAACTGCGCTTCCTCCTAAGCCTCGAGTGGTCCCGTAAGACCTCACTCGCGGCAACGCCCATTCAACGTGGCCCTCGTGTCAGGGTTCGTTCTGGGCGACCGGCTCGGTGCCTTTTGACAGTGCTTCTCGAGCATGCCTTTCGACTACTATGCTCAGGCAGCGTGATGTCAAAAGCTTGCGGGGACCGGCCCCCCGCGGCTATAACGGCGATGATCAACGCGCGTACAGTGAGGTTCGTCCAGGCGGCCTGTAAATACGACGCGCCTGAGCACGCCGCGATGGGGATACTGGGGTGACCGACAGGCCGCGGAACGCACTCTGCGAACGGTTGTTCGTCGCCGATAAGACATAGAGGATACGTCACTTACCGGAAACTGTCAAGGTAAGTCACGCCCTCCGGGACGCGACTCGAAAGGACGTCTCATGGCCAAACGGAAGGCGGCGCGCGCGACTCGCCGACGCCCGGCAGCGGGCGCCAGGAAGACGAGCCGGCGGAAGACCGCGGGTCGAAGCCGGACCGCACCGAGAAAGACCGCAGCCCGCAAGCGAACTGCAACGAAAAGCAGAGTTGCCGCGAAGACGGTCAGAAAAGCTAAGAAATCCGCGCGCGCGCAGGCTGGACGCCGCGCGACCGCCCGCAAGCGCCCGGCCGTCAAGACGTCGAAGCAGGCACGACCGCGCACCAGGGCGAAAGCCAAAACCGTCAGTGTGACCCGGAAGACTGTCAAGGCGACCCGGAAGGTTGTGGTCCGGTCGACCGCGGCACCGCCGGCTTCCAAGCGCCCCTCCATACCCGTACTGCGCAAGCCACCGAGTCTCGATCGCGAACGGCGCGTCGTGCGTGACGAGGATGACCTCATCCAGCAGACGCCTCCGTCTTCGCTCGATTTGGATCGCTCGGCCTCCGCGGTCCGAACCGGCCGCCGCATCCTCAAGGACAAATTCGACGAGCATACGGAGACCAGCCCGGCGCTTACCGCGGGCGACGTCGACGCGGACTGGGAGTCGGCCTACAGCGTGGGCGACGAGGCGCCCGGCGGCGACAATCCCACTCCGGATCAGGACATCGTGGATGACATCGGCCGTGCGGTCGGCGTCGAGTATCAGGACAACGAAGAGCTCAAGGGCGAGGAAAAGATCACGAAGCGGGATCGAAATCGCTGGGAGCTCGACCCGGCGTCGTCTGATGACTGGGACGACCGCTAGCTGGTAGTTGGATAGTTAGCTAGTTGGGTAGTTCGTAGTTCGTAGTTCGTAGGGCGCCCCTTTATGGGGCGCCCTTTCTTCACGGAACCTTCCCCGAATCACCCAGGTAAGACCAGATACACGTGCAGGACGAGCCCGACCGCGAGCTGCTGCGGCGCTTCACGCACGGCGACCGCGATGCGTTCGAGGCGCTCTTCCGCCAGTTCGAGCGCGAGGTGTATCGCTGGATTCTGCGAATCGTGCGCGAGTCGGCGGCAGCCGAAGACGCGCTGATCGAGGCGTTCTGGCGCGCATATCGCGGCCGCGCGCGATTCGATTCGTCGCGCAGCTTCGGCGCCTGGATGCGGAGGATTGCCACCAACGTCGCCATCGATCAGCTCAAGGCCCATCGTCGGCATAAATGGTCGCCATTAGACGATGAGGCGCAGATCCCGGCGGGCTCAATGACCAGGCGAGGCGGACGTGCAGGCCAGGGCCCCGACAGCTTCGAGTTAGCGGATCAGATCCATCGCGCGTTTGTATCACTGCCACCGAAGCTGCAGGTCGTGGCAACGCTGGCGCTCATCGAGGAACTGCCGCTCGCAGAGATCGCCGACGCACTCGACATCCCGCCGGGCACGGTGAAGTCGCGACTGTTTCGTGCAACGCGCGATCTACGGACACAACTGACGCGCGTGGGACTGCATACATGACCGACGAACGATTGAAGGAACTGCTTCGCGGCGCAATCTCCCCGCCTGATGCCGAGGAACGCCGACGCGATCTGTGGCCGCAGATGGCGGCACGGCTTGAAGAGCGTCCGCGCTGGTCGTACATCGACCTCGGCCTCGCCGCCGCGGCAGCCGTTGCGCTGGCCGTATTCCCCGAGTGGCTGTGGCTGCTCGCGTATCACCTATGAAAACGCATCCATTCGTTCGCGCCTACATGGCTGGCATCGCCGTTCCGACGTGCATGCTCATCATCATCCTCACCGTCTACGCGTACAACCGGTTCTACTTCGAGGTCTCGAGCCAGTTCGTCATCCCGCTGCCGGGCGCGCCGCTGGATCGCGCGATCGTCTTTCCCATGGCAGTTGTCCCGAACCTCTGGGGCGTATGGAACATCCTCTACCTGGCGCTTCGCTCGCGTCTGCGCTGGTCGCTTGGCGTGCACGGCGCGGTGCTGCCGCTCGTACTGATGCCGCTCGGCGTGGCGCTCGCCAGATCGCTCGACGTCTTCGAGCTGAATTGGGAATTGGTGCTGCCGATGGTGCCTGTTGGAATGACGGTGTATTACCTGGCGTGGAAGTATCTTGTCGGATTCCTGAACCAGGAAGTCGGCATCGCCTGATCGGCTCAGAATCTTGACCGAACCAGCGCCAGCACCTGGTCAACGACGCTGCTAATCGGCATTCCGGTCGTGTCGATGTGCACGGCGTCGGGTGCGATCGCGAGCGGCGAGATCGTGCGCGTGGTGTCGGCCTTGTCCCTGGCGTCAATCGCTGCCGCGACGGCAGCCTGGCCCGCCTGACTCCCGGAATGCGCAGTGTCGGAGGCACGACGCCGCGCTCGCTCCTCTGCTGACGCATCAAGGTAGATCTTCACATCCGCGTTCGGAAAGACGACCGTGCCGATGTCGCGGCCTTCCATCACGACGCCACCTTCCGCGCCGAGCGCGCGCTGACGGGCCACCAGTACCTCGCGGACCTTCGGTAGCCGCGCGACTGCAGTGGCCGCCCTGTCGATTTCCGGGGTGCGAATCGCACGGGTGACATCGTGGCCGTCGATCGTGACGACACCGCCTTCGACCACGAGGTTTGCACGCTGCGCCAGGGCCGATACGGCCGCCTCGTCGTCCAGCGGAACGCCCTCGTGCGCGGCTTTCCAGCCAACGGCTCGATACATCGCGCCGGTGTCAACGTGACGATAGCCGAGCGTTTCCGCAAGCGTGCGCGAGATCGTGCCCTTGCCGGCACCCGAAGGCCCGTCGATCGCAATGACCAGTCGTTTCATGCCTGAACGACATTCTACCGTTCACACTTCCAGGTTCTCGGTGCCCGGTTCGTGTTCGACGTTCGGTTCGGGGTTCGGGGTTCGTGCTTACAATGTGGCCCTCGAAATGAGCCGACGCGTGCGCATGATTCTGATTGTCGTACTCCTCCTCGTCGCGATTGTGTATTTCGCCGCGCCCTACGCGCGCGCGACGTCGCTGATCGTGCGCGTCGCCGGCATCGGCGGACCCGCGCAGACAATCGCGAGTCTGCAGGAGACACGGGTCGAGAAGAAGCCCAGGCACATGGTGCCGACGCGCCACGGCGACGTGCCGGCGCAGATTTACATGCCAGCCGCCGTCTCCGAGCACGCCGTGCTGGTGATGCCCGGCTTCAATTCAAACGGCATCGATGAGCCTCGACTCGCGGCGCTGGCAGCGGACATCGCGGCCAGCGGATATCCGGTCATGGCGCTCGCATTGCCGGACCTCCAGCAGTTCCGCCTGACCCCACACTCCACCGACGTCATCGAGGACGCGGTGATGTGGATGGTCAACCAGAAGAGCCTGGCGCCAGACGGCAGGATCGGCATCATCGCGGTGAGCTTTTCAGGAGGCCTGTCGGTCGTCGCGGCTGGTCGGGACCACATCCGGGATCACGTAAAGTTCGTGGTCTCGCTGGGCGGGCACGGCGACATGCGTCGGGTGATGCGCTATCTCGCGACCGGGGTTGCGCCGAAGGTCGACGGGCTCGAAAATCATGCGCCTCACGACTACGGCGTGGCCGTCATTCTGAACAGCCTCGCCGACCGCGGCGTCGTTCCCCTCGAACAGGCGGTACCGCTGCGGAGCGCCATCGAAACGTATCTCAAGGCCTCACAGGCTACGGTCATCAGCGACGCGGCGGCCGCCCCGATCTTTGCCCAGGCGAAGACGATGGCCGCTTCGCTGCCCGAGCCGTCGCGCACCTACATGCAGTATGTGAACGATCGGGACGTCAGCAAGCTGGGCGCCATGCTCGTGCAGCATCTCAACCAGGCTGGCGTGGACGATCCCGCACTCTCCCCCGAGCTCGCGCCACCGCCCACGGCGTCGATATTCCTGCTCCACGGCCATGACGACAACATCATTCCGCCTGCGGAGAGCGTGCTTCTGGCGAACCATCTCAGGATGAAGGGCGTCCGGACCAGGGTGCTGCTGAGTGGGCTCATCACACATGCCAGCGTGAACGAACACGCGACGGCAATGGACGCCCTCAAGCTGATGAACTTCTGGGCAGCAGTTATCAAGCAGTAGTTCACCCGTCCGGGTTCTCACTTCTCGGAACCGGAACCGGAACCGCACGTGAACACGAACCGAGAAGTGAGAACATGGAAGCGTGAACAGTTCCGAAGGTATCCGCCTCCAGAAAATCCTGTCGCAGGCTGGAATCGCATCGCGCCGCGCCGCTGAGAAGCTGATCGAGGAAGGGCGCGTCTCGGTGAACGGCCACACGATCCGGGAAATGGGCGTCAAGGCCGATCCTGCGGCCGACGACATCAAGGTCGACGGCAGGCGGCTCCGCCAGCCGGAGCGTCATCGCTACATCCTGCTGAACAAGCCGGCCGGCGTCGTCACGACACGTTCCGACCCGCAACGGCGTCGGACGGTGATCGATCTCGTCGGTGTCCGCGAGTATGTCTATCCGGTCGGGCGTCTCGATTACGACACCGAAGGGCTGCTGCTCCTGACGAACGACGGAGAGCTTGCTGCGAAGCTGACGCACCCCCGACACGAGGTCGAACGCACCTACGAGGCTCACGTCGCCGGCACGCCGGACGATGAGGCGCTCGACAAGCTGCGGCGCGGAATGCCGCTGGATGGACGGCGGACGATGCCGGCGGATGTGAAGTTAATGAGCCGAACTGCGTTGCCTCGCAAGGACGTGACACCGCGGACCGGAGCGCCCTCGGGCAGGCGCGTGAACGGTGTCCTGCTCATCACCATCCGTGAAGGGCGCAATCGACAGGTGCGACGGATGTGTGAAGCCGTCGGACATCCGGTCCGCAAGCTGCGTCGTGTCCGCATCGGCCCGATCAGCGATCGCCGCCTTCGCACCGGCGAATGGCGCGATCTCAGCGCGCAGGAGGTCAGGCTTCTGAAGAATCTTGCGGAGGCTCCTCCTCCAGCGGTAACACGTCGTCGGCCGGTGTCTGCTCGATGAGACCGGCTGGAGGATCGAACCCGAGCGCTTCCGCCATGTCCTCGATCCGCGGCAGGTCGTTCAGATCCTTCAACCCGAACCGGATGAGGAACTCCTTGGTCGTCGCATAGAGGAACGGCCGGCCGACGACGTTCTTCCGGCCGACGATCTTGATCAAGTGGCGTTCGAGCAGCGTTGAGAGTACCCCCGACGTGTTGACGCCGCGGATCTCGCTGATCTCGAGTGCCGTAATCGGCTGCTTGTAGGCGATGACCGCCAGCGACTCGAGTCCCTGGACCGTGAGCTTCTGCGACGAACGCTCGTGGAACAGGCGGCGCACCCACTCGTGCAGCTGCGGCCGCGTGACGATCTGATACCCACCAGCCACTTCGACGAACTGCAGACCGGGACGTCCCTCGTAGTCGGCCTTCAATGCCTCGACCGCCGCCACGACGTCTTCCTTCGGCTCGTCGGCCAGCAGCTTGTAGAGCATCTTCGGCGTGACCGGCTCCGGCGACGCGAAGATCAGCGCCTCGACGATCGCCTTCACTTCGGCCGACACCGTCCGCTCGGCGACGGCCGTTGATTCATTCACGTTCTGGACTTCTTCAGACATCGTTTCGTTCCACCGGGTTGGCAACTTTCAGCTTACTTGCTACTTGTTACTTCTTACTTCTTACTTTCAAGTTGCTCCGGGTCGCCAATCGGATGCGGCGCGTCCGCGGGGCGCGCCCTTTTATATACACGAATCGCACCGAACGATCCCGACTGGAACACGCGAATCAGCTTCAGCCGGATCATCTCGAGGACGGAAAGGAACGTGACGATCATGAACGCCCGTGAGCCGTCACCGTCCTCGAACAGCTCCTCGAAGCCGCAGGCTTCGGTCTCGGACAGCCGGGACAGCAACTGCTGAATGCGATCTTCGATCGAGATCTGCTCAGGCGGCAGCACCATGTGCGGCCGGCGGTTCGCCCGCTCGAGCACACCCCGGAACGCGGCGAGCAGACTGAACAGATCGACTTCCAGCTCGGGCTCGTAGTCCTCGCCTGCGGCCTCTGCCACGCTGGCATCGGGGCGCATGAACTGGGCGCTCCGGAGCGTCTCGCGCTCGTGCAGCAGTTCGGCCGCGGCTTTGTATTTCTGGTGCTCTAACAGACGTCGCACCAGTGCCTCGCGGGGATCCTCCTCGATGCCATCGTCCTGGGCCGGATCCGGTCGCGGCAGCAGCGTCCGCGACTTCATGTGGATCAGTGTCGCCGCCATCACCAGGAATTCCCCCGCGACATCCAGGTTCAACTCCTGCATCAGCCCGAGGTAGCCGAGATATTGCTCGGTAATGAGGGAGATCGGGATGTCGTAGATGTTCACCTCGTTCTTGCGAATGAGGTACAGCAGGAGATCCAGCGGCCCCTCGAACGTCTCGAGCTTGACCTTGTAGGCGTCCGGTGAGGATTCGAAGTCGGGATGTTCTGTGTTCACGATCAGTAGCGGAGCTTCACGGCTTCTCGAACCCGTTCCATCGTCTCGTGAGCAATGCCGCGTGCCTTCCGCGACCCCTCAATCAGGATTTCGCGAATCCGTTCCGGCCGCGCCATCACCTCGCGCCGCCGCGCACGCATCGGCGCCAGCGCGGTGTTCATCGCACGCGCCAGCTTCGTCTTGACCTCGACATCGCCGACTTTGCCTGCGCGGTAGCGGGCTTTCAGATCGTCGACTTCGGCGACGTCGGTGTTGAACACGTCATGGTACATGAACACCGGATTACCCTCGACCGTGCCCGGAATGTCGGCGCGGACGCGCTTGGGGTCCGTGTACATCTGGCGCACTTTCTTCGTCACCGCCTCGTCGTCATCGCTGAGGTCGATCGTGTTGCCGTAGCTCTTGCTCATCTTGCGGTTATCGAGTCCGGGCAGACGCGGCACCGACGTCAACAGCGGCTGCGGCTCGACGAGCACCTCGCCATAGAACTGATGAAAACGGCGGATCGCTTCGCGCGACAGCTCGAGATGCGCCACCTGATCCTCGCCCACCGGGACGAATCGGGTGTCATAAAGCGCGACGTCGGCGGTCTGCAGCAGAGGGTAGCCGAGGAAGCCGACGGTGGAGAGATCCTTTTCTGCCAGCTGTTCGCGCTGTTCCTTGTAGGTGGGCACACGCTCGAGCCAGGGAATCGGCACCACCATCTGCAGCAACAGGTACAGCTCGGCGTGCTCCGGCACGAGCGACTGTATGAACAGCGTGCTCCGCTCCGGGTCGACGCCGGCCGCAATCCAGTCCGCCGCGTTGTCGATGGCGTTGGCGGCCAGCTCTGAGGTGTTGGCGTATTCGCTCGTCAACGCGTGCCAGTCGGCCACGAAATACAGACAGTCGTACTGCTCCTGCAGCGCCGCCCAGTTCTTGAGTGCCCCGACGAGGTGGCCGATGTGGAGCCGTCCTGTCGGACGCATTCCCGAGACGACGCGGAGCTGTGACATCAGATCAGCACGAAGGCCACGAAGAGGTCGACGGTCATGAAGACAGGAGCACCCGGCGGATCCCGTACTGCACGGGATCGATGATTCGCCACAACAGGCCGCTCAGAAGCAGCCCGTACAAAACGAACATCCCGTACGGGCGAAGGCGCGCGTACCACCGCGCCGCTTGTCCGTGCAGCAGCCCGGACAAGACATTGCCCCCATCGAGCGGCGGCACCGGGATCATGTTGAAGACGGCAAGAAGCACGTTGATGCCCAGCAGCGCGTACAGAAACTGAAAGATCTCCGAGACCGCCGGCGTCGAGCCACCCTGAAAACCGATCAGACGAATGCCAATCGCACTCAGGACCGCCAAGGCGAGGTTACTCGCCGGGCCCGCGGCCGCAATCATCATGTACTTCCGCTTCCAGTGACCGTGCAGGTTCGCGGTGTTGACCGGCACCGGCTTCGCCCATCCGAGCACCGGAATATTCGTCATCAACGCGATCAGCGGAAACAGCAGCGTGCCGACCGGATCGACATGCACCACCGGATTGAGCGAGACGCGGCCCAGGCTCCGTGCGGTCGGGTCGCCGAGGATGTCTGCCGACCAGGCGTGCGCCGCTTCGTGCACGGTCAGCGAGACCAGCAGCACGACGAACTCGATCAGGATGACTTGTAAATTGTCGAAGACCAACGGTTCAGCCTAGCACGATGAGTGGAGTCGTCGAAATTTCCCGGGGCGCCCGGAGAAAGTTCGCGGCCTCGTTGGCGGACTGCTGCTGAACGCGTCCGATCGCTCGCGTTTTTACGAGGTGAGGAAGGTACATCTGTTGCCGTCTGGTGATCGAGGAGATCAGCCATGACTCGGATTACACGCATTCTCGTGCCCACCGACTTCAGTGCCACTGCTGATGCGGCGCTGGACTATGCGTACGTGCTGGCCGAACGGTTCAACGCCTCGCTCGAACTGCTGCATGTGCTGGACGATCCCTTCGTGGCCGACGGTATGGCGGCAGAGACGTATATCTCCGAAGCGCCAACCTTACGCACGGCGATGCTGCAGGAGGCGCAGGAACGGCTGCGCCACCGCGCGTCCACGCGCGGAGGACTTCCGGCCATCAAGACCGAGGTGCTCTTTGGCCACGGGGCGCGCACCATCGTCGAATACGCGGCAGAACGCGGCGTCGACCTGGTAGTGATGGGGACGCACGGGCGAACCGGGTTGGCGCACCTCCTGCTCGGCAGCGTCGCTGAACAGCTGGTCAGGACCGCGCCATGCCCGGTCTTGACGGTGCGCCACGTGGAGGCCCCGAGGCGCTACGAGGAGCTGGTCTACGACGTCGAGCATCTGCCGGCGTAAGCAGGTGGCTTGGGGGTGCCTAAAGGTGCCTGGAGTGCCTAGGGTGCCTGGAGGGCCTAAGTGCCAGAAGCATCGGTGCGATTTGTCTCGCGCCACTGGGCACCTTAGGCACCTTAGGCACCCTTAGGCACCCTCCCTCAGAAGCGGTACAGCCCCCGGAGGGCCACGGTCTGCCCGGTATACGGCCGATTGCCATAGCCCAGGGTCAAACCACCAAGCCAGTCCAGGCGTGGGATACCGGTTGCCGGCGCAAAGCCGACCGGACCGTCCGTGTCTAGCGTATTGAAGTCGGTGACAGCCAGCTTCTCGAAGTAATAACCGAGGCCGATGCCGACCCGCGCATTCAGGAAATAGGTGACGTTCGCCGTCAGCTGGTGCCACGAGTTCTCGACCGGCGGCAGCGGAATGAACTGGTTGAGCGCGGTCAGCGCAGCGATCCGTGGGCCACCGTGCATGAAGCTGTTGTCGGAGTCGCTGTAGTCGTACGCGAACCGGATGTCCGTGTTGCGAACTGCGCGCGTCAGGTCCAGGTACAGCCCGACATTATTGACCTTGTCGTCGTTGTCGAGCGTCCAATCGCGGGCGGGATCCGTCCAGCTGGGGTCCGGCGGTGGATTGGCGTTCCGCGATCGCTGTAGCGAGCTGAACGAGTCGCGACCATAGGTCAGGCCGGCGCTGATCACGTCGGTGGGGTGGAAATTCACGCCCGTGTTGTAGCTGGTCACGGTCTGGCGCTGCAGGCCGAACAGCTCGCCCGGACGTGCGACGGGCACCGAGTCGTCGGCCATGTACGTGTCGCGGCCGCCGGCAAACTGAAAAAACAGGTCGATGCTGTCCGCCGGCATCACGGTGAGCATCACCGACCCGCGCGTCCGATCGCGGTCGGCCTCGTCGTAATAACGGAGGGTCGGCTGCGTACCGCCGGGTCCCTCTTCGTCATCGACACCTGTTTCGACGAAGCCTGACCCGCGCCGCCTGCCAGCATCGACACTGGCGCGCACCGTCACGTATTGACTGGAATAGGCGTCATAGGACAGGCGAACGATGTTCTCGCCGACATCCGCGAAGCCGCGGCCGTGGCGCTCGACATCCTCGCGACTGTAGCCGACGCGAACGGTGCCCCAGCCGCCCGGTGTGTACGAGAAGCTCGCATCAAAGAGGTGGCGCGAGTTGTCGAATTGCGGTGAGAAGCCTTCCTCGATCTCTTCCGGCACGGCGTCGACGCGAACGTACTCCCTCGCGTCGAAGATCGGCGTCTGCACGTCGCGCTTGTTGTAGCGGTAGCGCACGACGATGTTCGTGCGGCGGGTTGGCCTGGTGCTGAAGTTAATCAGCGCATTGACCCCCTGTGCCTCCGCATCGGCGCTGGACCGAGGTAAGTTCGCCAGATGCGGGAAGTTGTTGAAGGTGGCCGGCTGGTCGATGACGGAGTTGATGGTCCACGGGATCAGGTCTGCGTCCTGGCGCTGGTTGGTCAGCTGCAGCGTGCCGTTCAACGTCGTGCGCGCGGCCAGCTTGTACATGGCGACAGCGCTGATGACATTCATCATGTTGCTGGGCGCGAGCGCCTCACGCCCCTGTGCCGGGCCATTGCCGTTGCTGTAGCCGCTGCAGTCCCACGGACCGCTGGCTCCCGTTACCGGGCAGTTGAACACCGAGCTCCCGTTGGTGAAATTCGTGATTCGGATCGGGTTGTCCCACACCAGCACCTGGTTGTGGTTCGTGAACCAGGATCCGTCCCAGCCAAGGCGAAACATGCCTCTCGGGTTCGACCAGGAGGCGCCGACCGACACGTCGTTGGTACGCTGATCGATCGGCTGCGGCAACTCCACGGCGTTGTTGAAGGCGAACGAGGCATTCCACGGCTGCTGGCCGTCGCGCGTCGATGAGATGAACCTGGCATCGAGATCGACAGCGCTGGTCAGCGCGTAATTCGCAGCAAACCCCGCCGTGCGGCGTATCTGACGCAGATCGAACGGATTGGCGAGGCTGTCGTAAATCGAGCGGTTCAATTTCGCCTGCGCCGCCAGGGCCACGGTGCCACACCCTGCCGGAGGCGCGCCGGGCGCGCACGGCACGCCGACGGCCGTACCGTCAGCGGCGGCGTTGGTCGGCCCCTGCACTGCAGCCTGCGCACTGTCGGGCAGCGTCAACGTCGTTCCGTTCGTGACGTACGCGGTCCGCGTCAGGTAGCTGTAATTGAGCGGCAACGATATCCAGTTGAAGCCGAAGGTTAGACGCGGACGCATGTACTCGACGTTGTAGCGCTGGTCTCGGTAGCCAATGTGCCACGCTGTCGCGTTGAACAGATACGAACTTGTCTCGCGGTTCAGGCCCAGGCTCGTATACGCGCCGTCGCGGAGATCGCGGTAGCGCTCGTATCGTGCTTCGTCGCCCTTCGTCGTCGTCAACATAGGGCCAATGTCGGCCGTGCCGGTGGTGGCCTGACTCTGCACAGGCTGCGGTGCCTGGGCAAGAGCGGGATGCGGCATGAGCAGGAGTGCAGCGATCAGCGTCAGATATACGTTGCGCATCTCACCCTCCCTAACGCAGCAGCGCTTTGCCGGACGGCGCATTGGAGCCGTGCACCATCTGGTGGCAGTTCGTGCAGCCGCGGCCGAAGATCTTGTTGGCGTTCTGCGAGTTGTTCAATTGGAACCCGTCGTAGACGGTGGGTGGATGCCGGGATGTGACGTGGCACCGCTGGCAGAGAAACGGCTGCTTGCTGACCAACATCCGGTCGTTGTTCGAACCGTGCGGGTCATGACAGGTGATGCAGCTCTCACTCACCGGCGCGTGTTCCCAGAGGTACGGCCCGCGCTTGTCGGCGTGGCAACTCGTGCAACTCTCGTCGATGGTCGTGCCGGCGCGCAGCAGCTTCACGTTCGTGCTGCCATGGACGTTGTGGCAGGACGCACACGTCATCGCCCCTTCCCGCACCGGCATGTGATGGACACGGTACTGCTTGTTGGTGACGGCTCGGTGACAAGTGGCGCACTGCTCGGTGATGGTTGCTGCCTTCAGCTGTGACGGCCCTTTCGACGAGTGCACGCTGTGGCAGGTCACACAGCTGAGGTTCCGCTGATCGTGCTGGCTGCCATCCCACAGCGCGTGCGACGCTGCGCGGCCGTGGCAGGTCATGCAGATCGCAGACGCCGCGGCCGGCGTCATCTTGCTGGGACGCTGAATCAGGTCGGGATCACCGCTCTCGGCGTGCTTCTGGCCGGGCCCATGACAGCTCTCGCAGCCGTGGGTCGCCGCCGGAGTGCGATCGTTAAACGCCAGCGCGTGTTTCGTGCCCTTGTAGGACTGATCGTGACAGGTCACGCACGTGCTCTCGCCGACATAACCTGATTGAGCGGCGGCCTGAGGTGCTTGGGGCGATGTCTTCGGGGCGGCCGCCGGGGGCTTTGGAGCCGCCGCCGGAGCTTGTGCGGTTTCCACAGGCGTTGTCGCGATGGCGAAGACGAGCACGAACAGCAGTGCCGCGGCGAGAGCGAAAAAACGTAGTCGTGTCATGCGCGATCCCTATTCCGGATTGGAGTGACAGAGCTCACAGTCCTGTGCGATCACCTTGCCGTCCGTCGTCTTGTGCGAGTCGTCGTGGCAACGGAAGCACCCGGGCGTATCGATGTGGCCGATGTGGCTGGGATATGTCCCCCACGTCACGTTCATCGCCGGGAACACGTTGGTGGACCAGACATCCTGCGTCACCGCGATCGCGCGGCGCACCAGGCCGGCATCGACGGTCCCGCGGGCGGAATAGAACTTCGTCAGCCGCGCGGCGATGGCCTGCAAAGCCGCGGGACGATCACCGTATCGATCTCGAACTGCGGCCACCGCCTCGCGGCGCGCGAACGGCAACTCGCGCGGAATGCGCCCCTCGGCAATAGCCGCATCAACGGCGCGCTCGGGCGTGAAAAAGAACGTATGCGCCGGCCGATTATGGCAATCCATGCAGTCCATCCGCCGGCGCGCCTTCCCGGCGATCGATTCCGGCGTGACTTTCTCCGCGAAGTACTCGCGTGTCTCGCCACTTCGGCTCGTCAACCGTACGTACGGAATGCTCTGCTCCCGGTCGTCGGCGGCGATGAAATCGATCTGGTTATCCAGATTCATATGCCAGTGAATGCCGGAGCCAGTACCCTGCGCGCGGCGACCACCGCCGACATGGAGACGCAGCGTCGTGACGTTCTCGGTATTGGCCTCGTCGTCCGCATAGTCGCGCAGGACGCGCACGACATCACCGCGGAACTTCTCAGGCCAGTGACAGCCCTCACAGGTCGCCCGTGCAGTCTGAATCAACTCCGCGGGCGGCGGCACGGGCCGCGGCACTCGATCGGTCATCACGTGAAAAAGCTGGCGCGTGCCGGCGAGCTTAGCTTCGATGAACGAACCGGCGCCGGGGCCGACGTGGCATGACGTGCAGGAGACGTTCGCGTGCGGCCACACTGCATGCGCCGTCGCTTCAGGCTCCATCGTCGTGTGACAGACCTGACCACAGAACGCGTTCGATTCCATCGCGTGAACGCCACCATACGTGGCGAAGGCGACGATCATCACGTTCACCGCCGTCAGCGCCACTCCCGCCAGCGCAAACGTCCGCTGCCGGGGCTGCCGCAGGTCGATGACCGGCCACTCCGCGTCGCCCTGGCCCCGTGCACGACGCCGGGCGGTCAGCCACGCGCCAATCGGAATCAGGGCGAGACCGGTGAGAAACACCACTGGAAGGGCGACAAAGACGAGAAGGCCGATGTAGGGATTCGGAAGGAAACCGGCGAGATCGAGAGTGGCGAGTCCGAGAAAGACGGTGGCCGTCGCTGTCGCGATGGCCATGCCGACCAGCGACACCGGATTCCGGACCGTATCCGGCAAACGTAAGAACGTGATCACGCGTCCGGCGATCTACTTCTTCAAGCTCGCCAGATACGCAACTAGCGCATCGACATCTTCCTTGGGGAGGGTGGTGTAAGCCTTCATCGGCGGTTTCCGGTCGGCTTTCGCCTTCGCCGCCATCTCGGGCGCCGCGACGATCCACTGCCGGATGTCTTCCGCCTTCAGCCTGGCGCCCACATCGTCGAGTGCGCCCTTCTTGTTGCCAACGCCGGTGATGGAGTGGCACGCCTGGCATTTCTGGGCGGTGTAAACCTGCTTACCCTTCTCGATGCTGGCGTCCTGCGCCGCCACTGGAACGGCGAGGGCGACCAAGAAGAGCGCGCAGAGGATTCGTTTCATGTGATCCACTCCACTAGGTAGTCGATGGTAGGGATTCAACAGACGTGCCGCAAGGCCAAACTTTCTCGCGATGACGATTTTATCGTGTTTTCGTCGGATGGCAGGGCCCGGGGGCCCTCGCGCGCGAACAAACCCGCGGCGGTGGGAAATAAGTCCCATCGCCCAACCTACCCCGCGCACCTGCTGAAGCGTTGCGCGAGCTGGCGAAGGTTCATCCGAACCTCGCCAAAGAACACGCTGCCAAGAAGTAAGGGGCGCGTGGCAGGACCACACGAGCGCTGAGGATCGTAGTG
Organism: Vicinamibacterales bacterium; assembly: GCA_035647075.1. Classification (GTDB taxonomy): domain Bacteria; phylum Acidobacteriota; class Vicinamibacteria; order Vicinamibacterales; family UBA2999; genus Gp6-AA40. Next base: position 2,354 of record DASROF010000104.1, on the reverse strand, counting down.
CCGGAAGAGGGATCCGGCACTACGGGGCGGCCTACGGTTGTTTCGGAGCCACTTCGTCGGGGTACCAGTAGACCTTGTGGCAGCTCTCGCAGGCGTTGTCGATCTCTTCGCCCACGTTCAGGATCCCGTCCTTGTCGTGCGCCTTCGCCGCGGAGATGGCTTTGGTGGCCGTCGTCCGCAGCGCATCGGCTTTCGAGTCCCAGGCGCCGCGATCCTTGTTGACCTTCTCTTCAATCTGCGCCGGTGTCAGCTCGGGTGCATCCGGCGCTGTTTTCGCGTTTGCCTGCTCGGGAAGCGCCATGTGACGGCCAGGCACCTTCAGGAGGTTTGCGGCCTCAGCCAGGCTCAACGCGTTGTGCTCGACGACGGCCCACTCCTCATCCGTCTTTGGCACCTTTTCGACGATGCCGTTCTTGCCGGATTCGGTGCCCACTGCGTCCCAGATCGCCTTGGACGTCGGGTCCACGATTCCCTTCATCACGTCCTTTACCGTGCCGACCGGCACCATCGGCGTTTCGGCGCTGGTTGTTGTGGCGGGCGTCGGAGGCGGCGTGGACTTGGAGCACGCAGACGCGATGACGACGAGGGACATGAATATGAACGCAGGTAGCAGCGTGAGTTTCGACTTCCGCATCACCTCTCCAATCGGTAAGTACTGTCCAGCACAGCGCCCCAATCGTACGCAGCCCGGCGTCGGGCTCTTCTGAAGTTTTGCTGAACTTTTTGTCAGACCTTGCTGAGACCGAATTTTTCGATGCGGTAGCGGACCTGATCCCGGTTTATGCCAAGGAGTTGGGCAGCCTGTGTCTGGTTGCCGTTGGCGCGTTCCAGCGCCTGCAGCAGCAGCTGCCGCTCGACCTCGTCCAGGTTGACGCCCTCCGGCGGCAGGCGGAACTGGGTCGTCGCAACGGTCCGTGTGAGCGTCGTGAAATGCTCCGGTTCGAGGAGATCGCCCTCAATGAGCAGCATCGCCCGCTCGATCGCGTTCCGCAACTCGCGGACGTTGCCCGGCCAGCCATATTGCTGGAGCACCTCGGTCGCACCCGCGGACAGGCCGCGGACGCGCTTCCGGAACTCCTGGTTGAACCTGTCGATGTAGAACTTCGCCAGCAACGGCACGTCGCCCTTCCGTTCGCGCAGCGGCGGCAGCGCGATGGGCATGACCTGCAGCCGGTAGAACAGGTCCTCCCGGAACTTGCCGGCTTTCACCTCGTCCTCGAGGTTGCGGTTGGTCGCCGCGACGACCCGCACATCAACGCGCAGGTCGGCAAGCCCGCCAACACGCTTGAAGGTCTTCTCTTCGAGGAATCGCAGCAGCTTCGCCTGGAGCGCTGGTGTCATCTCACCGATTTCATCGAGGAACACCGTGCCGCCATCGGCAGTCTCGAACAGTCCTCGTTTCTGCTGCCGCGCGTCCGTGAACGCGCCGCGTTCGTGGCCGAACAGCTCACTCTCGAGCAACTGTTCCGGCAGCGCCGAACAAGTGATGTTGACGAATGCACGGGTCGACCTGCCGCTGTTGTAGTGGATTGCCTTCGCGGCCAGGTCCTTGCCGGTTCCGGTCTCTCCGGTCAGCAGCACGGTAGACGCCGGGCTGTTCGCCACGCGTGCCAGCAGCGCCTTCACCTGACGCATCGCCGGTGACGCTCCGATGATGGCGTCGAACGAGAATTCGCGCTCCTGACTGCTGCGCAGCGTGCGGACCTCGCGCCGTAACTCGCTGGTCTCGAGCGCCTTCTCGACGAGCAGCGCGACCTCGTCAAGGTTGAACGGCTTGTTGACGTAGTGATAGGCCCCCAGCTTCATCGCTTCGACGGCGCTCTCGATCGTCGAATACGCCGTCATCAGAATGACGAGCGTGTCGGGCGATGTCTGCTTGACGCGCTGCAGGACGGACAAGCCGTCGCCGTCGGGCAGCTTGAAGTCGAGCAGAATCAGATCGACGCCGGAGGTGGCCCGCTCGAGCGCCTCGGCGGCAGTTCCAGCCTCCAGGATCGTGTAGCCCTCCTGCGCCAGCCGCTCCCGCAGCGACCAGCGCAGCAGCGCTTCGTCATCGACAATCAGCAGCGTCGCAGCCATGTCCTTGTAGTCTCCGGCTCTAGCCGGACCCAGGGAGTTTTGTAGTGTCCGGCTTTAGGCGGACCCAGTATATCTATCGTTTAGCGAACGACTGCGGCTACCATCGCTCGAACCCGCTTATGACCGATGCGCCCCGCGACTCGGCAGACCGTCGTCCCGATCACGTGCAGCAGCTTGCGGATTTCAAGCGGGCGCTCGACCACGCCGCCATCGTCGCGACCACCGACGTCACCGGGCGAATCACATACGTCAACGATAAGTTCGTGGAGATTTCG
>DASROF010000103.1:0-11526 GCA_035647075.1 Vicinamibacterales bacterium | reverse complement strand
GCCTGATGGTGGTGATGATCCACAACTCGGATATTCCTGATGGCTGGGAGCGCGAAGGCGAGGATCCGGAATACTTCTACCGCTTCTCGCCTCACGCCTACGCGACCGGCATCAACGTCCTGCTCTACGCGATGACCCACTAATTCCCCAACGATTGCTCACATCGTGATTGATCGGGTGGAGCGGCCGTCACCAAACTGAAACCGACGCGTCAGGGATTTGCAGCCAACTGCGTCTTGATAAAGGCCACCCGCCGACGCAGGAAATCTTTCAGCAGCGCGATCTCAGCGGCGTGCGAGTTGTCTCGCGGCGGAAACTGCGTCCAGCGGCGGAAGTTTCGATCCGCGGCGTCACCAACCTGGGAGGCCATCCCGTCGACGATGCGGTCGAGATTGTCGGCTGAGAATGCTCCGTTCAACAGCGACGTGAAGCGCGCCCGATATCGTGATCTGAAGTCCGGATCGCGAAACAGCAGCCGCCACCATCCCTCGTTGAAGTAGTCGGTCGCGTTGAACGTCTGGTTCCACTCCTCGGGGTCCCCGGTGCGCGGGTCGTACGGCGTGCCCATGCTGCGATCGAAGTCCCACACCGGACCCGCTGCCAGACGACCGCCGCGCTCCTTGTAAAAGTACGAGCTGAAGCGCATCCCGTCGACGTTCTTGGTCAGCGCGTTGATAATGTCGTGATCGATCCAGGCATCGACATCGATGAACTCCGAGTAGCGCTGACCGGTAGACGGGTGCCTGAAGTCCGGGGCGCTCGCGGCGCGCACGAACCCGTCGATGAAGGTGCGGATGAAATCGAGCTGAGGCTTGCGCTCCGGCAAACGCATGTCCTCGGGGTCCGGATACACGAACTGGAGCCTTCTCCCACCCGCATCGAAGTCGGCCTCGCCCTTGTCGATCCTCAGGATGAACCCGCCGGATATCGCCGGCACGCTTGCGGCCGACTCGGGGAGTTTGCTGACGTTGACGCGCTCGGGATCACGTCCGATCTTCTCGATCAGCGTGAAGAACCCGAGAAAGTTTCCGGCGCGCACGTCACCGCCGTCGTCGACCATGAACACTTCGGCAAATCGCGTGCGCGGCGCGTAACGCCCGATGCGGTTGCTGAGCTCAAAAGCGAGCGCGTTCCTGATCAGCGCCCGATCGTAGGCAATCGGGTCGGACAACACCCAATCGGAGTTGCTCGGCAGCCCGAGCATCGGCTGATCACTGTCGCGATCGTCGTCGTCAGCGCGCAGCTCGATGGCGTATTGCTTCTTCGGAAAGTTGCGCGACGTGACGCCGCGCACGTGAATGCCGATGCGGGCATCGAGCACGGCACGGCCGACGATGCGGCTGGTGCCTGACTGCGGCTCCAGCACCTCGAGGGCCGCCGGCAGGTAATCAGTCCCAAAGGAATCCGGCGTCCCCGACTCGAACGTGTGAATCAGGATGATTGGCAGGTGGCCCGTAAAGCGCTGCGTATCCGGGTCCACGCGCAGGTAGATTTCTGTGGCGACTCCTCCGCGCGCGGACTCGCCAGGCGCGATCGCGACTGCCCGGAGGCGCGTCGATTTGTCGAGAGTGACGGGCCCCTTGTAAACGGGCGACATCACAGTCGGCAGCGAGCCGTCGAGCGTGTAGTGGATGTCGGCCCTGGCCTGGACACTGAGGGCCACCGTTTCGCTCCCGACGAACGTTCCGGCGCTCGGGCTGAAGCGAACGGTCAGGGAATTTGCCTGGGCCGGTCGCGAGGACTCCAGGCGCGACGCGCACGTAAGTAAGACGAGGATCAGCGCCGCCTGGCGCGTTCGTAACATCCACGTCTTACTCGCGCTCGACATCAGAGCCATTCACTCCCCACGGGGAGTGTAGAACATAGGGTCTCAGTCCGGCGTCGGCCGATCCACGCTGTCGATGACGACCACGTCCATCCGGCTTCTGGCTGGCTGGAGCTTGAGGCCGAGCTGCTCTTGCAGCGCGGTGAGCAGGGGCGGACCGTTCGGATCGATCGGCGGAATACCGGGCGGCGGCGTCCCCTCCGGGATCCGTTCAGGCGTCCACGCCAGCGTAAACGCGAAGCGCCCGCTCAACCCGGTCTTGTCGATCACGACCCGTGCATCGTCGCGCCCCGCGGGCCCGTTCGCATCAGCCATGACAAGAGTCAGCATGTTCGCGAACTGCGCCATCGGAAGGCCGCCCGCGAGGACTCGCGCAGGACCGCGCATTGCCCCGCACGGCGGCGGTTCGTTGGGCTGCCGCTGGGGCGGCGGAGCCCCGGCCCGAACCGCAGCAATGATCGCGTCGCAGTCCGACGTGGACTGGCGCAGCTGCGGACCGAGCGCTCCGTCCGCCCGTGCCACCACCAGCTCGTAGACCGGCAGCTCACGCGTCTCCATGTGCGTCTTCAGCTTGAATCGCTCCTGAAGAAGTGAACGGATCATCAGGAACAGCTCGCGCGGCGGGCCGTCAGGGGACGGTTGCCACGGCGTGCTCGCCTTCGTGTTGATTTCGTAGAGAGCTGAGTTGATCCACTCAGGTCCGCCGATCACGCGAGACATCTCCAACGGCGTACCGAAGAAGAACGCATCCGCGATGAAGAACTTTAACGTCCGCGTCGCGATGTAGCGGCCGCCCGGTTGTCCCCGCTCGCCCGTCGGGCCCGAGCTCGGCTTGACCGACGCGACCTCGAATCTGGGCAGAGGCTCCGCGCCTGGCGCCGCCTGCGCGCGGACCAGAACCGCAGCCGGTGCGGTGAGCGCCGCCACGACGGTGAATGCAACGGACGACAGGAAGCAGTTAGACGCACATCTCACGCGAGTCCCTCCATCAGCTTTCAGATACCCGGACGTGAGACGATACTTTACTAAATAAAGTTCTCTGTTCAAAGAACACAAGCGTCAGGCCTATACTCCGGGCGGCGTGGCGCGACCCATGCCAGGGAGAGGTCATGACCCGATCAGTGATTGGATACGCTCTATCGCTGGCCATCGGCGCTGCGATGGGCGGTCTCGTGATGCATTGGCAGGACTCGCGGGTTTCCGCGCAGGCAGCGCAGGTGCCTGCGGTCGATGTTGCGGCTGATATCGCTCATCTCAAAGAGGTTATCCCCGCGCAGTCGCACTCGATGATCGATGTCGGCTGGCACATGGCGAACCTCTGGTTTGCCGCAAGGGAACAACACTGGGCGTTGGCGGCCTTCGAAGTCTCGGAGGTCCGAAACCGGATCCGGTGGACGATCCGGATCAATCCCACTGTCAAGGGACCGGACGGCAACCCGGTCGATCTGAAAGGGATCTTCGACGGCATCGATACGAGCGCGCTGCCCGCGCTGAAGAAGGCCGTCGATGAGAAGAACGGTGCAGCATTCGAGTCCGCGTATCGCGGCCTGATCGAGTCGTGCTACTCGTGCCACAAGGCGGCGGGCAAACCGTACCTTCGCCCGATGGTGCCGACGACACCTCCGCAATCGATCATCAATTACGACCCGAAGGCGACCTGGCCGTCATAAGGGGCCGTGGTGAGCATTACAATGCGCGCATGGGCGCGTATCATCCCCAGGTCGTACATTTCGCCATCGCGTTGCTGGTGGTCGGGGTCCTGTTTCGAGTGCTTGCGTGGCTGGGGCGGCCGGCGTTCCTCGCCCCCGCGGCGGCCGCGCTGCTGACGCTTGGCACCCTCGCCGCGATAGCGGCCGCGTACACCGGCGACGCCGCGCACGGCCCCATCGAGCGGATGCCCGGTCTCCGTCCGGCCGTAACCGAACACGAGGAATGGGGTGAACGCGCGCGCAACATCTTCATCGTCGTAGTGCTCGCGGAAGCCGTGGCGCTGGCGATGCGGAAGTCGCTGAAGGCGCGCTACGCGCTCATGGCATCAACCGCAATCGGCCTCGTCGGCCTGGTCGCACTCTTCGAGGCGGGAGAGCATGGCGGCGAGATCGTCTACGGTTACGCGGGCGGCGTTGGGACTCGAAGCGGCGATCCGCAGGACGTCGGCCACTTGCTTCGTGCCGGCCTGTATCAGCAGGCCCTCGCCGATCGGCAGGCCGGAAAGGCTGACGGCGCGGCCGCCTTGTTCGACATCGCCGCGCAGCGCTTTCCTGCGGACATCGAAGTGCAGATGGCCCGTGCGGAGTCGCTGATCGTCGATCGCAAGGACCCCATAGCGGCGCTGCAGGCATTGCGCGCGATGACGCCGCCGGTTGACTCGCCGTTCATCCGGATTCGTCACGGCATGTTGACGGCGGACGCGCTGGAAGCCGCAGGACAGCGTGAGGGCGCGATCGCCACACTGCAGCAACTGGTGGCGGCCGTGCCGAACGCCCGCGTGCAGCAACGGCTCGACCGGCTGAAAGGGAAGTAAGGGGGCTTCTTCGGCCTTCGCCCTTTGGCCTTAGCCCTTCGGCCTGAGCCCCTGGGCCTGCCGCGAAGTCTGAATGGTCGGGGCGACTGGATTCGAACCAGCGACATCTCGCTCCCAAAGCGAGCGCTCTACCAGGCTGAGCCACGCCCCGACGAAACCATTATCCCAGACTCCCGTCTGATGTCGCGACCATCCTGGGTCCGGCTGAAGCCGGACCCTACGAACTCCTATTTGGGAGTGGCGACCGATGAATTCGTCGGTGTGGTCCGGTCTATACAGTTAAATAACGACGGGCCCCGGCGCTGCAACACCGGCGAAGAGGGCCCGCAGAGGAGTCAACGATGCCCAATACCGTCCGGCTTCATCGTGTGCTTCGCTCCACACCTGAACGAGTCTACCGAGCGTTTCTCGATCCGGAAGCGATGGCCAAGTGGCTGCCGCCCAACGGATTTACCGGCAAGGTTCACCAGCTCGACGCACGCGTCGGCGGCACCTACCGCATGTCGTTTACGAACTTCACCTCGGGCAAGAGCCACTCGTTCGGCGGCGAGTATCTCGAGCTGGTGCCGAACGAGCGGATCCGCCACACGGACAAGTTCGACGATCCGAACCTGCCCGGCGAGATGACCGTGACGGTTACATTGAAGAAGGTCCTGGTCGGGACCGATGTGAACATCGTGCAGGAGGGTATCCCCGACGTCATTCCGGCCGAGGCCTGCACGCTCGGATGGCAGGAATCGCTCGCCCTGCTGGCGAAGCTTGTCGAGGCAGAGATTCCGGACTGACGAAACCGGACACTACGACGCCTTCTTCACGAGCCGCACGATTTTTCCATTCGCGCCGTCAGTGAGTACGTAGAGCGAACCATCTGGTCCCTCGTTGACGGCGCGGATGCGCGAATTGAGATCGGTCAGCAGGCGTTCTTCGGCGACGACGCGATCGCCGTCGAGCACAAGGCGTACGAGATACCGGGCCGCCAGCGCAGAAACGAACACGTTGCCGTTCCACGATGGGAACATCTTGCCGGTGTAGAACGCGATGCCCGACGGCGCGATGTCGGGCGTCCAGAAGTAGACCGGCTGTTCCATCCCGGCCTGCACGGTCTTGTCACCGTTGATCGGCTTGCCGTTGTAGTCGCGTCCATAGCCGATGACCGGGAAGCCGTAGTTCTTCCCTTTCTCGACGTCGTTGATCTCGTCGCCACCGCGCGGACCGTGTTCGCTCGTCCACACCCTGCCGGTCTTCGGGTGGATCGCGATTCCCTGGGGGTCGCGCAAACCGAGCGCATAGATCTCGGGCCGCGCGCCGGCCCTGCCGACGAATGGGTTGTCTTTCGGGATGGAGCCGTCGGCATTGATGCGAAGCACCTTGCCCATCAGGCTGTCGAGCTGCTGCGGCTGCATCCACGCTTCCGACAGCAGGCCGAGGCCCGCCGGCACCGTGGTTTCCACCAGCAGCGTGCCGTCGTTCGCCTGAATCACGCGTCCGCCTGTGCCCTCTGCGTCGAGCAGATCTTTCACCCCGTCGAGACGTTTCTCGTCGGCCGCGATCCGCGCGCTGGCAACGTGCACGTGCGCAGGAGATCGCTGCGACGCCGGATCGACGCCGGCCGGCAATACGGCATACGTGAAATAGATTGTGCGATTGGTCGCAAAGCCCTTGTCGGGGCACACGCTGAACAGCGCCTGGCCAGGCATGAACATGTCCGCAGGCATGCCCGCGAGCGGATCCGCAGCTTTGCCGTCCTTGCCGATGATCCGGATACGGCCGTTGCGCTCACCGAGGAGGATGCGACCATCTGGCAGGAACTGGAACGACGCGCCATTCAACCCTTCAGCGAACGTCTGGACAGTGAACGCCTCTGTCTTCGCGGGCGCCGGCGCGCGGGTCTGCCCGAGCCACTGCGGTAGCGGAGCGTAGCCGTCAGGCGCCGCACTCTCTCCGGGTGGCTGCTGGCCCGCCGGCTGCGCCGGGGGGCGCGGCACTGTCTTCGTTTGCGCGCTCAGCGCGTAGTGCCCGCCTTGAGACGGACCCATCATCGATACGACAACACAGACGGCGATGGCGACGAACGAGCGACGAATCATGAAGAAACTCCCACTTGCCAAGTTCCAGCTCCCAAGCTACCCCACACAATCCGACGGGTCATGTCAGGCTCGAGCTTACTTCGCCTGACTGCACGCGGCCAGCGCCTGCGCTTGTTCTAAACCCCCGCGAGGGTGCTCCGTGATCGCACGCAACTGGCACGCGCGCAATGCTTCAGCACGTTTCCGCGCCTCGTCTGCAGATGTCGTATTCGGCCGGCCCGGCTGTGGGGGCGACGGCGGCGTTCCCTGTGGGACAACGGGCGGCGGCGAGCCGGGCGCAAGACGATACTCCTCGGCCTTGTTGGGGTTTTCCGGGTACGTCCACAGCGTCGAGCCGTTGTCCGAAACCTCCTGCTGCTCCGAAAGAACAAATCTCCGCGGTTGATTTGTCGGCCACAGGGCCTCCGGAACTCTTCCCTTGCCATCCGGCGAAATGGCCATGGCGCCCGGCGTGAATGGCCGTCGCTCAGGAACGGTGCGGATGTTGACACGCTTTCCGTTGATCACGACGAAATCGATGGACATGTTCGCACCGTGCCCGAGTTGCGCTTCCGGATCGGGTTCGTACGACCGCACCCACACCTCCGTGCCCTTCGGCAGCTTGATCGCACCCGCCGGCATCGGCGCTGATGGGCCACCCGTGTACTCCATGTCCTCTGTGAGCTGCGCGCGAAAGAGCTTGTTCGAGCCGGCATTCGTGACGTCGATCGGCTGATCGATGAGGGCAGCACGGAGAGCTGACTGTTGCAGAATCGGATGCGACGGATAGTTCGCATCGCCGGCAGCAGTCGACGAATCCGGCGCGATGCCGTACAGCGGAAAGGACAGCGTCGCGTTCTGGGGGATGAGCACCTCGTCCGCTTTCGGCCACCCCACGTACTCGTGTCTCACCTCCCCCGACGCAAACCTGCGGCGGCCCTCCGCCGGATCGACGTTGGCGGACATGATCCGCAAGTACAGCGTGGCGTTTGTCCGCGCGGCGTTGCCGGCACCGAGCCGGACCTGGATGTTCACATCAACATCGGCCGGAATGAGAACCGTCTGTTGTGTTGCGCCTCTGCCGAGCACCGGGTTCAGGAGCCTGGCGCGAACCTCTGACTCTCCTCCCGGCGGCCCCGCCGGCGCGACGACCGGCGACGTGAACCGCACGTGCATCAATTGCGAATACATCTGCGCCGTTCCGGTTCCACCGGCGACCGGCGTGACCGCTGTTCGGCGGTCTTGTGCCTGCAACGCTGCAACGATCGCGAACGCGACGATGAAAGAGACAGCAGTAGATAGCCAGCCTCGCACGTATACCTCCGCGAAAAGCTCTTTTATACTCCCGTTGGAGGTCCGCCCGAAGGCGGACACGACGAAGACATATGCAGCTCCGACGCTCCGCCTCACTTCTTCCACTTCTTCCACTTCTTCCACTTTTTCCACTTCTTCCACTTCTCGTACTTGTTCTATCGCCGTGGCAGATCGCCACACCACGCGCGCAAAGCAAAACCGCCTGCGACCTCCTGCCAATCGCCGACATTGAAGCCGTCGTCGGACGAAAGATGTATCTGCGGCCGACGCGGCCCCAGCTGCCGACCAACTGCAACTATTCGACTCAGGATCCGTTTGACAACCGGCCGGTGCAGCCGGTGATCACCCTGCAGATTCAATTCACGCACGAAGCCACACCCGATCCGGAGGCCGTGGACAACGCCGCCCGGATCCTCAAGCAGCAGCGCGGTGTGGTAGTCGATTCAATTCAGGGTCTCGGTGATGCCGCGTTCGGATTCGGCAACGAGCTCGCAGGCGATTTGTATGTGTTTCGCGGGGGTGTCGAGACGCTTCATCTCTCGGGATCGCTGACGGTCGAGAAGCTGAAGCCGCTGGCGCTGAAAGCGCTCGGTGGTCCGGGGCGGACCGGCTACGCCTACGGCGGCACGCGTCCGGGCGCGCCGCCCGCACCAACCGTCACCGCCGCCAACACGCCTGTCGTCGGCGGCAGCAGCTTTTCGGAGGCCGTGTACATCACGCCAAGTGAATTCCTCAAGCAGGTCAAGGAAGTCTCGCTGCAGATTTTCAACGGCGCCAAGGCCGTGCCGGAGGCCACCGTGCGCGCCTACCTGATGAAGGCGCTGGCGGCGCGCGGCATCACGGTGCGCGCCGGCGCGCCGGTGATCGTGATGGCGACCTTCAAGGAGCTCCCACCGACTCCTGGCGCTTCGTACCAGATCCACAACATCATCGGCACCCTCGAGTTCTACACGCGTGTCGTCGTGATGCGCGCCGGGACGCCACATCTGATGATGGCCGCCCCCGCGCGCAGTTACATGATTCACGAATACATTGAAGCCAACGGGCTGAACAAGTTCGTGTTCGGTGACAGGACGTTCCGCGACTTCAACGACATGGTCGCCGCGCAGATTGAGATCAATCTCGACTACATCGATGCCAACAATGCCATCGACGATGCGCCGTGGCCGGTGAAGACCTGGAGCCCGGCGCAAAAGGCCGCTGCCGACACGCAATTCCTTCGTCTGATGAGTGCTGGTCAAGTGGAGAAGGACGTCACCGACAACATCGAGACGGCACCCCGCCTCGAGCTGGTGCAGCCACAGGCCGACGACCTGCAGCAGGTGTGCCCGACACCGACCTCCTGGCGCAGTCTATGGAACGACGTCTTCCGGCAAACAGGATGGACTGCCGGTCAGCGCCAGCCGGACCTGACGTTGCGCCATACCTTCTATTGCCGCTGGGAGCACGCCGGCCCGGTCGCGGACGACATCGCGCTGCGCCAGTCGAACGGGGTGTTTGCGTTGAACGGACGTGTCGTCCGCAAGCCCGTCACGCTGGTCACCCAGCAGACGCTGGCGCGAATCGGCGTGGACGACGACGCCGCAGAGATCGCGAAATACATGCACGATGTCCTGGAGGATTTCAGGCAGGTTCAGCTCGAATTCGGAATCACAGCCGCCACGGCCTTGCCACCAACTCCGCTGCGGATTGCGGCCGGCACTGCGTCGCCCGACGATCCCGCTGCGCGCATCGGGGCGCACAGGATCGATTCATGGGAGCGCAAGTGGGAGGCGCCGTTCGTTCCGGTTGCGCAGTACACCTCGGCGCAGGCGCGTCGAGGACGGATGATCCTGCAAGGCACCGTCTCACGCGTGGCGCTGCAGGGAAACTTCCCGCAGCGGCTGATCATCTATTTCAAGGAGTCGGCCGACAACTCGGTGACGGTGTGTACGCCGTCACCCGACATCTTCCGCGAGTTTGGAACCGGCTTCAGAGGGCTGATCGGACGAACGCTGGAAGTGGCCGGCGATGTCCAGGGCGGTTGCGGTCTGTTCGTCGCCCAGTCCAATCAGTTCCGCGTACTGAGCACCGAAACGCAGGTGCCGTAGTTCGGTTCCCGCGTAGAGGCCGACCGTCAGGTCGGCCTGATGGACTCAGCCCTGCGGCGCGGCAACGCGCTTGGCGCGCGGCTTTCGAACCGGCTTGGGCGGCGCTGGCGTTGACGATGCGCTCAGCACCACGCGCGGCGACGAGAAGGTGCGCACACCGTGCGCATCGAAATCGATCACCGTGTGGTATTCGTTCGCGCTCACGAGCGTGCCGTCACCGTATTGCGTGTGCATCACTCGGTCGCCTGGCGTGTAAGGCATATCGGGTCCTCCGGTATAGAGCGCAGAAAAACGCTGTTACCAGCGCGGTTCGCTGCGCCGATGGTTGCCGGAGCGGCCGCCGCCGAAGGAGCGCTGCTCCTGCGGACGCGCCTCGTTGACCGTCAGACGACGGCCCTCGAACTCCTGCTGGTTGAGTTGCTCGCACGCCGCTTTCCCGGCGGCATCGTCGGCCATCTCGACGAACCCGAAACCGCGCGACCGTCCCGTCTCGCGATCTCGCACCAGGCGCACGGACGTCACCTCGCCCAGCGTGGCGAAAAGTTGCTCGAGCTGCGCCTCTTCAGTGTTGAACGACAGATTGCCTACGTAGAGTCTCATCGCACGATCCTCTGTTTGACATGTTGGAATCGACGGATTGTGAACCTCTGGAGCGTGCAAAGAGCTGAATGCAGGCAGGCAGAACAACTCGGCGGGACCAACCACCATTTACTTTAACACGCGCCGAGGCCTCGAGGCATCCAGCTCGACCCCTGGCTATGGCAAACGTCGATATGCAAGCCGATCGGCGAAGAATGAGCCGAGCCACAGCTCGTTGCCCACAACAGCCGCCATCGCCGTGCCTGTAAATGCCGGCGTTCTCGGCCCGCGCGCGATCTCAGTGGCGGCCATCGTCTTTGGATCAATGGTGGCCACTGCGTAGCCCATCGGGCAGCGGATGCCCTCTTCGTTCTTCGGCCTGCCACCACACGCCGGCTCATCGTCAATCAGGCCCGCGGTGATCAGTCGGTTGTCCGCCGTCCACCGCACATTGTCGGGGCCGAAGTCCTTCAACTGCGCGAACCGCAGCGGGCCGCCGCCCGGCTTCGCCCGCGAGAAGGCGTAGATCCGCCGCGTCGTCGTCGAGGCGACGTAGAACTCACGATCGTCCGGTGATGTCTCGATGCCGTTGTTGGCCACGAGTTCTGTGCCCTTCAACTGCACGAATCCGGCACGGCCCGGCGTCCACTGCAGCACGATGCCGGTGTTGCGTCCGGCGAACGCATCCTCGAACGTCTTGCCCGGAAGGATGAGTACTGTCGCGAGGATGGTGCCGTCGGAAAACGCGGTGACGCTGTTGGCCGCGAGCATGGGCGGCAGCGGCACGCATCCAACCCAGGTTGCGGACAGGATCTGGCTCGCACCGATCGTTCCGATGCTCAGTTCGAATACTTCCACCGACTCGCGCCCACCGTGATTGGTGGCGTACACCGTGTAGCGCCCTTCCGGCGCCGGTCTCAGGGCGAGGCCGTGCAGCACCGCCTGCTTCGCATCGAGTGGCCCTGGACACGCGCCAAACCGGGTGCGATCGGCGCGCGCGTTCGCGGTTCCAGGTGCATAGAGTTTGCGCGCGCTCTTCGATTGCGTGTCCACGACCGTCAGCCCGGCACCCGGTGCCATGCCGCTCGTCAGCAACCAGCGCGTTCCCGGCACGACGACCACGTCTTC
>DASROF010000102.1:0-2526 GCA_035647075.1 Vicinamibacterales bacterium | reverse complement strand
CCTCCGGCTTGCGGCCGAGCACGAGCAGAATGCGCCCCTGCGGGTCGAACTTCACAACCTGGCTGGCGCCGGCGTCAATCGTCCAAACGTTGTCCTGCGGATCGACGCGAAGACCGAACGCGTCATTGAAACCGTAAACGTCCTGGCCCCACTCGCGGACGAACTTGCCGCTGGCGTCGAAGAGGAAAAGCCGAGAGCCGTTGCGGTAGAAGGTGCGGTTGTCGCCGAGGGTCGCGTACGGATGACCCGTTCGCGTGTAAACAAGAATCTGTCCGCGCGAGTTGCGGCCGACGCCGCCCACTTCGCCGATGAAGACGTCGTTCGGCGTGCGCAGGAAGTCGGCGTTAGCGTCAAAGGTAATCTGCGGCGGTGCGCCCTGTGCGGCCAGAGTCGTACTCGGCATCGCCCACCAGCAGACGCGATCGGCGAGCCAGTCAGCCGGGCCAAAGAAGACAAACGCAAAAACGAGAGCAACGGCACAGGATTTTTTCATCTTCGTGACCTTCGATCTCTTCGTGTCTTCGAGACAATCAATTCGTGCTCTTTGTCCCGGCCGGCTTCAGCAGGATCTTCTGTGAGCGCCAGTCGTTGATCTCCGCCACGAACAGCGTGTCCGGGTCGCGGCAGTCGATCTGGTGCACGGTCGCGAACTCGCCGGGCGCCTTTCCGGCTTTGCCGAACTTGCCGATGATCGTGCCGTCGAGCTCCATTTTGTAGATCTCGCCGGTGATCTCCGTGCCCGCGGCCGGCGCGCTGTCCTGCCATGAGTTCGAGGCGTACAGATACTGCTTGCCCGGATTCTTCGGTCCCGGTCCGCCCGACACACACACCGCCCACGGGTTGCCGACGGTCGTGTAGTTGGCTTTCCAGTTCAGGTTGTTATCGAGCACCTGCACGCGCGCGTTGCCGCGATCGGCCACATACACGTTGCCCTGGAAGTCTGTGGCGATGGAATGCGGGGTGTTGAACTGCAGGTTGGCAGTGCCACGGGTCCCGACGGCCTTGATGAATCGCCCGTTCCGGTCGTACTTCACGACGCGTGCGTCGAAGTAGCCGTCGGAGACAAAGATGTTGCCCTGCTGGTCGAAGGCCACGTCGGTCTCCCGGCCGAAGCGATACGGTTCATTGCGGCCGTGATAGGCGCCGGCGCCAGACATGTTGTTCAGCATCCGCACCGGATCCGGCCGACGACCGAGCGTCATCAGCACGCGACCCTCCGGGCTGAACTTGACGATCATGTCGGTGCCTTCATCGACTGCCCAGATGTTGTCCTGCGCGTCCACGCGCACCGAATGCGCGAAGGCGAATCCGTAGTTGTTGCGCCCGATCTCGCGGATGAAGGTGCCCTGCGGGCTGTACTCGAAGAGCCGCGTCTCGTTGGCGCGATGGTAGATGTAGATGTTGCCCTTCGAGTTGGTGGCGATCCCCATGTTCTCGCCGGTGTAGATGCCCGGCGGGTTCTTGAAGAAGTCCACCACCGGCTGGTGCGGGATCGTCGGAACGTTGGTCGCCGTCGCCTTCGTTTGCGCTGCGAGTGGAGGGTAAAGGACGACGGTGAGGACGAAGGGGAGCAGGGCGAGTGGAAGACGGAGACTTCGCATCATGACTGACTCCGCGGATGAACTCCCGACGCCCAGCTTCCAACTCCCAAGAACGTCGAGCCTCTTGGGCGTTGGGAATTGGAAGTTGGGAGTTGAACTATTTGCCTTCGAGCAGGCGCTCGGCGTTCGGGTTCGACGAGCCGGCGAACAGCCGTTTGCCGTCCTGGAACGTGATGCTGCCGGCGTTGGCGGTGTTCGATCCGTTGCGCGCCTGCCAGCCCTGAATGACGAGGACGGTGCCCGCCGGCAGATCTTCCTTCCGCCATCCGCGCCGGAACAGGCCGTTCGCTGCGCCGGTCTCGAACGCCCAGCGTTCGGTCTTCCCGTTGTTGTTGACGTCGAGGTAGATCCACGCGTGGGGATTGGACCAGCGCATCTCCACGACTTTGCCGGTCAGCTTGATCGGCTTGTTCTCGTCGAATTCCGCCGCGAACGAATGATGAGCGATGGCTGGCGCCGCGGCGAGCACGAATGCCGCAGCAGCAACAACGCTCAGGATCTTTCCGCGCATGAGTTCAGTCTCCTCTGTATTCCCAGACACCCTTGACAGGGTGTCCTACTTCAAGCCGGTTCCTGCGTTCTTGACGTCCTTCATATGCTGCAGGTCCTGGTTGTCCTCGTGGCACGCCACCTCGAGCATCTCGCCCTCAGGATCGCGGATCAACTGCACTTCGATGGTGAACGGGCGGGTGTAGACGATCGGGTCGGTCAACGTCGCCCTGTACATAATGGTAGTCGCATTCACGGGCGTGAACCGCTCCACCACGTGGAGCGCGTGACTCGTGATCTCGCCCGCCTCGTTCAGCCACGGCTTGCCGTTGAAATTCGTGCTGTCCACGACCAGTGTGTCGCCTTCCCAGTGGCCAATCGAGTCGCCCTGCCACAGCCGGACGTTGTCGGGCAGGTGCTTGCGGTTCGCGTCGAT
>DASROF010000101.1:0-55261 GCA_035647075.1 Vicinamibacterales bacterium | reverse complement strand
GGCCTCTCACGGACGTACTTGCGCAGCCAGACACGAAATGGTTCCAACGCGGTGATCGCCTTCGCGACATCACGGGGCAGATTTGCCGACGCCACTTCTCTGACGCCGAACGATTTCCCGACGTAGATGTCTTTCATCCGCAGCAGCTCGACGCGTGGATGCGCGGCGTCGTAGCCGCGCGGTGGTTTGTCCAGCCGCGCGTGCGTATCGACCTCGAAGCCCTTCCGCGTCATCGCTGCGATGATTCTGGTCAGTTCGCGCCCGGCACTGTCATCCGCGATCGCCGCGCGTAACGCTCGAAGTGTGGCGGGTTCCGGTTTGTAGATCCCGGTTCCCACCCACAGGCCTTCCTTCGAGAAGGAGATGTAGCTGCCGCCAAGCCCCGTGGCGAGATAGTTCTTGTACGGCTTTTCCTTCTGGAACCGCATGTCCTTGTTGATGCGCGACAACCGGCCGGGGCCGTAGAGCGGTGCCAGTTCCTCGATCAGCAACTGCATCGGGCGACGAACAGCCTGTTCGTATTGGTCTTTGTGCGCCTGGAACCAGTCGCGATTGTTGTGTCGTTCGAGGCCCTTCCAGAATGAGAACGCCTCAGTCGTGAAGCCGGTGAACTCCTCTGCCATGATTACCCCGCCGCCACAGAGTGGAGTTCGGTGATGCTGCGAACGGTCATATCGGGCCGCACGGGTGACCCGCGCGGGACTCCTTTACCGGGAGCGTCGACCCAGACGCCATAGATGCCGAGTTGCTGCGGGGCGGCCACGTCCCACTCGAGGTGATCGCCAACCATCCATGTCTCGGCCGGCGACGATCCCAGGCGCGACAACGCGAGTTCATACACCCGCGGATCCGGTTTACCGAAGCCGAGCTCTCCTTCAACGAGAATGGCATCGAAGATCGGCTCCAGCCCGAAGCGTTCGATCTTCATGCGCTGTGTCCGGCGGCTGCCATTGGTGACGAGCGCCAGCGCGCAACCGGCGGCCTTGAACCGGCGAACCGTGTCGAGCGCGCCGGGGAGCAGTGCGATTCGTCTGTCGCGATGACGGGCGTAAGCCACCGCCAGCGCCTTGGCCAGAGACTCGTCAACGATACCAACACGCTGAAGACCTTCCGCAGCGACGCTCCGACGTGCGACCTTCATATCGAGCCGTCCGACGCGGTGCCGCTCCGGATCGCTCCAGAACCACTCGCCCGCGTCTCGAATCGCCGAACGGATCGAGGCGATCCCGTCGACGCCAAGGGCGGTACAACACTCCTGACAGGCATCCGTCCACGAGTGTTCGACGCAGCCGGAATCGTCCAGAATGGTGTCGTCGAGATCGAAGAGAACCGCTTTGGGAATGATGACGATTGTACGATGAAGACCATGAAGGTGCTGAGCGTGAGCGTTGGTCAGCCGCGCGAGGTCGCTGGCGATGACCCGCTCGTGCGCACGTCGATCTTCAAGTCGCCGGTCACCGGCCGCATTCCGATCCGCAACAACAACCTCGCCGGGGACCGGCAGTCCGATCCGTCTGTCCACGGTGGGCGCGCCAAGGCGGTCTATGCGTATCCACACGAGCACTACGCGTTCTGGCGTGATCAGCTTCCCGGCGTCGATCTGCAGCCGGCGCACTTCGGCGAGAATCTGACGATCGAGGGGCTGCTCGAAGAGGACGTGCATCTCGGTGATCGTCTGAAGATTGGCTCGGCGGAGCTGGTCGTCACACAGCCGAGGCTCCCCTGCTACAAGCTGGGCATCCGCTTCGGTCGCGCGGACATGGTCAAGCGCTTCCTCGCGAGCAGGCGCACGGGCTTCTACCTGGCGGTCGCGGTCGAGGGCGATCTCGGCGCCGGTGACACGATCGAGATCCTCGAGCGGCATCCGTCGGCCATCAGCATGCCGGAGCTGCTGCGCATGTACTTACGGGAAGGCGTGGCACCAGGCCGGGTACGGGAGGCCATCGCAATTCCGGCGCTCTCGGACGCCTGGCGTAGAGACCTCCAGAAATCGTGAGTCCCGTATCCTTTCACTGCTGCCCGGGTAAGAGTCATCAGGGAGTGCCCGACCGCAAGGAGGAACAATGAGATTCTGGTTGCCGGCTCTGGTTGTGATTGCTGCGGCTTCCGCCAGCGCACACCATCCGTTTACGCCGTACTACGACGCCTCCAGGCCGGGGTCCATCACTGGCCAGATCGTCGAGCTTCGCGCCGTCAACCCGCACGTCGTGCTGATCATCGACGGGACGGCGCCCGACGGGCGCACGGGCCTCTGGGCCTTCGAGGGGTCGGCACCCAACGCGTTCCTGAGACGCCAGAAGGATTTCAGGGAAAGGCTGAAGGTCGGCACGAGAATCACGATCTCGGGATGGCCGGCGAAAGATCCGCAGGCGCGCGCGTTCAGCGGAAACACTGTCACGTTCGCGGACGGGACGACGATGGTCTTCGGATCGACAACGGCGGGAGCGAGCGAATGGATCTGCCCGGATCCGTGCCGGTACACCTACCCTGACGTGCGATCTCAGTGAGCCAGGGCGTTTAGTGTCGCAATGGCAAGAATCACCGTCTACCAGAAACCCACCTGCACGACGTGCCGCCAGGTGCATGCGGCGCTGAAAGAAGCCGGAGTCGATTTCGACGCGGTGAACTACTACGTGGACCCGATTCCGAAGTCGAAGCTGCGCGAGCTGCTGCGAAAAATGGGGTTGCCCGCACGCCAACTCCTGCGGACGAAGGAAGAGATCTACAAGAAGCTGCGGATCGGCGAGCGCGACCTGATCGACGATCAGATCGTTGATCTGATGGTCACGCATCCCGATCTGATTCAACGACCGATCGTCGAGAAAGGATCGCGCGCGATTCTGGCGCGGCCGGCGGAACGGTTGAAAGAGATCCTGTAGGTGCGCGCCGGGCGTACTTGCGACGCCCGGCGCACCTGCGTCCGAATGGTCCGGCTGAAGCCGGACCCACCGCCTCTACCGGCCGTAGTCCCGGTGGTAGTGACCATTCTCGCGATCGAAGCCGGTATCCGCAACGCCGACATTGAGTCTGCGGGCAAGGCGGAAGGTCACAAGCGACTCCGCCGGCAAATACACTGATCGCCCCTTCGTGATGATTTGAGCCCCGGCTCCGCCCGCCGCTCCGACGGCCGCGCCGATCGCGGCACCCTTGCCGCCGCCGACGACCGCCCCGAGGATGGTGCCAAGGAGCGCGCCTCCACCAACGTACGTGGCGGTGTCCTTATTCGCTCCGATCGTGCGGGCCCCGGCGCCGAGCTGCCCTGTCGTCCCAACAGTGCTCTGATCGGCGAGCACGGCATACCGCTGACCATTGACGGTCACCGACTCGAGATCAAGCGTCATCTCATCGCCACTTTTTCTGGCCATGAGCTCGACCGTCGACCCTTCAGGGATCGCGACAAGGCCATCCCTGTCGAGCACGTCCTGGTCAATCGTGCCCTTGTATATCAGCCCATCCGCCGTCTTGACGTCGATCGCATCGTTGGTGCGGACCTGTAACGTCGTGTCGGCATCGATGATGGTTCGCGCCTGTTGTGCTCCGGCAATCGTCGGCGGCGTGACCATTACAGCCGCGCTGAAAACAGCTGCGGCAGTGGTCAGCACAGCTCGAGTCCCTACATTTCGCATGGAACGACCTCCCTCTCCGTGCACGATGAGTGCAAGCGGGCCGCCACGTACAGCTGATCAGCGGGTGGGTGTCGTGGGGGTGACGACAAACAACGTCGACAGCCGCTTCGCGTAGCTGTATCCGTACTGCCTGCCGTCCTTCGAGACGCTGGTCGGCAGGAAGCCGAACAACCCTGTCCGATCGGCAGGCCCTACTTCGGCGAGAAGCGTCCGGCGGCCGGTCAGGATATCGAGGCGATCGATGCGCGCCGGCACGTCGCGTCCCGTTCGAATGAACAACTCCTGACCGTCGACGCTCCATCCAACGATACTGTCCCCGCTATCCGCAGCGGTCATCCCGGCCGCGAGGCGCGACGCGCCGCCATTCACCGGATACCACCGCCACTGTCGGTCATGGTCGAGTGCGAGCACCGTCTGGCCGTCGGGCGTAATGGCTTCAGGGACGACACCTTCTTCGAGGATGGCTTTGGGCTCGCCGTCAGGGACAGCCTGGCGGAATGTTCGAGTCGGCTTTCCAGCCTCGTTGCCGGCAATCAACACGCTCTTGCCGTCTGGAAACCAGAACGCCGTCCGGTACTCGGCAATGATGCCGCGCTTCAATCGGACCGGATCACCGGCTCCCATTGGATACAACACGAGTTGGGGAGGCGAGAAGATCTGCGCCAGCACCCACTTTTCGTCAGGCGACCAGTCCAGGTCGGTCCCCTCGCCGAGCCGCACGATGGGTGAACCATCGGTCGGACGCCATACGACGCCGTAGTTCTTGCCGGCCGTGCCATCGCCAAACAGGAGCCGGGTGCCGTCGCGAGAAAGACGCGCCGTCCAGCTTTGATTGAGCCAGGTCAGATCGCGATCGGTTGTGTCTCCTTCGAGGTGGGCACCGACTCCCAGCCGGAGATCCTCACGCGTCGTGAGCCATCGTCCATCGGACGCCACATCGTGGATCACGAAATCACCGGGACTCGGTAGCGCGGAAATCGGGTTTCCCGCATCGGCGAGCGCGACCGAATGGATCTGATACGCCAGATCGCCCGGATGGCCCTCGTCCCCGGTCTGCCGGTCGTTCGCGGCAAAGTACACGGTCTTGCCGTCCGAAGACCACGCCAGCCCTTCTTCACCCCAGAACTCACCGGCCAGCGTCGTGACCTTCTTGTCGCGATCGACCACCTTGACCCAGCCGCGATCGTCGAATCGAGTCTGATGGTCCATGAAGGCCACGCGGCTGCCATCGGGCGAGACTCGCAGATCGCTGACATACCCGGCGGTCTCATACAACACGGTGCCGATCGGATACTCGAGACGATCCCCTGAGCCCTCGTCATGCACGATGGCCAGCGTGGTCCCGTCGGGACTCCA
Source organism: Vicinamibacterales bacterium (assembly GCA_035647075.1). Lineage (GTDB taxonomy): Bacteria > Acidobacteriota > Vicinamibacteria > Vicinamibacterales > UBA2999 > Gp6-AA40. The sequence continues at coordinate 50,279 of DASROF010000101.1, read as the reverse complement.
ATCGGCTTCACGGACGTTTTCCATCCACGGCCGCGGACTTCCGTCGATGGACATCCGGGCAAGCGTCCCTTTGAACAACCGCTGCCCGATCAGGCTCGCCTCGGTCAGCACCGCCAGTTCGCCTTTCGACGACACGGACAACAGGTGGGTGTGTGGCGGACCGAATGGGCGCGCTTCGGACAGACCGGCCTGGATGTGAAACAGTCGTACCGCGTTTCCGGCGAGCGCAGCGCTGAAGACCATGCCTTCGCCGTCGGGTGTGAACCGGGCAGTGATGATCGACTGCGGTTCGAACGTCTTCATCGTGAAGTGTGGCGGCGCCGCGGCGTGCGGTGCCATGGCACGTCCAACGAATCCGCCTCCGACCCCCGCCACGACGATGAGCAGGCCGGCAACGGCGGCAACGACTGCACGGCGCGACTTCCCTGCCGGAGCTGCTGTCACCGATTCGGCAGCAACCGCGGGCATTGGAGCGCTGCCCGAGAGCGCCTCGAGCGCAAACGCGACATCGCGCGCCGACTGGAATCGTTCAACAACGTTCTTCTCGAGGCAGTGCCGGACGATGCGATCGAGTGCAGCGGGGACATGGCCCGGTGTGGTGTCGAATTCCGGAGGATCCTCTTTGAGGATCGCCGTCATCGTGTCGGCCGCAGTATCGCGCTCGAACGCACGTCGGCCCACGAGCATCTCGTAGAGGACCGCTCCAAGCGCGAAGAGATCCGCGCGTCCATCGACCGTCAGCCCCCGGACCTGCTCCGGCGCCATATAGCCGACGGTTCCCATCACGGTTCCCGCGTCTGTTCTTCGCGCGAAGACGGTGGCTTCTCCTGTCGCTCCGGCAAGTGCCCGCTCAGTACCGTCGATCGTTCGCGCCAGACCGAAATCGAGAATCTTCACGCGGCCGTCGGGCAGCAGAAAGACGTTGTCCGGCTTCAGATCGCGGTGGACGAGCCCTTTGTCGTGCGCGGCCGCAAGCCCGCGAGCGATCTGGATCGCGCAGTCGGTCGCCTTCCGTACTGACAGCGGACCCTGGGCAAGACGCTCGCGCAGCGACTCGCCGTCGAGGAGCTCCATGACTGCATAGGCGTGGCCGCCCTCGGCACCGACGTCGAAAATCGCAAGGATGTTCGGATGTGACAGCGCGGCGACGGCTTTGCCTTCGCGCTCAAACCGCGCCAGGCGATCGGAATCCTGCGCAAAGGCCGTCGGCAGGACTTTGATGGCAACGTCGCGATCGAGACGGGAATCGCGCGCCCTGTAGACCTCGCCCATCCCCCCCGCACCAATGGCAGAGACGATCTCGTACGGTCCGAAACGGGTTCCGGGGGATAAGCTCAGGAGGTCGTTATCTTAGCCGGAACCAGGGCCTCGGTCGAAGGAAGATGGAGGCCGACGGAATCGTCGAACGAAAACGCAATCTCGTAGTGCGCCCGATCGCCGGTCTTCCCAGGCACGCAACGGACCACTCTGCCCGTGGCGTGGACTTCACGCCCCCACTCCAGCTCAAAGGTCACACGCGCTCGCCTTCGAACATTCGGGTCGGTGCGTCGGAAGAACTCGTGCTCTGGACGCGAGGGCGTTTGCACGAGCGCGCCGCGCAGAGACACGTCGATCAACTCAGCCTGATCGTTTCCGAGCCGCACCACTGAAACCCACGGTACTTCGCGGCTCGCGAATCGAGGTCCACCGCGACGCTCAGCCCGGCTGGAGATGGCGCGCGCGCGACTCAGTTCGATCTCCCGCTTGATCGCTTTGGCGCCGGCAAGATACGAGGCCACATCGCGGACGAACGTCGCCGCATCACAGACTGGCAGGCTCGGGCCGGACGGCTCATGCCTCCGCCACCACGGAAACAGCACACGCATGCGCCGCTTCGGAGAATCGAAAGCAGGACGATTGTCAGCACATTCGATCTGAGGAAGCCTGAGGATCTGAACATGTCCGGCACTGGGGATGGCGCCGAGATACGTGAGCAGATAATCCTCGACTGCAGCCGAAATCAACGTCGGCAGCAGCACAACATCCGGAAGGCGCCGATCGAGCAACGAGAGGGCCGCGTCGAGCGACTCGACGACCACTACTTCGCTGGCGATGTTCCCGTGAAAAGTCCCGCGCAGAGCGTCGGCTTGACCAGGATCGGGCTGTACGGCCAGGAGCCACGACATGGCCCCCGTACCATCACGTTGCGTGCCGACCGGGTTGGAATTCTCGACAGTCGACTAAACCCCTCTCCCTCAACCTGTTCGTGCCCCCAGGCGGTCTTCCGGTCCCCCTGCTGCCCGGCCATACTGTGAGCCACGATGAGACACCGCATTCAGATTCGGATCCTGGCGTCGTTCGCGATCCCGGCGCGACCGGCAGGACGCGGCCGGTAGACGGTCAACCCGATGCAGGTCACGAACACGGCGCGCATCGACCTGCGGGACGACGGACTGGTCGTCGTCAAGATTCACCAGGGCGCCTTTCAGTCGCTTGAGGACGCACACGCGAACCTCGCAGCCGCAATCGCAGCGACCGCGGCCCGCCGCCGTCCGCTTCTGGTGGACATCCGGGGAGCTCAACCGCTCGACGCGGCGGTCCGGCACTATTATTCGGGACGAAGGGTCGCCGAGCACTTCTCGGCTCTGGCACTCCTTGTGGAGAGCACTCCCCTGGGACGCATGATGGGAAACGTTTACTTCCGTGTCGTTCGACTTGACATTCCAACACAGCTGTTTTCAGACGAATCAGCGGCGAGCAAATGGCTGACCCGTTACACGATGTGACAGATGCGAACAGCGGGTGCCGTTTCGAACGCACCCGCGTCGACGCCTTCGTGACGGTTGTCGAGAGCATGGCCGCCGGTGACAGGAGCGCGAGGCTGCCGATCTCTCCGGCTCATGATGCGCTCGACGCGATCGCCTTCGGGATCAATACGCTGATCGGCGAGATCAGTTGGGCAGCCGACCGCGCTCGTTTCACGCTCGAGGCACGGGCGGCCGAATTGCAGGCCGCGACCGGCGTGGCCGAGGCGCGTACGAGCGCGATGCTGCGCGCCATTCCCGACCTGATGTTCGTGCTGCTGCGCGACGGCACCTTCGTTGACTACCATGCGCGGGATCCACGGTTGCTGTTCGCGCCGCCCCACGAATTTCTGGGCCGCACGGTGCGTGAGATCCTGCCACCGGCCGTCGCGGAGGTGATCATGGAGGCGCTGGAACGCGCCTGTCACAGCGATGACCCGGTGGTCATCGAGTATGAGTTGCCGTTGGATGAAACACGCGCCTTCGAGGTCCGCATCGTGCGAGCGGACGCCGACCGCCTGCTCAGCATCGTCCGCGACATCTCGGACGCCAGACGTGCCTCGACCCGGATCCACGACCTGGCCCAACGGCTGATTACCAGTCAGGAAACGGAGCGACACCGGATTGCCCGCGAGTTGCACGACGACATCAGCCAGCGGATCGCGCTGCTGAACATCGAGGTCGACACGTTGGCGAAGAATACAGCGACGACATCGGTGAGCTCGCGTCTCCAGACGCTGTCCGTGCACCTCGGCGACATCGCACGCGCCGTCTACGAGCTCGCGTATGAACTGCACCCGACGAAGCTGCAGATCCTCAACCTCGCGACGGCCATTCAGTCGCTCTGCCAGGAGGCTCAGCGGCGCAACCTTCACGTCACCTTCGTGCAGCACGGCCTCGTTCCGCCCCGCGTGGACCCGGAACTGGCGCTCACGCTCTATCGCATCGTGCAGGAAGCCTTGCAGAACGTCGTCCGGCACAGTCAGACACGCGAGGCAGAGGTGACGCTCTCGTTCCACGCGGACCACGTGGCGATGGAGATTGCCGATGCAGGCGTCGGATTCGATGCCAACGACCGGTCGCCTGGCCTGGGCCTGATCAGCATCGAGGAGCGCGTGGCCCTCCTGAAAGGACACCTCGCCATCGACACGGCGCCTGGCCAGGGGACGCGGATCCGCCTGCGGGTCCCTGTATCGGTGGGCACCGACTCACCGTCGGCTGCTGGCATCGGCTAGGAAAGAAGCCCTGTGGTCATCAGGATTGGTTTCGCGCTCGTGATCGCTGGCGCAACGTTAGCCGCCCAGGATCGGCCGCTGCCCGATCAGGACTCATTCCTCAAAGAAACGCGCAAGCACCTTCAGACCGACAGCGCGCTGCAGAGCAGCTACGTCTACACCGAGACGCGGCGTGAGCAGAAGCTCGACAAGCAGGGGCGCATCAGCGACGAGTCGGTCAAGGTCTTCGAAAGCTATCCAGGCTTGCCGGGTGAAGCGCGATGGGAGCGGCTTGTCTCCGAGAACGGCCGGCCGGTGCCGAAGGAGGAACTGGCGAAGCAGGATCGGGAACGCCAGGCGAAGGCCGCCGGGATGGCGAAGCGGCTCACCGAGGACGGACCGAAGGAGCGCGCGCGCCAGGAGCGTGAGTATCAGAAGTCTCGTCGGGAGCGCGATGATGCCGTGAGCGACGTCTACTCCGTCTTCGACATCCGGATGACCGGACGCGAACGCATCGAGGGCCACGACACGATCGCCTTCTCGCTGACGCCGAAGGCTGATGCCAGGCCGCGGACCACCGAAGGCGGCCAGATGCGGCATTTCAAGGTGCAGGCCTGGATCAGCGAGAGCGATTACGAGCTGGTCAAGCTGGATGCGGAGGCGATCGACACCTTGTCGTTCGGCCTGGGTGTGCTCGCCAGGCTGCACAAGGGCGCGAAGCTGTCGTTTCTGCGCCGCAAGATCAACGGCGAGGTGTGGCTGCCCGCGGTCGCCAGTTACAGCGGCAGCGCCCGGGTGAGTCTGCTGTTCGTGCTCCGGCGCGCCGGGTCGTCGGAGTTCTCGGGTTATCGCAAGTACTCTGTCGATACCTCGTCAACCGTCGCCACGCCGAAGTAGCGTCTACAGGGTCTTGCCCAGCTTGGCCTGCAGGCCCTCGCGGTACCCGCGGCTCAGCGTCAGCCGCGTCTTGTCGTGCAGCAGCACCACGTACTCACCGCCAAAGGATGACTGGAGCTCCTGAATGCGGTCGACGTTCACGATCGCCGACCGATGGATGCGGACGAACTGGGTGTGATCGAGCTGCGCTTCAATGTGCGCCATTGTCCCGCGCACGAGATGTGTCTGAGCACCGACGTGCAGCCGGACGTAGTTGCCGGCCGCCTCGCACCAGTCGATATCCCGCGTGCGGACGAAGTAAATGCGGCCGCTCGACTTGATGACGAGTCGATCGACCCGTTCGTCCGCCGACGGATGACTGCCGGACGTCCGTCTGGCGCTGAGGTGCTGGCGTGCATGCACCAGCGCCGACTTGAACCGGGCGGCGCTGTACGGCTTGAGCAGGTAATCGAGGGCGTGCACTTCAAACGCGCCGAGCGCGTACTCGTCGTACGCGGTGATGAAGACCACCGCCGGCATCGTGCGGCCGAGCGTGCGCGCCAGCGTCAGGCCGTCCATCTGCGGCATCTGAATATCGAGAAACACCAGATCGGGCGACGTGCGCTCGATCGCCGACATCGCCTGAGGACCGGTGGCGCATTCGCCGATCAACTCGATGTCCGGCTCATCCCGGAGCAGCGCCAGCATCCGTGCCCTGGCGATCGGCTCATCGTCGGCCACGAGGGTGCGGATTCGAGTGGTCATGCGGCCCCCACCACGCTGCCGGCCGGCGCCTGAACCTCGAACGGAATCCGAATCGTGACGCAGAACCCCCGCTCGAGATTCGAAAACGTAAACTCGAACCGGTCGCGATACAGATGCTCCAGGCGCGCCCGCGTGTTGTCGAGACCCACCCCACGGTTCATCGCCATCAGCCGATCCGGAGGAAGGCCATCGCCGTTGTCGAGCACCTGAAGGACGAGGTCGTCGTTGTCACGTTGGGCGTACACAGCGATCCAGCCAGGCCCCGCGTTCGGCGCGATGCCGTGGCGGATGGCATTTTCCACGAGCGGCTGCAGCACGAGGCTCGGCACCTGAACATCCAGCGTCTCGGGTTGCACGCGCATTTCGACGGTGAGACGGTTTCCGAAGCGCGTTCGTTCTATCTCCACGTACTTTCCAAGCACGTCGAGCTCTTCCTTCAGGGACACCTCCTGGATACCCGACTTGTGCAGGGTCATGCGGAGCAGATCGCCAAGCCGGTCGATCATCGTGTCCGCGGCGTCCGGATCGGTGCGAATGAGCCCGGACACCGTGTTGAGCGTGTTGAACAGGAAGTGCGGGTGCAGCTGCCGCTGCAGCGCCTGCAGCTGCGCTTCAACCAGCCGCGTTTCCAGCTGGGAGGTGTTGAGCGCGCGCGCCTCCGACTCGCGGCGGTAGGCCAGCGCGTAGGCAAGGCCGATGAGGAACAGGTACGTCATCAGCAGCCAATCGAGCTGCGTCAGATAGGTCAGCAGCGCGAAATTCCGCCAGCCGGGAAAGTCTGGCGGCAGCGGCTGGCCCATCAGCAGCAGCGCGCGAACCCCCATCATGCTCGTCGTGTGCACAACCGAGTACGAGAGCGCGGCGGTCACGTGCAGCGCCAGCTGTCGCGGCCAGCGAATGCGATCGAACGGATGGCGCAGCGCGAACGCCATGATCAGTGGCGCGAGCAAGGCCGGGATATACCAGTAGACGAGATTCAGCACGAGCAGACGCGCGATCGCGTCCTGGATCACGTGCGGGTGCAGCTCGAGCTTGTCCATCCAGTGCGCCTGGAGGGTGGACGAGATGCCGAACGCCGTCGCGATGACGAAGAGCGTCCGCGCGGGTATGAACCTGCGGCCTTCCACGGAAACTACTATCAGAGGCAGCGACGGTGCGGGTCAAGACGGCCGTGCGCGAAGGACGGTCCGGATCTGTCGTTCATCACCACGGAACCGCCATTCATCACAGATAACCGTATTCTTCGGTGACCTCAGTGTCTCGGTGTGTCGTGGCGTTCCTCACGCCCGGCATGACGCTCGTGTCGTTATGACGTTGATTCGTCACATTCCGGTTTGCGCCCCTGCGCCCCCGTCGGAATATGCCGGTCATGCTGGCTCACGGCATGCTCGCCCTCTCGTTACTGGTTCGCGTCCACGATGCGTACGATGTCCCGAGCGATCACCTCGCGAGAGCGCGAACGACGGTCGAGGGAATCATGAAGGGCGCCGGCGTCGCCGTGACATGGCCGCGCTGTCCCTGTCTCTCGCCCGTCAGCCCGGGCGAGCTCGTTGTCCGGATCGCTGCCTCGGTCCCTGCGAGCACGCCCGGGTCTCTTGGATTCTCGTTCGTGGACACCGGACGGAAGGCCGGCACGCTCGCCACTGTCTTCGCCGATCGCGTGCAAGCCCTGGCGGCGATCGCCGGGGTCGACGAAGGCGAGCTGCTGGGACGCGTGATCGCTCACGAGATCGCGCACCTGCTGATCGGCACCCGCGACCATGACACTCACGGCCTGATGCGCGGGGAATGGAGAGCGAGCGAACTGGCACAGCAACGGCCGTCCGACTGGCAGCTCTCCCGCGCCGACGGCGTGAAGATCCGTCAGGCGATCAGGCGACGATCGTCCGAGTCGCCGCCGGCAATGATGGCCGTCGACGCCGATCTGGCGACCGGCGCCAGCACGCAGTAGATGGCGTAGCACCGTGAAGCCGTTGAACCCCCGAACCGAACTCCGAACCTGAACACGAACCGGGAAGTGAGAACCCGGAATCGTGAACGTAAGGCGGGCGCAGCGCCACCCACGCGCAAGGGGAATCTCGAGCGCCACACTGCGGAATAATGCCGGCCGGCAGTGGGACATTTCGCGACAGGATGGAAGTCGCAGTCGAGAGAACGCCGCGCGCGGCCTGATCTTCCCCACGATCCCGCAGGTACCGCTATTGCCTTGAATTCCATCGGAGCTGGAACGAGGAAGGACGTCTGTATGTCACAGCACTTCTTACTGGAGGCAGGCGACACAGCTCGTTCGGTACCTGAAGCATCTCGCGATCAGCTCGCTCATGCTCGGATTCGTCGCCGTGCTTGCGGCATTCCGGCAACTCTGGCGTGTCGACTTGCCGCTGCTGGCAGCTTTGATCCGCGTACGTCGCGACATGGGTTGCCGCGGCAGCGCGGTAGAGGACGACGATGAACGCGATACCTCACAGCAACGTCTTTCACGGGGCAAGTGGCGTCGCCGCTTATCCCGTTTCAATCACCATCCCCGACCCGATTGGACCGCGGAACCGTTTGACGACGGCTCTGCGCCCGATACTGGCGCTCCCGCATTCGATTCTGGTCGGTCCAATCTACTGGTCGTTTCGAACGGGCGGTCTGGGTCTCGTCGGCGCTGCCGCCTACGTGCTGGCCATCGTGAGCTGGGTCACCCTGTTGTTCGGCCGCCACCACAACGGGGACATTCGCGAGTTCTGTCTCTTCTACTTGCGATGGCGCCTCCGGGCGGTTGCGTATATGGGGTTACTGCGGGACGAATATCCACCGTTCGTCCAGGGTGCGTATCCGACTTCGCTGGAGGTGGTCGCACCGGAGGGCGCGCGCGACCTCGTCTCAATAGGGTTCAGACCGCTGTTGGCGCTGCCGCATCTCCTGTTGCTTCCGCTCCTGCTGGCGGCGTGGTTTTTCACGACAGTCGCGGCCTGGGTCCTGATCCTCTGGCGCGGCCGGTATCCGGAACCTCTGTTTCCGTTCGCAGTCGGCGTCGTCCGTTGGGCAGTTCGGGTCGAGGCGTACCTTCTGCTCCTGGTCGACGAGTATCCGCCCTTCACTCTCGACTAAGGGCCGATCGCGATACGAACGGACGACCCGGGATAATTTCGCACCGGGACGGGAAATTGCCCGGATCACCCGACACAGGACCGCCGGCATCAGCGGAACGTGCGCATCGAGCGTGAACGGATTGCGGAGCTCGGTGGCACTCCACATGCTCATGACTGTTATCGGAGATGAGCACGTGGTGTTCGGCGCTCCTCACAGCTCGACGTCAGCGACAACTCTTCCTGTCTTCACGGCACGTGGACTCACGAAGGTCTACAACATGGGCGAGGTCCGGGTGGAAGCCCTGCGAGGAGTCGACTTCGACCTCACGGCGGGTGAATTTGTCGTTCTGCTCGGTCCCTCAGGTTCGGGCAAGTCCACGCTTCTGAACATCCTGGGTGGACTCGACGTACCGACGTCGGGCGAGGTCCTCTACGGCGGACACAACCTGACGACCGCAACCGACGCAGCGCTGACCGCATACCGGCGTACGCATATCGGCTTCGTGTTCCAGTTCTACAACCTGATTCCGAGTCTGACGGCGCGGGAGAATGTGGCCCTCGTCACGGAATTAGTCGAGACCCCGATGCCTCCGCAGGAAGCGCTTGGGCTGGTCGGGCTCGCCCAGCGGCTCGACCACTTTCCCGCGCAACTCTCGGGCGGTGAGCAGCAGCGCGTCGCCATCGCACGGGCCATTGCGAAACAACCCGCGGTGCTTCTCTGCGACGAGCCGACTGGCGCGCTCGACATCACCACCGGCGTCGTGGTCCTCGAAGCGCTCGAGCGCGTCAATCGCGAGCTCGGGACCGCCACGGTGGTGATCACACACAACGCCGCCATTGCTGGAATGGCGGATCGCGTAGTGCGTCTCGCCGACGGCAGGGTTGCCGGCATCGACAGACCAACGCGCAAAGCTGCCGCGAGGGACCTGCAATGGTGACGATGCCTGCGCGCATTCGCACGCTCGATCGCAAGCTCCTGCGCGATCTGTGGGCCATGAAAGGCCAGGCGATCGCCATTGCCGCGGTCATGGCCGCAGGCGTCACAATGTTCGTCGCGTATTTCTCGAACTTTGATTCCCTGCAGCGGGCCCGTGCGGCCTACTACGAGCAGGCGCGCTTTGCTGACGTGTTTGCGTCCCTGAAGCGCGCACCGGTGCGACTCGAGTCGCGAATTGCCGGTTTAGACGGCGTTCACGCACTGGCCACCCGCGTCGTCGTCGATGTCACGCTCGACGTGCCAGGCATGGCCGAACCAGCAACGGGCCGTCTGATTTCCATTCCTGAACGAGGGCGCCCGGCACTGAATGACGTCTTCCTGCGGCAGGGACGCTGGCCCGATCCGGTGCGGACGGACGAAGTCCTCGCGAATGAGACGTTCTGTGAGGCCCATCGGCTCGGCCCAGGCGATCACATCGCTGCCATCATCAACGGGCGCAGGCAACCTCTGCGGATCGTCGGTGTCGCGTTATCGCCGGAGTATGTCTACGCGATCGCACCCGGGGAGATGTTTCCCGACACGCGACGCTTTGGCATCTTCTGGATGAACCAGCGGAGCCTGGCGTCGGCCTTCGACATGGAAAGCGGCTTCAACGACGTGTCGGTGACGCTGACCCCCGATGCCTCCGAGGCCGACGTAATCGCGGGGCTGGACCGTCTGCTCAGGCCATATGGCGGCCGCGGGGCGATTCCACAGTCGCTCCAGATGTCGGCGTGGACACTCGACAACGAATTGACGCAGCTCCAGACGTTCGGTCTTCTGGTGCCCGCTATATTCCTCGCAGTCGCCGCATTCGTCCTGCATGTTGCGTTGACGCGTGCGCTCGCACTGCAACGAACGCAGATCGCGTCTTTGAAAGCGCTCGGATACTCCAACCGCACGGTCGCCTGGCATTACGTCAAGTGGGCACTTTCCATCGCCGCGGTTGCCGCGATCGTCGGCGTCGCGGTCGGAGCATGGGTCGGCTCAAGCATCATGGGCCTCTACAACGAGTTTTTCCGGTTTCCCACGCTCGCGTACTACCTCTCTCCGACGCTCGCACTTCAGGCGATAGCCGGCGCTCTCGTGATCGCGGCAGCGGGCGCGTACTCCGCCGTGAGGCGCGCCGTACGCGTGCCACCCGCTGAGGCGATGCGACCAGAGGCGCCGGCGCGCTATCGCCGCAGTATCGTGGAGGCCCGGTGGCGACCACTGCGCCTGTCGTTTGCGACGCGCATGATCGTGCGTGCGCTGGAGCGGCAACCGCTCAAGGCCCTCTCATCGATCATCGGGATCGCGTTCGCCGTCGCGGTGTTGTTTGTCGGCCTCTCGTTTCTGGACGTCATGAACTCGCTGATCGACGAGGAGCTCACGACAACGATGCGCCAGGACGCGGTGTTGACATTCGTCGAGCCGCGGCCGGGACGAGCGGTGCATGACGTGGCCCATTTACCTGGAGTCATGGAGATTGAAGCGATGCGGACGGTCCCGGCGCGTCTCCGTGCCGGAACCCGGTCGCGAACTCTTGGCATCTCAGGGGTACCCGAAGATCCACAGCTGGTTCGCATCATCGATCGCGCACGCGGTCCCATGACATTGCCTCCCAACGGTCTCGTGCTGTCGCAAATGCTTGCTGACGTGCTCGCCGTCCGTCCGGGAGACTCGCTGCAGGTCGAGATATTGGAGGGGCGCCGTCCGCTCCGCCAGGTACCTGTGGTCGCGCTCGTCGACGACAGTCTCGGCCTTCAGGCCTACATGAGAGTCGACGCGCTGCGCAGAATGCTGAACGAAGGAGAGACGGTCACGACGGTCGCCTTGACGATGGATGCGGCGGCCCGTGACTCGTTTTACAAGGCAGTCAAAGCCATGCCCGTCATTGCCGGCGTCGCGATGCGTGACGTCGCATTTCAGAATTTCCGCGACACGATGGCCGAACACATGAATCTGTCGGTCTTCATCAATGTCATTTTCGCCGGCATCATCGCCTTCGGCGTCGTCTACAACTCGGCCCGCGTCTCCCTGTCAGAACGGAGCCGGGAGCTGGCAAGCCTTCGAGTGCTCGGCTTTACCCGCGCAGAGATCTCGTTCATCCTGCTCGGAGAAATCGCCATTCTGACGACGATCGCGCTGCCGGCGGGCGCCGCGATTGGATATCTCCTGGGTCACGTGATTATGGCGCTGTTTACAAACGAGGTGTACCGGCTGTCGTTCGTTGTCAGTCCAGCGACGATTGCCTGGACGTGGCTGACCGTGATCGGTGCGACTGTGTTGTCGGGACTGCTCGTGCGGCGCCGTCTCGATCGTCTCGACTTGGTCAGCGTTCTCAAGATGCCGGAGTGATGCCCATGCCTCGCCTGCTAAAAGACCGTCGCATCCTGTTGTCGGTCCTTGTCATCGGCAGCCTTGTCGGCGTGGGGCTGTGGCCACGTGCCGTGAGCGTCGACGTCGCTCGAGTCTCGCGCGGGCCGCTGGTCGTCACGATCGACGAAGAGGGACGCACCCGAGTGCGGGAGCGCTTTGTGGTGGCCGCTCCGGTGAGCGGACGGCTCCTGCGGATCGAACTCGATCCTGGCGACTTCGTCGAACGCGGCGCGGTCGTCGCGCGCCTGCACCCAGAACCGCCGGCGCTCCTTGACGCACGATCGCGTGCTGAAGCGCTTGCATCGGTTCAGAGCGCCGAGGCATCGCTCGAACATGCCCGCGCTGAAGAGCGGCGAGCCGCCGCGGCAGTGACGCAGACGCAGCGCGAGCTCGCACGGAGCCGCGATCTGATGGCTGCTGGCGTGACGACGCGTCAGGAACTGGACGTGCGGGACGCCGACGCGTCCCTCGCCGCCGAAGCCCGGAACGCCGCCGCTTCCGCAGTACGGGCAGCGTCCGCCGAGGTGGAGCGCGCACGGGCCCGTGCTGCGGTGCCAGCGTCACCAGCGGTGAACAGCGGCGCCGTGGTCGTCAGGGCACCGGTTGGCGGCGTGGTGCTCCAGCGCCTGCGGGAGAGCGAGAGTGTCGTGCGGAGCGGCGAGCCGCTCGTTGAAATTGGCGATCCGCGGCGAATAGAGATTGTCACGGACCTGTTGTCCACGGATGCCGTCCGCGTGACGCCAGGCGCCCGAGCCATGATTGAAGAATGGGGCGGCAACGCGTCGCTGGCCGCGATCGTCCGTCGGGTGGAGCCTGCGGGCTTTACAAAGATCTCGGCGCTGGGCGTTGAAGAGCAACGCGTAAACGTGGTTCTGGACCTCGCCGACTCCGGTGACGATGAAGATAGTGCGTTAATCGGCGACGCGTACCGTGTCGAGGCGCGGATCGTTGTGTGGGAAGCGTCCGATGTTTTGAGGATTCCGACGAATACCCTCTTCCGGCAGGACGGACGATGGGCTGTGTACGCCGTGCGCAATGGTCGGGCGCGGCTCACATTCGTGGAGCTTGGGCACCAGACGGGCACCGAAGCGGAGGTCACAGGCGGTCTCACGGAGGGCGAAATGGTGATTTCGCATCCTGGCGATCTCGTGCACGATGGCGCGCGGATCGTTACGCGTCCCGGACGTTAAGGGCGCCTCTGCCTAACCGAAGTCCTGCGTCCTCGGCCATTGGGCCGAGGACGAAGGACCACGGACGGACCACGGACTAACGGACGGACCAGGAACAAAGCACAAAGGACGAGGGACCTTATTGAGGCAGCGCGAACGCGATGTATGCGTTCGGCAACTGCGGTCCACCGCCGCCTCGACCGCCACGACCACCGCCGCCTCCGGCCTGAGCACCGGGCGCGGCGCCTGCGACGGGCGCTGCGGCACCCGCGGCTGGCGGTGCGACGGGCGCTGCCGGCGGTGCGGCTGGCGCTGCTGCTGGAGCCGGCCCTGCCCCGCGCGCGGCACCGGCGTTATTGAATGTTGCGGGGAACGTGCCGCTCGCCTGCGCCACCGGCAGCACGATGAACTGGCGTCCGTTCACCTGATACGTCGCCATCATCCCTTCAGCGCCGTTGGGAAGACGGGTCGACTGCCACAGTTCCTTGCCGTTGTCGCGATCGTAGGCGTGTAGCTTTCGCTCGGGACCGGTGGCCAGGAAGACCAACCCGCCGGCCGTCACGAGCGGAGCGTTCCGCGGGAACTGCACGCCGGTGGTGTTCGGGATGCCGTACTCCGGCGGCGCTTCCTGCACGCCGGTCGGGATTCTCCACACGATGTCGCCGGTGTTGAGGTCGTACTTCACCATCTCCGACCAGGGCGGCGCCGCCGCGGTCATCGATCCGCCAGGGAAGTTGATGGTCATGAAACTCACCGGCGAGTTGAACTCGACCCGCTCGCCCTTCGCGGCCGCAGCCTCGACGAGAGCCTTGGCTTGCGCCATGAGCTCCGCCTTCTGCTCCGGCGTCACGAGGGCATTGCCACCGCGTCCGCCGCCACCGCCGCCGGCACCGCCAGCGCCGGCCCCACGCGCAGCACCAGGACCCGCTCCGGCGCCACGCGGTGGATTCGGCAGCGTGATGCGATCCAGTGTCGGCAGCGACTTGTGGACGACGTAGAACTCACCGCGTTCGGGATCGACCGCGCTGGTCCCGAAATTCGCCCCGCCATTGTGACCCGGCATCGAGATCGACCCTTCGAAGCTCGGAGGGGTGAACAGCCCTTCGTTGCGATAGGTCTTCATCCGCGCGCGCAACTCGTCCTGCGCTTCCTTCGGCAGGTACGGATTGATGTCCTTCTCGGTGAACGACTGCTTCGCAAACGGCGCCGGCTTCGTCGGGAACGGCTGCGTGGGCGAAGACCATTCGCCCGGGATGTCGCTCTGTGGCACCGGCCGCTCGACGATTGGCCAGATCGGCTGGCCGGTCTTTCGATCGAAGACGAAGAGGAATCCGAACTTCGTCGCCTGCGCGACGACCTGCCGCGGCTTGCCGTTCTGACGGATCGTCAGCAGCTTGGCCGACTGCGGAATGTCGTAGTCCCAGAGGTCGTGGTGCAGCAGCTGCTGATGCCAGAGGCGCTTGCCGGTCCGGGCGTCGATCGCGACAAGTGAGTTGGCGAACAGGTTGTTGCCTTTGCGATCGCCGCCGTAGAAGTCGTAGCGCGCCGTGCCGAATCCAACGAACGCGATGCCGTTCTCTTCGTCAACAGTGAACTCGCTCCAGTTGTGTCCGCCGCCGCCCACCTTGTAGTGCCCTTCGGGCCAGGTGTCGTAGCCGAACTCCCCTTCGTGCGGGATGACATGGAAGATCCAGGCGAGCTTGCCGGTCAGCACGTCGTACGCGTGAACGTCGGACGGTGGGCCGCCGTAGTTCGGTCCACCAGGCAGCGGGATGATGTAGAGGTTCTCGAAAATCCGACCGGGGTTGCTGGTCCCGACCGCGCCCGCTGGCGGCCGCTCCATCGCTTCGCGCAGATCGACGCGGCCCTCCTTGCCGAACGAGGTAATCAGCTCGCCGTTCTCCACGTTCACGGCGACGACGGCGCCGCGCTGCAGGTAGATGAACCGGCGATCCTTCCCATCGGCGCTCTGCCAGTAATTCATCCCGCGCGCGCCGGATGGCGCCATGCCCGCCTTCTTCCAGATCTCCTTGCCGGTCGCGGCGTCGATCGCGGCGAGCGCCCCGCCTGACGGGACATACATCACGCCGTCGATGACGACGGGGTTGAAGATGCTGCCACCGTCGATCGGATAGCTCCAGGCGATATCGAGCTTCGCCACGGTCTTCTTGTTGATCTGATCGAGCGCGGAGTACTGCGACGAGTCCGCACCGCCGGCATAGGACTGCCACGTTGTGTGCGGTTTGGCGGTTGCCGCTCGCGCGGCGCCGCCCTGCCGTGCCTGACCGGCGAGCGTCGCCAGCGCGATCGCCACAACGATTCCCGTCAGCGAGACAATTCCACCCACTCTGCGCATAAGAAGACCTTTCTCCAAGTCACAAGTCGCAAGTGTCAAGTGACAAGTGGAGTAGCAAGTTCTCGACTTGCTTGCGACTTGCCACTCGACACTTTTTAACTTCCAGAAGTTGGCAGGATTGTACAGCGGCGTCCTGTGCCCGCCTGCGGACTATGGTTTGGGCGGAGGCGCCGGTCCGCCTGGGCCCATCACGCGTCCGTTGGGTAGCGTCACTCGCACGAGTCTGCCGCTGGGTGCTCCGCTCTTCAGCGGATTGAAAACGACGGTGACCTTATCCCCCGGCTTGAGCGTGCTGCTCTTCCAACCCGTTCGCTTCAGCATCCCAGGCGCCCCCATCTCCATGTTCCATTCCGCCCCTCCCTGGCCGTCGGGAATCAGGATCTGAAGCCAGACGTGCGGATTAGTCCACTGAAGGTCTTTGACCACGCCTTCGAGGGTCACTTCCTTGTCGAGGTCGAACATGGCGAAGGAATGGTGGCCCCAGGCGGAGCCGCCACCGAGCGTCATCACGGCAGCCAGGAACAGGAGTGCCCGCAGTGTTCTCATGGTTTGCTCCCAGTGTGCCCCTCGGCGTCGGGCCGGCGATTATCCGCGCAGAAATACTCGAGCACGTCGAGATCCGGGCGGCGCTGCCAATAATGCTTCACGGTAAACGGCCGTGTGTATGTTTTGGGATCGTCGATCGTGATCTCATCCTCGAGGTACTCGCCGCGGCCGACCAGCCGGATCCGCTCGACCATGTGCAGCCGATCACTGACAGGCAGGCGAGGCGCGTCGTCCGTCTTCGAATTCACGGCGCCGGCGACGTAGCCGTTCAATGGCCTGCCCCTGCCATTCGTACCAACTGTATCCACGACCAGCGTCTCCCCCTCCCAGTGGCCCACGGAATCGCCGAGCCAGGTGGGGTCGAGTTCCTCCGGGTGCTTGCGTCCGTCGACGTAGATCCGCCGGGGTACCGGGCTCGGCTCGTACAGCAGGACGATCCCTTTGGTGGCCTTGACGATCTCGAACGGAAACAGGCTGCCGCCCCCCATGTAAGACATGGGCCCGTACGGCATGCACTCGTCAGGGGTTTCGGGTCTGGTGAGGCGCTTGGACTCCGCCGCACCCCAATCGGTGAATTCAACCTTCGGCCAGGGTGTGTTGCGATAACGAGGATCGATGTCCGGATAGCCGCCGGTGCCGAGCCACACACCCCAGATATCCGGTCTTCCCCGGTGCAGATCGGGCTCGGCGGCGAGGCAGAAGGAACCTGCGACGAGCATCGCGATGAGGGCCGCGAGGACTGGACGAGCGTAGATACCCCGTCTGGGACTCCGAGCAGCGCTATTCATGTGTGGGCGCAGTATACCGATTCAAATGGTCGTCAGGGGCGTCTGCTTTTCCGCGATGAGAAGACGGTTTTTTGGTGTGATCGCGCTCGGAATCGTCTGAGTGCGGACCCGGTAACCCCGCTGCTCCATTCGCAGGGCTCGAACGGCATCAATGGCCATCGGCCCGTCCAGCCAGCCGGCGAGCGGACCCACATTGCATCGTGCCAGGTCGTGACAACACGGGAGCACTGCCACTGGAGCAGACGCCGCGGCCGCAGCGTCGAGGATCAGATCCGTCAACGCCCCGCACGCGTGACTGGACACGACGAGGTCCGTGGCGGCGAGGGAGAAGCGGTCAATCCCCTCGGCGACGAACGTCACGCGTCCATGCAGACGCGGCCACTCGGCAACGAGCGCACGATGTACGGCTGCGCTCAACGGCGGAGGCACCGGATCGACGACCAGCGCTTCAGGTGAAGAGTCGTCGAGCAACAGCATGATGTGCGCGAGCAGGCCGTGCCCTCCGGCGGCGTCGATCACCCGGCCTCCGCGGCACCATCGTCGCGTCCGGCGCGCGATTTCCCAGGCCTCGTACAGTTCTTTCCGGGGCAACAGTTCCACGCCGCAGACGACGCGCCCGATGTGATCAAAGAGGGTGTCGCTCGGAAACCGCGACAGGTCGTGCGTCGTCAACCGGGCGCCCGACCCAGGAGAGAAGGTCACAACCCCATGGTAGCCATTCAGCGATGGGAACGCCGTACCGCTAACGGCCGCCGGGGCGAGATGGCGACGGCCGTGAGCGACGTGCAGTGGCAGCGCCACCACGCGGGCGGACAGCGGCGGCCGTCCCGCGGACCGGGCGGCGAGCCGCCACGCGAAACACCGCATTCAGCGCCGCCGCCGTCTTCGTCAAAGTGACGAACTGCACCTTCGACGGGTTGGCCAGTTCCTGTGCCATGTACGACCAGACTTCACCTGTTGAACGATACCCACCGTGCGAGTGCACCACGTCTTTGCAGTTGATGACGCGCACGTTGCCGGACGACTGCATGATGCTCCCCGGGTCTTCCGGACCGGAATAGCCGAGCGCCGTATCGAAGTCGAAGAAGTCGCCCACGCGGTACCACACGCGAAGGACTGGATCGTTCTTGGAGTGAAAGACATAGAACTTGCCGCATCGCGCCGTAGCCCGGAAATAGCGCTCGCCATTCTCAATGGATTCATTGTCGACCGCCGACGCGAAGTTCCACGCGTTGCGTACGGTCTGCGCCACAGCGTCGCTGAGCGCCTCGAACGCCACGTGCGCGCCGAGGCTGTGGGTGTTCAAGTCGATCGTCGCGCCCGCGGTCCTGAGCGTGGAGAGCAGTGACGCAAACCGCCGGGCGCTCTCGCCGGCGCGTTGCCGCGCGAAGGGAAATGAGACGCCGACTGCCCCGCCGGGCCAGGCGAATCCAACGATGGCATCGTAGGCCGCGTTGCGGCCGCCAAGAAATCCGAGCAGTCGCATGCGCTCGTCGATGGTGCGATACGAGGCAACGACGTCCCGTTCCTCGTTGTTGTAGCCGTGCACGAGCACCATCACGCGCTTGCCCTGGATCTGCTGGACAAATTCGTCTCGAGTCACCATCTGACCTGCGGACGTCGCGAGATCGATACGGCGGATTTCATCCACAGAGGAGAAATCAGTGGCCGACCAGAAGTCCTTCCGGCAGCTCACCATCATCATCGTCGGCATGTTGTCCTCCTCATCATTTCGTGGAACCTGAACCTCAGCAGTGCGCATCGTCCAGGACGATGGCTGAAACAAAACACTTCCCGCACGGGATCTTTCGGAATCGCATTGCCTTCGCTACACACCCTGCCGCGCTTCCAGACACGTACGCATCACGGCGCAATGCGTTTTCCGACGTCATCGGCGAATTCCACCGGCCGAGTCGGTGGCGCGAAGCTTGCTCAGTTCAGACGGCTCCTATGGTTGGTTCCCCTTGCTCTCCTTTCCGCGTTTTCCACCGCACGATCGGCTGCATCCTCGCCGTCTTGATCGTCGCCATCGTCTCGGCATGCGGTTCAACATCAACAGAATCGTTAGTCGGCCCGGGCGGACCGAAGTGCGCCGTGTCGTTAGCGGGGCCGTCCGACCCGATCAGCGCGAGCGGCGGCGCGGGAACGGTCGCGGTCAACACGCAGCCGGAGTGCGAGTGGACGGCGTCAGCCGAAGCCTCGTGGCTTACCGGTCTCGCACCGACGACGGGCCAGGGAAGCGGCGAGGTGCAGTTCCAGGTGGTGGCAAATCCCAACGGCACCGCTCGCCAGAGCGCCGTCACTATTAATGGGCAACGCGCACTGATCCAGCAGAACGCGGCCGCATGTGAACTCACGGCCACCGCCAGTAACAGCGGGTTCCCCGCATCAGGCGGATCCGCGACGATCTCGATTACGGTGCCGGCTGGGTGTTCGTGGACGGCGAGCAGTAACGTCAGCTGGATTGCGGTGTCCCCCGCGTCGGGTTCCGGCAGTGCGAACATCGGTTTCACGGTGGCGGTCAACTCAGGGGCCGCCCGGACCGGCACCGTCACGGCTGGCGGCGTCTCGATAACGGTCGGTCAGTCCGCAGCGGGACCCGCGCCGGCGCCTTCGTGCAGCGTCTCGCTGCAGCAGTCATCCACGTCGATACCTGGAGGAGGCGGTTCAGGGACGATTGGGGTGACGGCGAACGCCGGGTGTCCCTGGACGGCGAGCAGTACGGTGTCCTGGATCACGCTCACGACGACGAGCGGGAGCGGGAATGGCTCGGTCGGCTTCACGGTCGCGGCAAATACAGCGAGCGCATCACGGACCGGGAGCGTGAATATCAGCGGTGCCACGTTCACCGTCAATCAGGCAGGAACGTCTGCACCGTGCACGGTCACGATCAACCCGACGAGCCAGTCGGTTCCCGCGGCCGGCGCGAATGTCAACGTCGCCGTGTCCGCATCAGGCTCGTGCGCGTGGACGGCAACGAGCAACGCCGCCTGGCTCAGCATTACAGCGGGCGCGACGGGAAGCGGGAACGGCACGGTGACCGTGACCGCTGCCCTCAACACCGGTACGGCGCGCACCGGCACGGTGACGATTGGTGGACAGACCTTCACCGCGAATCAAGCAGCCGCCGCCCCCACGTGCACGTACTCGATCAACCCGACGTCGATCACGGTAGGCAGCGACAAGGTCTCGGGTCTGACCGTCGCGGTGACCGCCGGCGCGGGATGTTCGTGGAGCGCCACATCGCAGGCCGGGTGGCTGCATATCGCCGGCACCAACTCAGGCAGCGGCAACGGAACGGTGACGTACAACGTTGACGACTCCAAGAACCCGCCACGTACCGGGACGCTGACCATCGCCGGCCAGCTGTTGACGGTTACGCAGGTGCAATGCTCGACCACCCTCAACCCGCAGACACAGGCGGTGCCAGTGCTCGGCGGATCGTTCACGGTCTCAGTGAATACGCAAATTGGATGCGACTGGCAGGCAGTCGAGAGCCTCTCCTGGGTCACGGTCACCAGCGGCACCAGTGGTACGGGCACCGGCACGGTTGGCTACACGGTCGCACCGAACGTTGCCGGAGCGCGAAGCGGCACCGTCGCCATCGGGGGTCAGACGTTGACGATCAACCAGGCGGCGGTGCTGCCATGACGATGCACGCCCGCGTCATGGTGGTGATCGGCGTGCTCACCCTGGCCGGCGCATCACCCGCGCTCGCGCAGCGGTCGGTGACCGATGTGCTCTCCTTCCTGCTGACGAACCAGTCGATTGTGACGAGCGATGCCGCGCAGGACGAAGCGGCGGCCGCAGCGACGCGAGACACGATCGCCCGATTCCTGCTCCTGGAGCTGGCGACCGTGCCGACGATCTCATCGTCCACCGGCTTTATCTACCGGATGGATCGCGATCTGGGCGGGACGGCCGTCCGGTCCAGCGTGAGCTTCGGACCGGCGTTCGTCGACCGATCGTTGACCAACGGCACGCTGCGTGTGGCGCTGGGCGCAGCGTTTCAGGAATCGCGATTCGACAAGATCGACGGCCGGTCGCTCACCGACGGCACACTGGTGGCCACGGCGGCCAGGCTGACGGGCGAAAGCGAGCCGTTCGACGTCGAGACGGTCGCACTTCGGCTCAACACGCGGACGTTGACGATGTCGGCGAACGTCGGCGTGAGCGATCGCGTGGACGTCGCAGCGGTGCTTCCGATCGTCAGGCTGACGCTGACCGGAGAGCGCGCGGACACGTTACGTGGAACGCCGTTTCTGCAGGCAACAGCCGCTGTGGACGCCTCCGGCGTGGGCGACCTGGTCCTGCGAGCGAAGTACAACGCGCTGCGCAGCGGCGGAAGTGGACTGGCCGTCGGTGTCGAAGCGCGATTGCCAACCGGCGCCGAAGAAAACCTGCTGGGGGCCGGCGAGCTGTCGGTGAAGCCGCGCCTGATCGCCTCCGGTGAGTACGCGCGCGTGTCGGTCCACAGCGAGCTCGGATATTCCGTTGGCGGACTCACGCGCGAACTGGATTACTACGGTGCCGTCGCCGTGGCCGGACACCCCAACGTCACGGTCATTGCCGAGATGCTCGGGCGCCGCCTCGAGTCCGGTGGGCGCATCATCGAAACCGTCGCTGCACATCCACGGCTGGTTGGCGTCGAGACGATCCGGCTCACCGGCGTCCCGGAAGCCACCTACCGCGCGCTGGCCGTCGGCAGCGTCAAGTGGAATCTCGCCGACACGTGGCTCGTCTCCGCGAGCGTGCTGCGCTCGCTCACATCCACAGGCCTGACGGCGAAGTTCGTCCCGTCGGTGGTCGTGGAATATTCCTTCGGCAGGTAGCGGTGCGCGTCCCGACATTCGACCGTCCCGACGATCCCCGACAATCGGCACAGCCGTCGGCTGAAGAATCGCTCGACGTGTTCGCAGGCGAGGGCCCCGTGCCGTCGAGCGGACGGCTCCACGCCACGCAATCGGACAAACTCATCATCGTTGAGATTGAGGAAAGGCCCGGCGATTCCAGCCCGCTGGACTCGTTCGCGACCGAGCGCGTCGAACGTCAACCTTCTGCCCCACCTGAGATCCGCTTCGATTCTGTACCGCTCGAACGATCCGAACGATTCGAACGCTTCGAACAACCGGCACGTATCGAGCGGTCCCAACGTTTCGGACGTTCCGCTGGTCTTCTCGGCCTCGCGGCTGTCGCGATCGTCACCGTCCTCGCGCTGAATTGGGCCCGAGATTTCGTCGCGTCGCCATCCGAGGCGGAGCCAGCGGAGGCGCGCGTCGAAAGCCCACCGAGAACAGAGGACCGGCTCGTCGCTCTTCCAGAGCCGGCTGTCATACCGCCGACAGACGTGGTGACTGCCTCGAGCAAAGAGCCGGCTGATGCGCCGAAGACGACGCCGGTCGTTGCGCCGAAGACGACGCCGGTTGTTGCGCCGAAGACGACGCCGGTTGTCGTGCCGAAGAAGGCGCCGGTTGATGTGCCGACGGCAACGGCGCGGACCGTGATCGAACCGCCGTTGCGCGCACCGCGCGCCGAGATCGTCAGCCGGCCCGTCGCAGAGAGTGCCCCGCCACCGGCGGCGCAGGTGCCCACGACCGGGGTCGCGGCAGTCGAAGTACGAAGCGGACCTTCCGCGTCGCTCCCAATCGTGAGCACGATTGGCACCACCCCCACGACTGCGGTCGCCCCCGCGGCGGCATCTCCCGCCGCAGCATCGACGGTGATCGCAGCGCCGCCCCCGGGTCCACCTGTTCCCGACGCCGCCGCCGCGGCGCGGGTCGCGGTACCGCGAGCGGCGGTTGAATCCGTCCTTGGTCGTTATGCCCGCGCATTCAGTTCACTCGATGCGCGGAGTGCGAAAGCCGTATGGCCGAACGTCAATCAGCGGAACCTCGAAAGAGCGTTCGAGGGTCTCCAACAGCAGCACTTCGATCTGGGCGCGTGCGATATCACCGTTCTGCCGCCACGGGCGCTCGCCCTGTGTGACGGAACGGCGCGCTATACGCCGAAGGTCGGCGACAGGAAAGAGCGGATCGAAACCCGGCGCTGGACGTTCCACCTCATACAGGACGGGCAGGACTGGTCAATCGAGGACATCGATACCCGCTAGTCGTCACCTCTGGCTGATCACCGCCGGTGCGTTCACAAACCCAGGCGCATCCCGAACAACTTGGTAAGCCCGATGAGGGCAAGCAGGATTAGCGCGATGCGTCCAGTTCGAATCTTTCTCGTTATCCCAAAACATCTAAGCCCCTCCTCGCTCAGGCAAAGCTCCCGGAAGCTACGCGGTTGCTCGCGCTGGCTGTTTGTAGTGAGGCGCTTGCCTTGCCTTCAGGACCAGCATCTTGGCACGCTCTGAGTCGTCACGCCGGGCACCATCTCGATCAATCTCGGTGGCTCCTCTCGAAACGTGTGCAACTTCCGGCGCCGCTCGGCGTATCCCTTCCAGCAATGAGAGCCGCTGTCACGACGCGGTATGGACCTCCGGAGGTGGTGGAGGTCCGGGAGGTCCCGGCACCGACGCCCGCCGACAACGAGGTGCTGGTCCGCGTCCGAGCGTCGAGCGTGTCCTTTGGCGACCGGATCTTCCGGAGCGGCCCCTTCCTCATTCGGTTACTGAGCGGGTTTCGACCCAGACACCCGATTCTCGGTGTCGATCTGGCGGGCACCGTTGAAAGCGTCGGTCCGCGTGTCACGCGGTTCGCCCCTGGCGATGCCGTGTACGGCGCGCGCGGCGACAGGTTCGCCGCCCATGCGGAGTTCGCGTGCGTCGCGGAGGATGGATTCCTCGCGCGTAAGCCCGATGCCATGACCTTCGAGGAAGCCGGCACCGTCTTCGTGGGCGCGGCGTGCTCTCTCTACTTTCTGCGCCGGGCGAATGTGACGACTGGCGAACGGGTGCTCGTCCACGGATCGTCTGGCAGCCTCGGCGTGTTTGTCGTGCAGCTGGCGAAGCACTTCGGCGCGCACGTGACCGCCGTGTGCAGCAGCGCCAACATCCCGCTCGTACGATCGCTCGGGGCTGACGAGGTGATCGATTACACGACGCAGGACTTCACCGATGGTCGACCGGCCTACGACGTGATCGTGGACGTGCTCGGCAAGGCCGGATTCCCGCGCAGCGTGCGCGCGCTGAAGCCCGGTGGACGCTATCTGCTCATCGGCTTTTCAGAGGGACTCTGGGGCATTGTTCGCGCGCTGGCGACCGGCGGCCTCGTCCACCTCTCCGGGCGGGCGCGATTCATCACCGGCGCAGCCGATCCGAAGCAGGCCGATCTCGTCTTCCTGCAGGAGCTGATCGACGCCGGCAAGCTGCGCACGGTCATCGGCCGCCGATATACGCTCGACGAGATCGCCGACGCGCACCGCTACGCCGATACCGGTCACAAGATTGGCAACGTCGCGGTGCTGATCGGACATCAGCACGAGCGTCCTCGAGCCGACTCTGCATCGCTCGTGTGAGATAGCATTCGTTCCGATGCCGGCTCCGCCAGGAACGATCCGGAGCTCAGCGGCCGTAGACTCGAAGTTCCCTGCCGTCGGCCAGCACGACGCGCTCCAACCGGATGATCTTCTGGCCGTCCATGAACTGGTAGCCGGTGCCGGTCATCACGTCACCGACCTTGACCGTCGTCGCGGTCCAGCCGTTGGCTTCCATCCGATTGATCGCCGGTCCACCAATCGTCCACGTCTCTGTCCTGCCGTCGGCGGCCTTCACGTCGACGGTGAACATCGGGTGGGGGTTCATCCAGCTGATTTCCTTCACCGTTCCCTTGACCGTAACGAGCTTTTCGTAGCTCACCGGCCACGAATGGTGTGCAGAGAGCACAACGCCGGTGGACATCAGCCCAAGAATGACGACAGCGGAAACGAGCAACGTTTTCATGGTGGCCATCCTCTCCCGACGCATTTTAGATGAAAGGTTCCTGCTGTGTCGGTTTGACAGGCATCTGGTTGGGCGTGATGATTCACGCCGTGTTCGATGGGCCGCCCGTGAGGAGCAGACGGAAAGCGCTGGGCCCGTTTCTCGCCGTAGCGCTCGCGCTCTCGGTCGCACTCGTAAGTGCTGCGCTCGTCAGGGCCCAGCAGGACCTCCCGCCTGTCTTCCGCGCCCGCGTAGAGGCCGTCGAAATCGACGCCTTCGTCACCGACGCTAAGGGCAACCCGGTCACCGATCTGACCCTCGACGACTTCGAGCTTCTCGAGGACGGGATGCCGCAGGCCATTACGTCCGTGTCCATGATCGACATCCCCATTGAGCGCGCTGAGCGTTCGGTGATCTCGCCGACCGCCATTGAGCCGGACGTGTTCACCAATCACGGACCCGAGGGGCGGCTGTACGTCTTCGCACTCGACGAAGTGGAACCGGCCATGGCGCTGCGCACGCGCCATTTCATGCGCCGTTTTGTCGAGCAGTATCTCGCTGCAAACGATGTCGCCGCGGTGGTCTGGATGGGACGAGGACTCTCCTCGAACACCCAGGACTTCACCAGCAACCGGCGGCTGCTCCTCAACGCCATCGACCGCTTCCAGGGAGGGTTTCCCGACGTCTCTCGCCGTTTCGATCCTGATGCTCGTGGCCTTTCCCGGACCGCCGTGGAGTCAGACCCGCTCAGCCAGGCACGGGCGTTCCGCGCGCTGGCCGAATTCATGGCGAAGCTGCACGGACGCCGCAAGACGCTGTTGTGGATCACAGAGACCATCGGCGACGCGTACGAGGTGCTCGATTACTCGGGTGGCGTACGGTCGCTCGTATTCGACGCGTTTCACGCCGCGATGACCGCCGCCACTCGCGGCAATGTCTCCGTCTATCCGATCAATCCGCGGGGGCTCGATCCCGAAGGAACGGGAGCGGAGTTTCTCGATCAGATGGCGAACTTCCGGGCACTGGCGGAAGCCACCGGTGGCCGCGCGCTCACGAATTCAAACAGCTTCGACCAGTTCTTCGAGCGCATCGTCCGCGAGAACAGCAGCTATTACATGCTGGGGTTCGCGCCCACGAATGAGAAACGCGATGGCCGGTATCGGAGGATTCAGGTGCGCGTGAAGCGGCCGGGCCTCGTGGTTCGCGCGCGAGACGGGTACGTTGCGCCACTGCGAGCGCCTGCCACGCCCACGCGCGCGCGCGACGGGTCAGGCGGGCTCGTGGCGTCTGTCGCCGAAGCGATCAGCCTGCCGGTCGTCAACCGCGCAGTTCCGATGACGGTTTTTGCGGCACCGTTCAAAGGCGACGGACGGAACGCCAGAGTCGCCGTTGCGATCGAGCTCGATCCCGAGCGGCTGGGATTGGTGCGTCGCGGCGACACCATGGCAGGCGACATCCAGGTGGCACTGACCGCCATCAGCGCCGCTGGCAAGGTGATCCCCGCGCAACACTTCAAGCTCGCACTCGCGCTGACGTCCGACGCCTATGACAGGGCGCGCACACAGGGGTTGCGAGTGCTGTCCGAGCTTGGACTGGCCCCGGGCCGTTATCAGCTCCGCGTCGCCGCCGGCAACGTCAATGGTCCGGCCGGCGCCGTGATGCACGACCTCGATGTGCCCGACTTCTCCAAGGGTCCGCTGGTGATGAGCGGCATTGCACTCAGCTCTGACCGTACGTCCGGAGTCGTGACGTCATCTCCGCGCGACCCGCTCCGCGGCCTCCTGCCGTCTCCACCGACTACCGTCCGCGAGTTCCCTGCCGGAGACCGTCTGACGCTCTACTCGGAGCTCTACGAAAACTCCCGCGGGCCAGCCGCGCACACGGTCACCGTGAAGGCGGTCCTGCGAACCGACGACGGGCGTGTCCTTCAGGCGATCGAAGAGAACCGCTCATCGACGGACGCCGACGGACGTTCTGGCAGCTACCGATTCGCCACGCAGATTCCGCTCAACGTCCCGCCGGGGATCTACGCGATTCGCATCGAAGCCCACGCCAACACCACTGGCGCGCCGACGGTCAGTCGCGAGGTCCAGATTCGTGTGAAGTAAGGTCAGTGCCTGCCGAGAACGGAAACGCTCAGCTGCTCGTCGAAGTGATGGATGCCTCGTTCTCGTAACCTGATCGCGCTCAGTGCGCTGATCCTCCTCTCAATCGCCGTCGTCGGCGCCGAGCGGCTCACCGACATCCCCAACCCACGTACCCGAGACGGCACGTGGGTGACCGACACGCCGGGGATCCTGCGCGCGGACACGATTGCCTCGCTCAATGCCACCCTCGGCGAATTCGAACGGACGAACGGCGCCGAGATGGCGGTCGTCGTCATCCGATCGCTGGACGGCCTGTCGATCGAGGAAGCCGCGGTCAAGCTGTTCGAGCTCTGGAAGATCGGCAAAGAGAACAAGGACAACGGGCTGCTGCTGCTCTGGTCCACCGGCGATCGCCGTGTACGCGTCGAAGTCGGCTACGGGCTGGAGGGCGTCCTCAACGACGGCAAGGTCGGGGCGATTCTCGATACTTACGTGATGCCGAAGTTCAAGGCCGGACAGTTCGATGAAGGTGTGCTTGCCGGCGTTGATGCGCTCCTGCGCGTGGCGCGCGAGGAGCCGGTGGAGCTGTCCTCAGCGCGGAGCGAGTCTTACGAGCCGCGTTCGCGTGGCGTCATCGCGGCCGTGCTCGGCTTGCTGGCGGCTATCCCGATCGGCGTCGGTTCGATCTTCGGCTTGCGCAAGTGGCGCCGCGTCCGCCGGCGCCGCTGCCCGGCGTGTCAGACGTGGATGACCCGCCTCGGTGAGTCGGCCGATGACGCGCTGCTCGAGGAGGGCCAGCAGGCCGAGGAGCGGATCGGGAGCGTTGATTACGACGTGTGGAAGTGCGGTTCCTGCGGGCATCACTTCACGCTGCGGTACCCCAAATGGGTCAGCAGCTACGAGAAGTGCCCGCAGTGCCAGAACCGCACGAAGTCGTCCACGGAGAAAGTCATCGCGGCAGCGACCACGCTCAGCAGCGGCAGCGCGCTGGTCATCGAGACGTGCGCGTTCTGCACCTTCCGCCGCGAGCACACCAAGGTTCTTCCGCGCATCCAGCCGAGCACCTCGTCATCAGGAGGCTCGTCGGGTGGCGGGTCCAGCAGTTTTGGCGGCGGTAGCTCGGGTGGCGGCGGAGCCAGCAGGGGCTACTAGGGTGCCTAGGGTGCCTAGGGTGCCTAAGGTGCCTAAGGGTGCCTAGGGGTGCCTGGGGTGCGTAGTGAACTCACGGCGCGAGGTCGCACTCGTTCCGGAACGAGTGCGAGCGATTGAACGGTAGTGAGAAGTTTCGATTTTTGACCGGCTGACCTGGCACGATGCGTGGCGCCCAACCGAAGTCTCGTATCGATCCCCCGGAACTGCCTCGCGCGTCATATCCGTTCCCGATTCGTGAAGCCTTCAGTTAGCGGTTACACCACGGTGGCCTGTCACTGGGCCATCGCAGTGTGCTTACGCCCGACCCTCGCTCTCGAAGAAGAGCGATGCTTCGTACGCGTTATGAGCCCTGCATCTGAGCTCGATGTTCGTGGTGGTCGCAGCGCCACCCGCCGCGTACGGTTGGACGTGATGGTATTCGAGGAAACTTCGTTCCGAGCAGCGACCGTCGCGGCCGACGAACGCACATTGCCCACCGTCACGTCGCCACACTTCTCTTTTGACGGCGGCTGGAATATGCCTCGAACCCGCCGGAACCTCGCCCGCACGACGCGGCGCAGATACCGCGGCGCACGCCCGCCGCTCCAGTTCGTTCAACAGCAACGTCAACGCGCGATCGAAAATCGTCGGCAAGTCACCATTCGGTATCGCGTGGCGCGTAAGCGCCTGGACCCTGGCCAGCTTGTCATGCGTGTCTCGCGAGATCGTCAACTGGACTTTGAACCGTTCGGGCGCTAGCGGTGCAACGATGACGTGTGACGGACGCGCGATCGACTCCACGACCGGCACCAGCCGTTCGACGACCGCAGGCTTCGAATCCAGAGCAATGGGTGAAGCTTCTCGCTGCACCGCAACCGGCAGTTTGCGAATCACGGCCGGTACAGCCGGCTTGGGATTGAGTGCGACTGCGATCTGCTCGATCTCCTGCTTCCGCTTGTAGCGTGCCGACGCCAGAACACTGTCGTGATTTTCAACTGTAAGGTGCGGTGCCAGCAGGCGGACGGTCGTCAACGTCAGTGAACCGTCTTCCAGACCGTCGAGAATCGTTGGGAAACGCCGGGCCGCGCGCGCGGTTTCTATCCGGTTGTAGGCAGCGCCTTCGGCGAGGTGCAACGCCTTCGTGCAATAGGTGAACAACGACGAATAGCCTTCGCCCAAGTACAAACGACGGGCGTCGAGCTCGATCAAGGCACGAATCAGCCCTGCGGTCGCGCGCCGCTCGCTCGCGGCGAGCCGCTTCACCTCGGCAACGAGCTGCTCGTCAGATAGATCAGCAAACGAAATTGACTGTGAACTCACGGCGCGAGGTCGCACTCGTTCCGGAACGAGTGCACCACTGACGACGATGCCATCGTCGGAAAGCGAACTGCAAGGGGTGCAGGCCGCCGCCCGCTGGCAGGAACTTCGTCAGCTCACGGCGCGCACGGAACGACCGGCTTGATGTCTACCACCGGTGTGCCGTCAATCGCCTCCATCGGACCGATCCGCAGCCGCGTGCCCGCGATTTCGCGCACTTCCACTGGATGGAGGCCGAGCGGATTTGGTCGATCCGGCGATCGGGTCGCGAACACGCCGGTGAGCGGGTTCCGCGCATCGCCTCGCGGATGCACCTGGAACGTGTTGCGGCGCCCCTGATGCAGCCAGGTCATGACGATGATCTGGTCGCCGACGGCCATTCCGAGCAGGCCGTCCGACGCCCAGGGATGGATCTCGAGCCACACATCCGGGGCGCCTTCGTTGCCCTGCTTCGCCGCATCGCGCCGTGAGGTCACGGTCGAGCGGATTACGCCAATCGGCCGCAGATGAAAGTCGGGAGATGCGTCGCCGGCTGTCATAACCTCCTGTGCGTCCCTAGTCGCGCCAGAGCCCACTGAGCGTCTTGGAGGTACTACTGACGCTGACCTTACCGAGCTCGCCTTTTTTCCCGTCCGGACGTTGCACCGTGACGCGGAACTGTCTCGAGTTGCCACTGAGCTGTTTCGCGACCTCGGCCCCAAGTTCCGGCAGGAGCGCGCTGTAACGGGTCATGGTGTTGATGAACTCGTAGCGTCCGTTGGTCATCTGCGCGGCACGTTGTCCGATTTCCACCTGCGTGCCCCCTCCTGACGCCGACCGTTCGCCGCTGTACATCAGCACATGCACGATCATCGGCTTGCGACCCACCTGGTCGAGCGCCCGCTGCATATCGCTCTCGAGAACCCGGCCGTCGCCGCTGGTCGTCCCGGCCGCGATGATCACCGGGAAGGTGTCCTTGTCTTTGTTCGCACGCTCGGCGGCTTCGGCGAGGCTTTCGGTGAACCGTCCGGTCCCCGAATCAGGCGCCAGCCGGTCGACGCCCTTCAGCAGCTCGTCGCGGTTCTTTGTCGCGCGGACGAGAAACCTGGGCTGCGGCGATGTCGTCACGAGTGTGGTGTCGACATTGGGCGGCAACGCCTCCACGAGCCGGCGAACACCGTTACGCAGCTCGGCGATGTTGCGCCCCACGCCAGCGCCGTTATCAATCAGGACTTCTATTTTGACCGACCGAACAACGGGCTCAACCTTGACGACTGTCGCCGTGAGGCCGTCTTCGGTGACTTGGACATCGGCGGGTGTCAGCGTTTCCACCGGAGTGTTGCTGCCCCGCTCGACGAAGCTGGCGAGAAGGGTGATCTGGTTCTGTGCGCCGAGAGCGGCACCCGAGAGAACGACCGTAACCAGCGCCGGCAGAAGGGGCCTGGGTGTCATGGGTGATCTCCTGCAGCGGCAGGCGTGCGACTCGTTGTTGGGTCGGGGCTGTCGCTACGAAGCATTTGACGCCGGTGAGGCCAAAATGGATGGACCCTTCTGTGTAACAGCCGATGGTCCAAAGAGTCAGTCCGGGCCACGGTCGATTGGACGCGGGGCTAATCTCCGGTGTGGATCCCGAGGACGGCAAATTGCGTCGTCGAGCCGCGTGTGGTCACCACCACCACCGAGTGTGCTCCTTCGACACCGGCGACCAATCGCACCGCGCGTGATGACGGCCGATCGAGGCACGCCACCGTCTCGTTCCCGCGCCGGCGATAGATGTTGATCGTCCCGCGACACTCGACCACTGCTCCGCGAGCCCGTAGCACCCTCCGGTAGAAGTCGAGAATCATCTCCGGCGTGTCGTCGCTCTCGAACGCTCTCGGAACAACATTCGTCTCCCCGAAATTGCCCGAAAAGGTGACGTCCGGGTCTGACGGCCGCTCCGCATTGACCGGCCGCGCGGCCGGATACGCAGGCAGATCGACGGTGTGGTTCAGAGGTCCGGGATACACGTCGATGCTGCAGGCGGCGATTGGCAGAACGAGCGCACAGACGCCGGCGATGAGGGCGGTTCGCATGTGACGCATGCCTACTGAACACAGCGGACGACGAAAAGTTGCACTCCCTCTAACGCGGACACGGTAACAAACCGGTAATACAGTTCCGCCACGCTACGCAGGGAGATGCGGATGAAGAAGGTGATGAGAGCGTTGGCCGTTGCGATCGCGATGCTGGCCTGGCCGGGCGCCATGGCCGCCCACCATTCGCTGGTCCAATTCGATACGGCGAAGCCGGTATGGGTGAAAGGTACGGTCGTCCGATTTGAACGCGTGAATCCTCACAGTCTGATTTTCATCGACGAAACGACCGCTGACGGACGAACGCAGCGGTGGGCTGTGGATGGTCCTGGTCCGAACCCGCTTAACCGCATGGGAGTCCCTCTCGACGTGTTCAAAGCCGGCGATGTCATCGAAGTATGCGGCTCGGTCATGAAACCGGAATACGAACGAGCCCGCGAGAGTGGGTCCACGTCCTCTCTGTCTGCCCGGCCGATTACCGGACATCTTCTCGTCATGCCCGACCGAAAGAGGCGGATATGGTCGGGCTACGGAGTCCTCGAGAAATGCCTCAATCCGGGGGAAGACATAGCCAGTTTGCGTCGCGAGTCCAATCAGGACTGGGGATCGCCCGGGACGTTGCGATGAAGAAGCGGCGCTACCGGGGAAAACGCCCGGACACAGCGAACAGCGCCTCGCCGAAGTATTCGACTTCAGTCATCGCGCCGTACAGCGACTTCCAGTTCGCGATGTCGAGTCGATCGAGGTATCGCTTGTAGACGCCAAACGCCTCGCCGTCGTTCAGCCGCCGGGTCTGCGTTTCGGTCTTTGCGTTGAAGCGGGCGCGAAGTTCGGTCCATGCCGAATCGAGTATCAGGAAACGCCCGCCCGGTTGAAGCATGCGCGCCAGCGATTCAAACAGCTGGCGCTCCTGATCTTCTGTCAGGTGGCTGATGAGGAATCCAACCAGGGCGGAGTCATACGCGGCCGGCTGAAACGCGTATTCAAGCACGTCCCCCTGCACGAGCGTGCACCTATCGTGCATTCCGAGTGTCCGCACCTTTGCCCGGCACTCGCCGAGCATGTTCGCTGACTGATCGATCAACGTCATCGACACGCACCTGCGGGCGTAATGCGGCAACCAGTAACCGCTCCCGCAAGCGAGATCGATGAGACGACCGGATCCGAAAGAGCCAACGACTCCAGCGAGCCGTTCAGCCTCAGTTGTGAAGATGCTCGGATCTGCAATGGACGCCGTGCCAACCCCGCGGGTATATGCCTCCTCGTAGTCCGGCGCGCGTTTGTCGTAATACGTGAACATGCGCCGCCGTAAGGCTGCATCCATGAGAGTTCGGCAGGAAGTACTGTGAGCGGGGACTCTCGAGCTTCGCGAAAGAGGGGCAGCATAAACAGTCTGGTTCTTCGGGTCAAGACCTCGATAGAGTGCCCTCGTGACGATGACGAGGGACGGCTACCTTACGACCGACGACGGCGTCCGGCTCTATTTCCAGTGCATCGGCAACGGCCACGCGGCGCTGATCGTTCCGAATGGCCCGCCGTTCGTCGACAGCTTTCAGATGTTGTCGGCGACCCACACGATCATCGCTTTCGACGCGCGAAACCGTGGCCGCTCCACCCAGGTAACCGACCCTGATCGTCTGAATCGCGCGCTCGAACTTGAAGTCGACGACATCGAAGCGGTGCGCCGATATTTCGCGTTCGAAACAATCGACCTGCTCGGTCACTCCTACGCGGGAGTCATCGTCGTGCTCTATGCGATGCGTCATGCATCGCACGTTGGCCGCATCATCCAGCTCGCGCCGCCGAGTCCAAATGGAGGCATCACGTATCCACTCGAGGATCCCGCCGACGCAGCGGTACTGCAGACGGTTCTCGAGCGCATCGGTACACTCGCCGCCGAGTCGTCAGGCGACCCTGAAGAACAGTGTCGGCGTTTCTGGAACGCGCTTCGTCCGCTCTACGTCGTCAACGCGGACGACGTCTCGAAGCTCGATGGCTTCCAGCGCTGCGGCCTGGAGACCGAGCGGTCCGCATTCCAGTACTTCTCGACGTACCTGATGCCCCAGCTGCACGCGCTCTCGCTCGGGCCGGACAGACTCGCCCAGGTGCTCACACCCGTACTCACGATTCACGGCCGACGGGATCGCAGCGCTCCATATGCGGCGGGATGTGCCTGGGTGCGTGACCTGGCAAACGCGCGGTTGCTCAGTGTCGAGAACGCCGGCCACATGCCCTGGATCGAGGCGCCAGAGGAGGTGCTCGACGCTGCAGTGACGTTCCTGGCCGGCGAATGGCCGGCCGCAGTGGAAGTCTCCTGAGGGTACTGCAACCGATTACACTGATGACGCTACGGACATGCGCCACCTCGCACGGGTTGTCGGCGTCGCCGTTGTCTCTGCGATCAGCAGCGGTCTCTTTCTTCTGGCGGATTCGCAGGACCAGGACCCTCCGCGCATTCGTGCAGGTATCGATCTCGTCCACTTCGACGTCACCGTCACCGACAAAACAGGCACGCTCGTCGAGGGTCTGACCGCCGACGATTTCGAGCTGCTCGAGAACGGGGCTCGGCAGTCGCTCAGTGTCTTCGCCGCTGGACAGCGCGATGCGGCGCCCGATCTTCATCTCGGCATTCTGATCGACGTGAGCGGAAGCATGGGTCCGCTCGAGAATGTCCGCTACATCACGCTCGAGGTGCTCAACCGATTGCCGGAGGCCGCCGGCTATACGTTGATCATGGTCGGGAACGATGCGCGGGTGACGCGGTTCGCGCGCGGCGACTTCGCCACGCTCGTCGAACGGGTCCGCGGCATCACTCGGCGGGACAGCGAATCCACGGCGTTGTGGGACGGATTCCGATCGTATCTCGGTGCGGTGACGGAACAACCCGGCCGTCACGCCCTCGTCGTCTTCACCGATGGTCGCGACACGGCGAGCACGGCGACGTTCCAGCACGTGCTGAGAGCGTTCCGAGGCTCAGCGGTGACGGTCTTCAGCGTCGACTTTGGCGAAGCCAGGGGCAGCGCGCACGAACTGCAGTTGCGGCAAATCTCCGAGGACACCGGCGGCGCAATGATGTTCGCCTACACACGGAACCAGATGGACGACGTGTATCGGCGGATCGTCGGCGAGGTTCGATCACAGTACGGCCTCGGCTACGTCTCGACGGACCCACGACAGGACGGCCGCTGGCGCGACGTCACGATCCGCCTGGTCCGCCCGGAGCACCAGCGACTGCGCCTTCGCACGAGAGCCGGGTATTACGCGGCGACGGCTGCGAAGGACTGACATTCAGTCGTCATTGTTACCCCACCGTTATCCGCTCGATAGGGGCCACGCAGGCGAACGCGTCTGCGGGCGAGGTTGAGGCCGAACGAGAGCTCGGCCGACCCGAGCAGCCATCAATTTTCGTCGGCCATCGCAGCGGTCTTCGGCGTCGTGAGCGGCTTCGCGGAAGAAGGTGCCAGACGCCCAAGGCCAACCGCTAGCTGGTTCGCCGACGGTCAGTGCCGCGCGGCACGCGCCGCCGATCGGGGTGAGCGCGACGATCGTGCGCCTGCGCCTTCGCATCGTCAAAGCGACGTCGCCATTGGTCGAGCTCCTCGCCGATGGTGTCGACCCGCCGCCGATGATCGTCCGTGCTGAAACCTTTCTGATCGGGCACTCACCGACATCGTAGCGGGCTCTCGCGGGCAGAACTAATGAGCTGACCCAGATCAAATACGATGGCTCATGACGATCAAGCGACTGGACCACATCAGCGTTGTCGTCGACGACCTTGCCGCTGCTCTCGATTTCTTCACCACGCTCGGGATGACTATCGAAGGCAAGGCCGCGGTCGAGGGCCCGTGGGTGGACCGCGTCAACGGGCTCGAAGGTGTCCAGATCGACATCGTGATGATGCGGCGCTGGACGCTCTCCAACGACTTAGGGGCCAACGTGTCGTCAGGCACTCGGCCATCTCTCGACGATGACCTGAAGCGTCTTGAGAATTGAGAGTGTCACGTTCCGATTGTCAGCGATCGGCTGTTCGTCACTGTGGTCGGCTGCTCGAATGCCGATGTCTTGCACCACGACTACCCTGCCGTAGGGCCAGGCGGTCGTCGGCAGTTCGATCAGCGTTCGCCGCAGGTCAGTTGACGAGACGGTCCGTCGGCCCGACGGAAGACCTTTCGAGATGACCTCGATGCCGTCTCGGCGAATCACCAAATAAGGGTTCGCCCAATCCTTCGCATCAAGAATGAATTTGTACCGCCGCGGGTTCGCCGGACCAATCTGTGACTTGAGTCTTCGTGTTTCGACTGAATCGTTCTGCGCGGGCTGGCCAGCGAGTACGCTCGCGGCACAGAACGTGACCCCGGCGAATGCAAATGTCAGGGCCACAACGCACCGATATACCGCCCGCCGGCTGGCGCTCATAGGTCGTTCCTTTCGTTCAACGCTCGCGGAATTCGGCACTCGACATCCTGCTGAGGGTCACACCGATAGTTCGCGGCAAGGAACTGGCTCATCGTTCGTGGCCCAGAAGAGCACGATGGGCGTTCTTGTCTGTTCCGGATCTTCAAAAAAGAAGCGCAACGAGCGCAACCGCCCGCGACTTCAATTCGAAGCGCGTCGTCTTGGGGACAAATCCGAGGCGCTGAAACACCTCGTGCGCGGCGTTGTTGAACGACCAGGACGTGGCTTCGATCTGGTCGATCCCTTCGGCTCGAGCCCACGACACGGCGCTGAGAATAAGGGAGCGCGCGATTCCCCGTCTGCGCCGACTCGGATCCACCGCGATCTGATCGATCTCGCACCAACGTCGGGCGTGTACGAAGGGATTCCCCCGCGCTTCATGCAGGATCGCCGCGAGGTAACCCACGGGCAGGCCGTCTTCCTCCGCAATCCAGACGCGCGTTGTCTGCTTTTCAAGAAGCGACCGGTACCACGTCGCCAGTTCTGCGGATCGAGTGGGCCTGAAATGATCTGGCCTGCTCGCAAGATGGAATTGCTGGACGAAACCATTCAGGTCGGCCAGCAGCGCCTCGTCCCCGATGACAGCCGGCCGGATGTTCGGTCGCATGTCGTGATCCTAAGCCCACCGCAGCGAACGCGACGTGGTTGCGCGCGGCGCACTCGTTCCGGAACGAGTGCGGGCTAGCGAGATCTCAACGGCCGACTCCGGCTCGTCAGGATGGAGTGACGAGCGGTCGTTCGGAAGTTACGAGCCGCTCTCCGTGAGCCACTTCGCCGTCGGAAGCGTCACGACCTGTTTGTTCACGCCCGGCTTCAGTCTCGTCGCCTCGGTGCTGGAGACGTGTCCCGGCGTCCGCGCCCACCACTCCGTCGTCGCGGCAGGCAGACCGGCGAACACGGCGACGCCCTTCTCATCCGTCGTGACGGTGCGAGGGCCGTACATCGTGAACAGGGTGACCATCGCGTTCGGCAGAGGCGCGTTGGTGTCGTCAACGATGGTCAGCCGAAGCTGGGCGCGGCTGTCGCTCTGCGCGAGAGCCGGAGTCTGGAGCACGGCAAGCGAGGTCAGCAGGGCGGCGGCAGCAAGCATCTTCATTCGCATACCCCATTAGACGGTCCGCCCGGCCGAAGGTTGTCAAGCCTCCGCTAACTCTATGTAAACGATGCAAAGAGTCTGCAAACAGAACACCCGATGCGTGAAGGATAATGCTCATTCACGCCAGCGGCGCTCCTCAGAACAGGGATCCCTCATGCAATTCAAGGTTGGCTACGAGCTGGTTTATAACTTTCCACAGCCCACGCCACTCATTCTTGTCGTGAATGTCCACGACTCGCGCCGATCGGACATGGTTGTCGCTGACGATCCGGTATCAGAGCCGTTATTGCCGATCGCTGCATACCGCGACGCCTTTGGCAACCAGTGTCACCGCGTTCTTGCGCCGCGAGGACGTTTCCGCCTCTCGGCCAACGGCATCATCGATGACTCGGGCTTGCCGGATGAGCCGGAGTACACGGCGGGACAAGCGATGGTGCAGGACCTCCCTGACGAGACCCTCGTGTTCCTGCTCGGCAGTCGTTATTGTGAAACCGACTTACTGTCGGACACAGCCTGGCGGCTCTTCGGCGGCACGGCACCGGGCTACGCACGCGTCCAGGCCATTTGCGACTTCGTCCACAATCACCTGGTGTTCGACTACCAGAATGCCCGCGCCACTCGAACCGCGACGCAGGGATTCAACGAGCGGACGGGTGTGTGCCGTGACTATGCGCACCTCGCGATCGCTTTCTGTCGCTGCATGAACATTCCGGCGCGGTACTGCACCGGATACCTGAGCGACGTGGGAACGCCGCCGCCCTACGCCGTCGGCGATTTCGCGGCGTGGTTCGAGGCCTGGATCGGCGGCCGCTGGCACCTGTTCGATCCGCGCAACAACGTGCCGAGGATCGGCCGCATTCTGATGGCGCGGGGCCGCGATGCGTCCGACGTCGCCATCGTCACGACGTTCGGTCCCAACACGCTCGAGCGCTTCACGGTCTGGACCGACGAGATTCCCAGAGGCGAAATGACACAGGCGGTACGCTGATGGCCTTGTTGACGGTGAGGCACTCGACCGTCTACCGCTACCGGGAGCCCGTTGGTCTGGGCGAGCACCGCATGATGTTTCGCCCGAGAGCCAGCCACGACCTCAGGCTGATCGAGACGCGCCTGGTCATCACGCCACGACCGGCGCAGCTGCGCTGGTTGCACGACTCCTTCGATAACTCCGTGGCGATCGCCACGTTCGACGAGGAGACAACGGTACTGAGCTTCGTAAGTACCGTCGCTCTGGAGCACTACGAGTCCACGCCGCTCGATTACCCGCTCGAAGAGCAAGCCCGCACGTATCCGTTCCACTATTCCGATGAGGACTTCCCGAATCTCGTGCGTGCCTTGACCCCGCACTACCCGGATGAGGGGGTGCGGAAGTGGGCGCTGCGGTTTCTCGCCGGATCGGATTCGACCGACACGATGGCGATGCTTCGCGCGATGACGCGGGGCATCCGCGATGAGGTCACGTACGTCCGTCGTCACGAGAAGGGCGTGCAGACGCCGGATCAGACGCTGGAGAGCCGGCGTGGCAGTTGCCGTGATCTTGCGGTGCTGATGATGGAGGGGGCCAGGTCTCTGGGGGTGGCGTCGCGATTTGTGAGCGGCTACATCTACACGCCGGATCATGCTGGTCTCGCCGGCGGCGGAGCGACACACGCCTGGATGCAGGCGTATCTGCCAGGGGCCGGATGGATCGATTTCGATCCGACGAACAGCATCATCGGCAACAGGAATCTGATTCGCGTCGCCGTGGCGTGGGCGCCCGAGTATGTGCTGCCGCTCTGGGGTACCTACTGCGGTTCGCCTGGCGCGTTTCTCGGGATGGATGTGGACGTGAGCGTGAGTGAAGCGGGCCTTCCTCATCACTGAACGTCCCATTCAGCCGCCGTTCAGCGCCGGCTCCGTACGCTTCCGTGCAAGGAGCAGGACATGAAACACGTGAGGCTCGCAGTTCTCGTGCTTGGCGCCGCACTTGCCGTTGGATCGGTTGAGGCGAAACAGAAATCGATCGCAGGCGCGTGGACGTTCTCAGTGGAACATATCGGACTGAAACTGGTGCTCGAGGAGAAGAAGAGCGCCATCACCGGAACGCTTGACTGGCCGCATGGCGATCCCGTCAAGCTGACCGGTTTGTTCGCCGGCGACACGCTGGTCTTCTCCGGCGATTCGACCGGCGAGAATTTCACCATCCATATCGACGCGACCGGCACGCGCAAGGCCGACGGCACGCTGACGGGCACGGTGAAGGCGCACTTCGACGAATTCAACGACGCACATGTGATCGTCCGAACCAGAAATCAGGAGATTCCGTGGACGGCTGTGCGCGGCCTGAAGGACATCGTGCATTTCCCGCGGTAAGTGCCCGGAGCCCGGACTCGGGGGCAATGACGCATGTTATTCTCCCGACCCATGATCAGGACTTTTTGCATCGCCGTCGCCGCACTTCTGTCCGCCATCATCGCCACTCCCGCCAGCGCACAGGGCCGCGGGGGCATTCCGGTGCCCGCCTTGCCCGACCAGCCGTGGGAGTATCAGACGGCCACTGCCAAGATCCGCGTGCGCGTGCTCACCGCGGGCCTCGAGAATCCCTGGAGCCTCGAGTTCCTGCCCGATGCGTCGATCCTGATCACCGAACGGAACGGACGGCTGCGTCTGTTCAAGGACGGCAAGCTCTCTGGTCCGGTCCCGGGCCTGCCGGAGGTCGTGTCCGACAACTTCATCAGCGGTCTGCACGACGTCAAGCTGCACCCGGACTTTGCGAAGAACCGGCTCGTCTACTGGGTCTACAACAAGGCCGACGCTCCCGCAGCAGCACCCGCAGCAGCTGCGCCGGCGGGTGGAGGTCGCGGCGGCGGCGCAGCGGGAGCGGCAGGCGGGGGTCGCGGCGGCAGAGGCGGCGGCACGAGAACGCTGACCGTCGCCCGCGGGGTTTTCGATGGCACGGCGCTGACGAAGGTCGAGGACATCATCAGGATGCCGGGCGCGACCACGATCTCGCGCATGCTGTTCCTGCCGGACGGCACGCTGCTCGTGAGCACCTATGGCGAGCCGCAGCAGATGGCTCAGGACAAGATGGGCTTGAGCGGCAAGATTCTGCGCTACAACGCCGACGGCACGATCCCGAAAGACAACCCGTTCGTCGGCAAGGAAGGCTACCGGCCCGAGATCTACACGCTCGGTCATCGCTCGCCCGAGGGTCTGATCTGGCACGAGCCGACAAAGACGATCTGGGAGTCCGAGATGGGCCCGAACGGCGGCGACGAGATCAACATCATCAAGGCGGGCGGCAACTACGGCTGGCCGCTCGTCAGCCTCGGCCGCTCCTACGCCGGGCCGTATCAGCCCGGTGGCTTTCAGGCCGAGGGCATGACCGCGCCGGTCGTCAACTTCGTACCGTCCATCTCCGCAACGGGCATGACTTTCTACACGGGCGACCGATTCCCGGCGTGGAAGGGCAATCTCTTCATCGGCGGCGTACGCTACGGTGAGGTCCCGGGCACGGGTCGCATCCAGCGCATCGTCTTCAATAGCGCCATGGAAGAGACCAGCCGCGAGACGCTGCTCGAGGACAAGCGCTGGCGCGTCCGCGACATCCGCCAGGGTCCCGACGGACTGCTCTACGTGATCACGGACGAGCGCAACGGCGCATTGCTCCGCATCGAGCCGGCGGAGTGAGCTAGTTGGTAGTTAGCTAGTTGGTAGTTGGTAGTTGGTAGTTGGTAGTTCGTAGTTCCGCGGCAAGGCATATGCACCCAAGTACGTCGGACGGGGTGAGCCATGACCCTTCAACGC
Source organism: Vicinamibacterales bacterium (assembly GCA_035647075.1). Taxonomy (GTDB): domain Bacteria; phylum Acidobacteriota; class Vicinamibacteria; order Vicinamibacterales; family UBA2999; genus Gp6-AA40. Next base: position 9,578 of record DASROF010000101.1, on the reverse strand, counting down.
ACCGCGAGCATCTGTTTCTGTGTCGTCATCACTTCAGCCATTGCCAGCGGCCAACAGCAGAGCGATACGGCCGGCCAGCGGCAGCAAGCGCTGAGCACGAGTGTTATCGAGCCCACGTATTCGGCCGGCGACGTCACGCCGCTGCGACGCGTGCACACGCGAAGCGAGTCCGGCGGCCGGACGGTTGTCGTCGAAACCGTCGCGGGGCCGAACATAGACGGCAGACTGGCGCTATTTGAAGAGGTTGTGACCGAGACGACCCAACGTCCCGCTGCCACGCAGACGAGAGAAGATGTGTTTCAAGTCTCCGCGGACGGGCGACGGCACCTGTCGGAAACGACTGAATCTCTGCAGGATACCCGGGCCAACGGAGACACCGATGCCGTCCACAACACATGGGTTCCGGACCTGAATGGCCGCCTTCGCCTGACCGCGCGACTGGTCGAAGAAACTCGATCGTACGCATCTGATGTGCGGCGGACCGACACTACTCTTCTATTGCCGGGCATCAACGAGCCGCTCCGGGAAGCCGAACGCACCGAGTACACCGCCCGCCGGATCAACCCCGAGGTGGTGCGGCACGACAGCACGCGTCTCGTGCGCGACGTCAACGGAGGGTGGAAACCAATCGAAATACGGCGGGGAGAAGTTCGGGAGATCGGAACAACGGAGCGCGTCGAGGAAGAGACGATTCAACGTCCCGACATGAATGGGAACCTGGCCGTCTCTGAAATGAACGTCATCCGCAGCTCCAGAACAAAGGACCAGGAGCAGGCGGTCGTCGAAACATATGCGCCGATCACCGACGTGCAGGGCACCGACGGTCGGCCGCCACTGAGTGAGCGTGTCCACCGAACGACGACGACGAGCGCCGATGGCACCCGCTACACGGTCGAAGAACTGGAAGCTCGAAGCCCCGTGTCCCCGAATGACCCGATGCGGGTGATCCAACGGACGGAGACGACCGTCAGACCGACCGGCACCGAGCAGTGGGTGACCGAGCGACGGGTATTCGAGCGGGATGTCAACGGTCGAATGCAGCTCGTCAGGATTGAGTGACGAGCAGTTCAACAGTCTGCAATCAGCACTTACCTGCGCACGGGGTCCGAGCTTGGCCAGAAACGGCCGGTCGAAATGGGGAGGCCTTTGAAGAACGCGTTGACCGACTGAATCTTGCCGCCCCACACCTTGAACGCCTCGAAGGTCACCAGCGCATTGCCGACGCCGTACGAATCGCCCGTGTGACCAAAGTTCATCCACAAGAGGACCGTGCCGTTCTCTTCGTCCACGGCCGCCACACTGGGAATGACGCCCGGATGCACGATGATGTTCTGCTCGTACATGCGGCGCCGCGGATCGGTCTGGTCAGCGGTGATCACGCCGTTCTCGACGCGATAGGCCCCATCAGCGAATGGCGTGCCGCCATCGGTGAAGTTTCCGACCCGCAGACCTTCCGGATACGTGAGCGCGATCCGGATCATCTCTTCGCGTGAGTTCTTCCGGCCCGCCGGCACCGGGTCGTTCATGCCGCGAATCGGCTTTCCCAATTCCGTGGGCTGGAACTTTCCGCCGGCGGTAACGCGCTGCACCAGGGTCTCGATGCCGGCAACCTTCATGTCCGCGACATGAAGCAGCACGGAATAGAGCACCTGGGTGTCGTTCTCTCGCAGCAGCACGTGCGCGGCAGCGACCTGCTTGCGCGTATCGATATAGTCCTGACGGAATCCGCCATTCGCCGTCACGCTTTTCCAGATGCCGTCTCCGAGCTTGGCGTTGCGCGAATCCTCCGTGTAGCGGACGTTCTCCGCCAGCGGCAACTTGGACGGATCGTGTGCCACGAGGGCGTTGATGAACTGCGTCATCATGCCGGTCAGGCATGCACGGTCGCATGTCTGCGCCTGTACCGATGGAGGAGAGAGACTGAGCACGCCGAGAATCCCCGAAAGCGCGACGAGTGTGGCAGCAAGCCCGCAACGATGCTTAGACATGTAGGTGTTCTCCGTCGAAGCCGTGATTGTCTCACCTATTACGCGGTCGGCGAGTCCGGAGAACGCCGAGCCAACGAAAACGACTCAGGTGGCGTCTACTCTGGCGGGATATGTCTGCATGCAGATAAGGGGTGCGGCCGTTTTCGTCATCGTGTTCGTGCCGGTCCTGCTGGCCGCGCAGCAGTTCACACCGACACCGTCGGGACCGCCAGTGGACCCGAACACCCGGTTCGAGGTGGTATCCATCAAACCTGTCGCCGATGCCAGCGGGCCACTCGGCCGGTTCATTCCGACCGCTCAGCGACTCGAATACAGTTCGTTGCCCATCGGATGGCTCCTCCGCCAGGCGTTGCAGAAGCCGGACTATCAGATTCTCGGCGCACCTGGCTGGATCAACACGGATCGCTACACGATCATGGCGAAATCGCCAGATGGCACACCGCCGTCGGCGTTCACGACGCTGCTGGTGAATCTGCTGAAGGATCGGTTTCAGCTGGCGACGCATCTCGAGACCCGCGACCTCCCGATCTTCAATCTCGTCATGGCGCGTACGGACGGACGGCTGGGGCCGGACCTCAAGGCGACGTCCGCCGATTGCCAGGCGACAATTTCCGAACGGAATGCCGCGGCGGAAGCGGCCGCCGGGCGTGGTGCCCCACCGCCGTTTCCGCCGCTTCCCGGTCTCAGCGGGCCGGCGCCGTGCGGCGCTGGCCGTTTCCTGACTGGGAACGTCGCCGCTAGTGGTCGCACCATCGCGCAGTTTTTGACGCCGCTGTCGGACTGGCTCGGTCGTCCGGTGATCGACAAGACGGGATTGACCGGCCTCTACGACTTCACGCTCAAGTTCGCACCCGAGGGCCGCGACGCGGGTCCACTCGGACCCACGTTGGCGCTGCTGGGTAAGCAAGGGCAGGCGCCACCCGTCGATCCCAACACACCGAGCCTCTCCGCCGCGTTGCAGGAGCAGCTCGGGCTCAAGCTCGAGAGCGCCCGAGGTCCGGTCGAAGTCGTCGTGATCGATCGGTTCGAAAGACCAACGCCCGACTAACGCGCGGCGCGCTTCTGGCGAGTGACGGTGAGCACTTCCCGCCCGTTGTGACCATCGCTGGCTGGCTCACGCAGATCGCGCGGCCCGACGCTGTTTCAGTACCCGCTCAGAGAGGTACATGACTTGCTCGGGGGGTGCGCCATGCAAGTCGCCGCGCTGAAAACCGCGCTGTTCACCCTCGCGAATGCCGCGGGTGTCTCCCGTCGTTTCGGCGATACCGCCTGGCGGTGCCGTCGCCTCATGATCCTGTGCTACCACGGCGTCTCGCTCGCCGACGAGCACGAGTGGAATCCAACCCTGTACATCTCGCCGCGCACGCTCACCCGCCGGCTCGATGCCCTGCGTCGTCTCGGTTGCACGGTGTTGAGCCTGTCTGAGGCGGTCGACCGACTCTATGCGGAGAATCTTCCCCAACGAGCGGTGGTCCTGACGTTCGACGATGGGTACTACGATTTCAAGGCGAAGGCTTTGCCGCTGCTGGAGGAGCGCCGCTATCCGGCAACCGTCTACGTCACCACCGAGCAATGGACCGACGAAATCAGCGGTCACGCGATCAACGATGTGGTCGTCGCTAATCATCTCCGCACGTCGTATCTCTCGTGGCGGGGCGTACGCGGCGAGGTGTCGCCGTGCTCAGCGCGTGCGCTGTCTGCCATGACGCAGTCGGAAGTAGCTGATGTCGCAGCCCGCGGCGTCGCGATCGAGATGCACACGCACCGCCACCACCTCCCCCGTGACGTAGACACGCTATTCCAGGACATTCGTGTGAACCGCGATTTGATCGCCTCCACCACGGGACGGGTTCCGCAGCACCTCTGTTATCCGGACGGCGTGTATCACACGTCCCACCTGCCACACTTGCACGCCTGCGGCGTGGAGACGGCGACCACGTGCGATCCCGACCTGGCCGCGACGTCCACGGACCCACTGCTCCTGCCGCGCTTCGTCGACTCCGAGGCGTGCTCACAGGCGACGTTCGACGCGTGGGTCACCGGCATGGCGTCCTGGATTCCGCGGCGCACCCATGTGGCCCACGCAGTCCATTGAGCTGACGCTCGCCAGGCTGATCGCCTGGCTGCGCGACTCGGAGAGGGCCGCGGTGGGCGCCGGTGCGCTCCGTCGCTGCGGTTATCGGCCCTCAGCCGTCGCGGAGACGCTGCAGTTCGTGACTGAAGCGCCGGCCAGCACCGCGCACCTGGTCACCCTGCTCGAGACGGCGAAACGGGAGGCCGGGTTGCCCGACGCCAGCGCCGCCATCGAACGCTGGCTCCTGGTGTACGCCGCAGCGGCAATGCTCTCCGCCGCGCGCATGCCCCTTGGCAACACCGTCCTCAACCGGACGTGCGCGGAAATCGCGTCGCTGCTGGACGACGCCTGGGCGACCGAGGAGACGCTGCTCGTCACCGGCATCCGCTTTCGCGAGTTCGCGAAGATGGCGACCGGCCGCCGGTTCAGCGCCGGGCTCTTTCACTGGGACATCAGCGGGGTGAGCCGATCCTGGCTGCTCAAAGTTCCGCCGCGGGATGTCCCCGGCCTGGTGCGCGTACTGGCGAAGCTGCGCGGCCTCGGACCGGGGATGTTTCCGCACTTGAATCCTCATCGCCAGCCGGGCCATCTCGCGGAGCCGGCGATCAGCGACGCGCTCGCCGCGATGGCTGAAACGCTGGAGTCACGTCCCGAGCTTCGCGGACTTGTCGCCGCGTCATGGCTGCGATCGCCGGACGTCCACCGCGTGTCGCCACACCTCGCCGTCGTGAATGCGCCCATTGTTGCCGCCGGCGGGTTCGTGACGACGATCGGCGCGGCGCCGCCGGACTGCGGGGTCTTCGAACGCAGCCGCGAGCGCGGACGCCTGTACCGGGAGGGTCGATTCACGCCAACAACCGGCCTGGTGATCTGGCCGCGTGCGGACATGCTGCGTTGGTGGCGGAGCTCCTGTTCGTTAGACTGCTGAATTGGTTGCAAATGCCTGTTCACGCGCGGCGAGCGGCGTCCGCGCGCGATCCCTCGGACGTCACTGCGATTCCTTGAAATGCTGAAAGGAAAACCAGGCGGCGTGATGAAGTAGCCTGAGGCGTGCCCGCCGTTAGCTGTCCGCTGTGTCGCCGCACGATCACGTCCGGTGCGGAGCATTGTCCACACTGTCACATTCGGCTCCCGGGAGCAGGACCGCAGAAGGCCGCTCCCCGCCGCAGCAGTGCTCCCCGGCGCGTGGTGTCCAGCCGGCCTCCTGCCAACGATCAACAGTGCCCCGCGTGTTCACATCCCGTGACCCGCACCGATCGCTGGTGCAAGTTCTGCCACTGGCCGGTCAATAAATGAGCATCGACGCCGGGTCGAACTGCGCGTCGTGGCGACGGTTGGACCTTCACGATGAAACCTGGATTTGTGCTTCGCGAAGGCCCGCGGCGCGGAGACGACGAAGTGGTTCGACAGCCGTGAGCGCTCGGTGCGCGCGGGTTGTGGTGTAGTAGCACGGTACGTGCTCTATCTCGCCGCATTCGCGGCAGCGCTTCTCGTCGACACCGTGCCGGTGTTCGCGCCTCCGGCGTGGACGATCCTCGCGTTCATGATCATCCGGTGGAAGCTGAACCCATGGGGCATCATCGCCGCCGGGGCGCTCGGCTCGGTGATCGGCCGCTATATCCTAACGCTCTACATGCCCTACGTGTCAGCGAAGATCTTCCGGCCCAGCGAGAACGACAACATCGCGTTCCTCGGCAAGAAACTCGGCGGCCGTTTCTGGCACGCCAATACCTTCGTCATGCTGTATGCGATCTCGCCACTCTCGACGACGGCGTTGTTCACGTCGGCGGGCATGGCGCGGGTGAATCCCTGGAACCTGCTGCCTGGCTTCGCCATCGGCAAATTTCTCGGCGACGCCTGGGTCATCGTGACGGCCAAAGTCACGGCAGAGGATGCCACTACGCTGATGCACGGGCAGCTATCGTGGCAGGCGGTGCTGGCGGCCGCCACGGGCCTGTTGCTGATCTCCGGCGTGCTGTTCATCGACTGGCGCCAATTGCTCGGCCACAAGAAGTTCCGCCTGAACTTCAGGATCTGGAAACAGTGATCCGTCTGGTTATTGCAGCGGCGGCTTTACCGGGCACGTCCCGGCGACCTCGCGAATAGCAGAGGCTTCGATCTCCGGCAGGCTGATCTTGTCCGGACCGATCCCGGCGTCCGGTTTCGGTCCGCCGACACCCAATCGGGAGCGCCCTTCGGGATCGATATGACCCGTCACTTCGACGCGCTTACCCACGAGCGCCTTGAGTTTCTCATCCGCGATCTTCTCGACCTTGTACATCGTGCCCGTCGAAGGAACGACAGTGCTTGCCGATCCAGCTGTTCCGGTCGGCTGCTGCTGCGGGTCACGCGCGACGGTCACATCCGCGAGGATGTAATCCTCGAGAATGCCCGCCCGCTCGACGATGTTCGGCTTTCTGCCGGGCACCTGTTCTTCACGATAGAGACAGCCCGTCAGCGTTGCATTAGGCCGCACGGTGACTTGCGGTGACGAAGCCTGCGGCGATTTCGCACTCGGCGCCTGGGCCGCTGCGAACGAGACGGTCAACAGGCAGCTCACGGCTGTGACAACGATTCCCCTGGCCATGTGACATCCCTCCGGACGTTCAAGAGGTGCAATGACGATTCCGGCTTTAGCCGGACCTCAACGTCCGATCTCCATCTCCAGGTCATTCAGCTGAACCGGCAGCGAGCCGGGTCCCGAACAGAGCCGTGGCACCTGTGCAGCGGACGCGCTCGGACTCTATCGCTGGACGGTCAGGTGAGGAGGACGTCGGGTGTGAAGTCGCGGAGCTGCCAGAGTTGCTGATCGGTGACATCGATCTCGATGATGCGGTGATCGAAATCGACCCGTGGCATCGAGAACGGCAGCAGCCTCGTCTTCGCGAAGAGACCCGATCCGCGCACAGCCAGATAACGGATGTGCTGTCCCGCGGCGTCCACCACGAAGCCACCGAGCCGCCCGAGGGCCCGACCCGTCGCGGCGCGAATCGTCATTCCTATGGCTGGAACTCCCTCGATGACCACGTCTTGCGGTTCGACGAGCTGAAAGCTCGAGCTCATGTGCATTCGCCTCGACGAGTACTCTCGCAAGGTAGCTGCCAGCAAGCAGAACTCGATCAGGCGAGGGAAGACTGCGGCCGACTATGGGCCGGTGCTTTGGCGCAAACGATCGAGCAGCGCAGCCAGGTCGTCGGGAATGGGGGCTTCGAAACGCAGCGGGCGCCCGTTCGCCGGATGCCGAAAGGCCAGCCGATAGGCGTGCAGGGCATGGCGGGGAAACGCTACCGATCGGAGGTGGTCCGGGCCAAAGACATACCGCCGCTCCCCCACCAGCGTGTGCCCCCGCAGCCGCGCCTGGATCCGGATCTGGTTACGCTTGCCGGTCTCGAGCCGCACTTCGATGAGCGACGTTGTGGCAAACCGCTCCACAACCCGGTAGTCGGCGATGGCATCCCGCCCATTCGGATCCTTCCGATCGGTTTCTTTCTGGATCGAAGCGCGTTCGTCCCAGACCAGTCGATCGCGCCAGGTCCCCGACGCGGGATCCGGGCACCCGTAGACCACGGCCCAGTAGATCCGTTCCGGCTCGCGGCGCCTGAACTGTTCCTTGAGCTGGCGCTGCGCGCCCGCGTGCTTGGCGAAGACGACCAGTCCGGACGTGTCGCGATCGATCCGGTGCACGACCAGCGGCCGCCGCTTGCCGCTCCGCCGCAGATGATCCTCGACCTGTTCGAGGATCGATGCCGCCGCTTCGCGGACGTCGAGCGGCACCGACAGGAGTCCCGCCGGCTTGTCGAGGACGATCAGGTCGTCGTCTTCGAAGACGATCCGCAGCGCGCTCTTGCGGACGGCGTCCGGACGGCGCCGTGCGGTGCCCGGCCGATCGGTCCACACGCAGACGTCGTCGCCGGCGTCGACGCGGGACGAGCCGTCCGCGGCCGCGGATTCGACGTCGTTGACGAACACGCGTCCGCGCTCCAGCGCCGTGACCACGCGGCTGCGTGAGCCGAGGCGGTTCGGCGAGGCGAGAAACTTGTCGAGCCTGCTGCCGGCTTCGTCCTCGGTGACGCGCCAGCGAGGAACAGTGACGGGCGGACGGGTCATGACGCGCGCCTTTGATTCTACGGTCGCGCGCGAATGACTAATTCGCGAGTGACCGAACCGCCGACTGCGCCGCTTCGACGTTCGACAGCGCGATGCTGAACAGCAGCGTCGCGATGATCGCCCCCGCGCCCCAGGCGCTTGCCGGGTGCACGCGTCTGGACATTTTGAGATCGTGGCCGACGACGAGGAGCGCAATCGTGATCTGACCGAGTACACCGGGAATCGGTGTACCGAGCGTGTTCAGCGCCAGCCGGCCGAGCGCCGGGCTGGCCACGGCGATCGACGCCAGCAACAGGAGGCGGCTGTGCGTCTCTGGATAACGGCGCCAGCGGATCGCAAGTCCGGTCAAGACGGCAAACACGACCATCAGCAGCAGGTCGGCGATCAAGATCAGGGAGACCAACTGGATCGGACTGCCGTCGGCGAGTCCGTGCGCGACGCTTCGCACCGTGACCAGCGGATTGAGGACGACGATGATCGCGGCAACGGCGAGTCCGGCGACACCTGCCTTGCGATGAATCGCGCGACGCCCGGTCGCAATCAACAGGCTTTGCGAGAGCAACAACAGAAACCACATCGTCATCGCGGCGCCATGGACGTGCAGATAGACCGGGATCGGCGTCGCGGTTGCGGGCCTGAGGTAATAGGTCGGCGCGAATCCGAGGTAGACGCACGCGATCAGCAGTGCCGACATTGACGCGAAGAACGCGCGATGACGAACGAATGTCGGCTTCCTGACCGGTGCGGTCGCGGTGCGATCGAGCATCGGAAGGCTCCTCTTTCGCCGGAATTATATGGTGCGCACCAGCTTCGGCTGCCAGGCCAGCTTCATCCTGGACCCAGCGGTTCGCGAGCACGTTAGTATGGGTTCCAGAATTGTGCCGCTAATCGCCGCATCCGCCGGCTGGGCCGATCTCAGGGAGTCGCAGTGAGCGAGCAGGAAGAAGATTTCGCAACGATGTTCGAGGCGTCCCTGAAGGCGCGTCGATTCGAACGGGGCCAGACCATCGAGGGAACCGTCGTTGCCATCGGTCAGGACGTGGCCTTCGTCAGCGTCGGAGGCAAGAGCGAGGCGCAGATCGACCTGGCCGAGCTGAAGGACGGCGACGGCGACATCGAGGTGGCGGTCGGCGATCGCATCCAGGCTGTCGTCGTCTCGACCAGAGGTGGCATCACGCTATCGCGCAAGGGTGTGCGCAATGCCGCCACGCAGCGCGAACTGGAGAACGCATACCAGGCTGGGCTCGCGGTGGAAGGCAAGGTCGAGAGCGTCATCAAGGGAGGCTACCAGGTGCGCGTCGCGCGCGAGCGTGCCTTTTGTCCGCTCTCGCAGATCGACATCGTCCGCACGGCCGACCCCGCGGTGCACGTCGGCAAGACCTACACCTTCCGCATCATCGAGTACAAAG
>DASROF010000100.1:0-6317 GCA_035647075.1 Vicinamibacterales bacterium | reverse complement strand
CACCTGCTTGGTGTAATGCCAGCCGACGGTCAGCAGCATCAGGTTGAAGACAGCCGTGAACAACAGATCGCCGAGCCGCGGACCCGAGAGGACCTGTCCCGCGCCCATCCACCCGCCGACCGCACGCGCGAGCGACGACAGGAGCGGCACCTGCGTGACCGGTACGTTGTACGCCGCATACGCAACAACGAACATCGCGAGAAGAGCCAGCGGCACGGCTATCAGCTGATACCAGTGCGAGAGCACGAACCCGCGCCCGCGCCGGTACGCGAGCTTGTAGGAGACGAGAAAGTGCGGGTAGTTGATGAGTAAGGAGAGCGACGCGGCTGTGTACGTAAGGTTCTTGAAGTGCTGATCTATGGCCCAGCTGGTCCTGAAGCCCTGCAGTGACATCATCACCAGCCACACCAGAACGCTCGCTCCACCGAGCAGCCAGAAATCTAGGAATCTTGTCGTCAATGCCCGCGGCGGCGCGACGGCAGGCGTGGCGACAGGCGCAGTAGCAACGGCTACTGGTTGTGGGGGCGCGTCGGCAACAGCGACAGAACTCATTCTCACGGCTGGGCTCCCTGCAAAAACAGCGAGTGCTTAGCAGGAGCTGTGCCGGGCAGAATAAACTCCCAACTGCCAACACCCAGAGGCGCAAAACGCGACGGTTCGGGTTCGGAGTTCCTGGGTGTTGGGAATTGGGAGTAGCGAGTTGTCCCACATAGAACATCGTTCGCACGGCCCAGCTTCGGTCGCCTGCTTCGTTCTGACGGTCAGCGACACGCGCACGGCAGATACCGACACGAGCGGGCGCGCGATTCGCGAACTGCTGACGGCCGCAGGGCATGCCGTCTCAGGTCACGCGATCGTCCGCGACGAGCCGACGCAGGTCCGCGACCAGGTGCTCGCCCACTGTAAGGACGCCGCGACGCAGGTGATCATCACCACCGGCGGAACAGGAATCACGTCGCGCGATGGAACGTACGAAGCGGTGGACGGCCTGCTGGAGAAGCGGCTGCACGGCTTTGGCGAGCTGTTCCGCATGCTCAGCTTCCAGGAGATCAAATCGGCGGCGATGATGAGCCGGGCGACCGCGGGAACGGCGCAAGGCAAGGTGATCTTCGTGCTGCCGGGGTCGGAGAACGCGGTCCGTCTCGCCATGACGCGCCTGATCATTCCGGAGCTCGCCCACGTCGTGCAGCAGGTCTCGAAATGAGCACGACCCGCGAAATGCGCCCCTTCGAAGGCACGATGCCGCTCGAGGAGGCGCGCGCGATCATCGAGCAGGCGATCGTCCCCATCGAACGCACCGAGCGGATTCCCGTGCTCGACGCGAACGGCCGCGTCCTGGCGCGAGACGTCGCCGCCGACGCTGACGTTCCGCCGTTCTCGCGCGCCGCAATGGACGGCTACGCGGTTCGAGCCGCCGATACCGCGGGCGCCACGAAGCAATCGCCGGTGGTGTTGCGCTGCATCGAGCAGACGTTTACAGGACAGGTCTCGACGCAGTCGGTCGGACCCGGTCAGTGCATCGAAGTCGCCACGGGCGCGCCGCTTCCTTCCGGCGCCGACGCCGTGGTGATCGTGGAAGATACGCAGGCCGACGCCGGAGGCACCCCTGAAGACGGGGGCACCCCTAAAGGGGTGCCCTACGGAAGCGGCGCGATTCGAGTGTTCGCGTCGGTCCAGCCGCAGCAGAACATCGGCCGGCAGGGCGCAGACATCAGTCGCGGCCAGCTGGTGCTTCGCGCCGGAACGTTCCTCAACCCCAGCCGCGCCGGCGCGCTGTCCGCGCTCGGACTGACGAACGTGGAGGTCTATGCGAAGCCGCGCGTCGCGATTCTCTCGACCGGCGATGAGATCGTCGATCCGGGGACGCCGCTGGGACCGGGCCAGATCTACGACATCAACAAGGTGACGCTCTCCGCCGTCGTCAGCGATCACGGCGGCGTGCCGGTGCCGTACCGCACGGCCGTGGACCGGCTCGAGGATCTCTCGCGTTCGGTTGACGCCTGCCTCGCAGAGGATCTCCTCGTCTTCTCGGGTGGAAGCTCGGTGGGACGACGCGACCTCATCATCGACGTCATCGCGGCCAAAGGCGACGTCCTCTTTCACGGGATTGCCGTGAAACCAGGCAAGCCGACGGCGTTTGGACGGATCGGCAACAGGCTCGTGTTCGGAATGCCCGGCTATCCGACGTCCTGCCTGTCGAACGCGTACATTCTGCTGGCGCCGGCACTGCGCCGCATCGCCCGCCTGCCTCCGCAGCCGCTGCGCTCGGTGACGCTGCCACTAGGCGCACGCATTACATCCGTCGTCGATCGCCACCAGTTCTATTCGATGCGCATCGAGAACGGCCAGGCCGTGCCGGCATTCAAGGCGTCTGGCGACATCACGAGCATGTCGCAAGCCGATGGTTATATCGAGGTGCCGATTGGCGTGAGCGTCGTCGAGAAGGGCGAGCTGGTAGAAGTGACGCTGTTCTAAAGGCAAAAGGCCGACCTAAAGGGGCACTGTCTCAGTTTGGCTGGGTCGGTTTCCCGACAAGTGGTGTCTAATCTGGCCGAGGTGCAGCGATGACGAATGGCTGGAAACGCGTTTGGCTACTGGCTTCAATTCTCTGGGCTGTTGCGATCATGGCACTTGCATGGATGCCCGACCGCGGTTGGACTACGCAGAGCGCCATGTTCGTAGTGCGGCTGTGGCTGGTGCCAATAGCAGCGGTCTATGTGTTCGGCCTTGGACTCGCTTGGGTCATGCGCGGATTTGGCACGAGTCGGTCCGTTAATCCATGAAACTGAGACAAGTGCCCTACAGGTCGGCCTCTACCATCCTTGGAGACTAATTCTTTCTTCGCGGTCTTCGCTTTCCTTCGCGCCCTTCGTGCCCCTAGAGTTGATTGAACTTCCCGGGCGCAATGAACTTGAAGACGCGCGGCGGGAAGCCGGCGGTCCGCTCCACCAGATACAGCTCGTCGTTGTCCTGGACGAACTGACCCTGCTTCGCAAGCTCCTGCCTGGTCATGTCGAGCAGATGGCTGAGGATGTATCCGTTCGCGCCGGCGTGGCCGACGATCAGGATGGTCCCTTTGCGGTGCCTGTTCAGAATCTCCTTCACCGCGGCGGCCACACGTTCGTCCACCTGAGCGCCTGATTCCCCGTCCTCAGGACCTCGCTTGTCCGCCGGCGGCCGCGTCTTCATGATCGGGTCGTTGAGCGCAACGTTCTCCCACTTCCCCAAGCCAACTTCGCGCAGACCGGGCAGGCTGGTCACCTTCACCTTCTTCCGCCCAGCGGCAACGGTTTCTGCCGTCGTTCGGCTGCGGGTCAGCGTGCTGGAATAGATCGCGTCCAGTTCGACACCGCGAAGACGCTCGGCGAGAGCCATCGCCTGCTCGCGTCCGGTGTCGTTCAGTGGCGTGTCGGTCCAGCCCTGGGCGATGCCCTTCAGGTTGCCGTCGGTCTGGCCATGGCGCGCGAGGTAGACGCGCAGCGTCTTCGCTTGCGCCAGAAGCTCGGAGGGTGAGGACGAAAGAACGTAGGGCACTCCTCGAGGGGTGCCCAGGAGGACGAGAGCGACGATCGCGAGACGCTTCAACGAAACCGCGCCTGCATCCGTTGCAGCTCGTTGTTCCCGGGACAGAGCTGCTCGAATGGCAGGGCGACGAGCGACGAGGGAATCGTTTCGCTCTGCTCGTGCATGTCCTTCGAATCTTCCGACAGATAGAGCAGGCCGGTGACGACTTCCCCATCCTTCTGTCGTTCGCGGATGTGTGCGTAGGCGCGATCGCGGTCGCTCGGGTCGTAGTCCTCGGCGACCTTGCGCAGGCGCACATAGCTGCCGTCGTGCATCATCACGTTGCGCACGCTGCCTGGATCGTACTGAGTCGTGATCGCGGCGGCCGGTGGGACGAAGTCCGCGTGGACGATCTCCACGTTGTGCTCTCGTGTATACGCGTAGCTCTTGGTGGATCCCTCGTGGTCGTTGAACGTCACACATGGCGAGATGACGTCAACAAAGGCAAAGCCGCTGTGCGCCAGACCCGCCTTGATGATCGGCACGAGCTGCGCCTTGTCGCCGGAAAAGCTCCGTGCCACGAACGTGGCACCGAGCGTCAGTGCCAGCAGGCAGCCGTCGATCGACTCCATGGTGTTGGCTTCGCCCTTCTTGCTGAGCGAACCGCGATCCGCGGATGCGGAGAACTGGCCTTTCGTCAGGCCGTAGACACCGTTGTTCTCGAGCACGTAGAGCAGGTTGACGTTACGCCGAATCGCGTGCGAGAGCTGACCGAGACCGATCGAGAGCGAGTCTCCGTCACCCGATATGCCGATGTACGTGAGCTCGCTGTTTGCCGCGTTGGCGCCGGTGACGAGTGCCGGCATGCGCCCGTGCACGCCGTTAAACCCGTGGGCTTGCTTGAGGAAGTAGGCCGGTGTCTTCGACGAGCAGCCGATGCCCGACAGCTTGGCCACGCGGTGTGGAGGAATCGAGAGCTCCCAGAACGCCTGGACGATGGCCGCAGTGATCGAGTCGTGTCCGCAGCCGGCGCACAAGGTGGTCATCGACCCTTCGTAGTCGCGGCGCGTGAGGCCGATCTCGTTGCGCTCCAGGCCGGGATACACGACGGCGGGTTTTGGTATGTATGTCATATCGAAATGCAGAATCCAGAATTCAGAATTCAGGCCTGCAGTCTGCATCCTGCATTCTGAATTTCGTCTACGCCGCTTTATCCAGCCTCGCTTTGATTCCGGAAATCACATAGTGCGCGCTCATCGGGAACCCGCCGTAGTAGCGGACGGACTCCATCTTGTCGATCGGCAGGCCCGTCTCGAGCTGCAGCAGGCTGCGGAGCTGCGCGTCGCGGTTCTGTTCGACGACGAACGTCAGATCGTGGGACTCGACGAACCTGGCGACGTCGTCGCCGAACGGGAAGCTGCGGACGCGCATGTAGTCGAGCGCGATGCCTTCCTTCGCCAGCAGGTCGAGCGCTTCGTTGCAGGCGGCGTGACAGCCGCCGATCGTCAGAATGCCGAGCTTCGCCCCGGGCACCTGACGGACAATCGGCGCCGGCAACACCTTCGTCGCGCGCTGAATCTTCCGGTCGATGCGATCGACGACTTCCGTGTACTCCTCGGCATCCTCGGTGTACCCGCCGAACTTGTTGTGGCCTGACCCCCGCGTGAAGAACGCCCCCTTGGGATGCGTCCCCGGCAGCGTTCGATACGTGATCCCGTCGCCGTCCACGTCCAGATAGCGGTGAAAGTTCTTGACCTGCTCGAGCTGTTCCGCGGTGAGGACCTTACCCCGATCGGGCTTGTAACTGTCGTCCCACGTGAGCTTCGGCACCATCCAGTCGTTCATGCCGATGTCGAGATCGCTCAGCACGAACACCGGCGTCTGGAATCGCTCGGCAAAGTCGAACGCCTTGGCGGCCAGTTCGAACGCCTCGCGCGGATCGGCGGGATAGAGACAGATGTGCCGCGTGTCGCCGTGTGACGCGTAGGCCGCCATCATCAGGTCGCCCTGCTGGGTGCGGGTCGGCATCCCGGTGGACGGTCCGGTGCGCTGCACGTCGAAAATCACAGCCGGCACTTCCGCGTAGTACGCGAGGCCGATGAACTCGTTCATCAGCGAGATGCCGGGACCCGACGTGGAGGTGAACGCGCGGGCGCCGGCCCAACCGGCGCCGATCACCATGCCGACGGCGGCGAGCTCGTCCTCCGCCTGAAGGATCGCGTAGCGATTCTTCTTGGTCTCGGGATCCTGGCGATACTTCATGCAGAAGCCGCGGAAGGCATCCATCAACGAGGTTGACGGCGTGATCGGATACCAGGCCGCAACCGTCGCGCCGGCATACAGGCATCCGAGCGCCGCCGACGTATTGCCGTCGATGAGAATCGCGTCTTTCGTCTTGTCCAGCGGCTCGAGGTGGATCGGCAGCGGACAGGAGAACGTCTTCGCCGCGTACTGATAGCCGAGGTCGACCGCCGTCTGGTTCGACTCCATCAGCGCCTGCTTCTTGCCGAACTTCTCTTTCAGCAGCGCGCGGATGATGTCGGTATCGATCTCGAGCAACGCTGCCAGCGCGCCGGCGTAGGCGATGTTCTTCATCAGGATGCGCTCGCGCACGCCTTTGAACGTGGCGTTGCACATCTCGGCGAGCGGGATGCCGATGTAGGTGACGTCAGGGCGTTTCAGCTTGTCGTCGAGCGGCCATGATGAATCGAACAACAGGTAGCCGCCCGATCGCACTTCGGCCACATCCTTGGCATACGTGGCCGCGTTCAGCGCGAGCATCAGATCGAAATGCGGTGTGCGAGCGGTATACC
>DASROF010000099.1:0-8995 GCA_035647075.1 Vicinamibacterales bacterium | reverse complement strand
CTCCCAGACCTC
Source organism: Vicinamibacterales bacterium (assembly GCA_035647075.1). Classification (GTDB taxonomy): domain Bacteria; phylum Acidobacteriota; class Vicinamibacteria; order Vicinamibacterales; family UBA2999; genus Gp6-AA40. The sequence continues at coordinate 8,983 of DASROF010000099.1, read as the reverse complement.
TCTCACGGCAGCGTCGAGGCCCGTGTAGTTGGCGACGATGACGTCCAGCTTGCGAAGTGCGGACCGCGCGGCCGCCATGGCCGCCCGCAAGCCGACGCCTGCGGCCGTCTTGTCGTTCCTCCCCACTCCACGATCGAGACGTGCACGTTCGAACGTCTCGATTGCGGCTTGCAGATCGGCCGGGAACGTTGGTGGCATCCCGTGCGAGACGAACGCAGCCGCAAGCGGTGCCGCGTTCTTCACGAACTCGTGCGCCGTTGTCAGCAGTTGCTGATCGGACGCATCCGCGATCTGGAAGCGACCTTCCAGATCGCTGTTCGTGTCGGCGATCACCCGGGCGGTTGCCGCAACCTTCACCACCCACTCGGCCAATGCCGCGCGCGCCGATTCGATGCGCGTGGCACGGGCCGCCACAATCGCCGTCTTTTGTGCCACGTCTTGCGCCTGCAGCTCGTCAATCGCGGTCGCAAGGTCTGCGAACGCCTGCCCGGCAAGGCTGGATTCGGGAAAGAGCTGACCGTGGGTCGTACCGAAGTTCCGAACCCGGATCAGCATTTCGTACTGTCGACTCATTGTGTTTGTCATAAAGCACCTCGGCGCCGATGATGCCGGCCGACGCACAGAAAGAGGTGACAGGTCAGGTAAAAAGAAGTAACAGGTTGTTACACGGCGCGCTGACGAACCAGGGCGAGGACGTCGCGCCAGATGTCCTGACGCGCGGCAGCATCGATCAGCGGCTCCACCGGCAGAATCCATCCGGCGCCAGGCGGCGCCGTGCTGATCGCATGGCGATAGGCGATGGCGGCGTCTGCGTGCCGTCCCGCGCGCGCCAGCATGATGGCGCGGGCGATCGCCGTTTCCACCATCCGCGGATCCCCTTCCGGCGGTACAGGAATCGGACGTCCCAGCGCGGCAAGCGCACTGGAATTGCCTGGCGCTGCCTCGAGCGCATAGCGGAAGGCGGTTTCGGCCTCATCGCGGCGCCGCTGACGCAGGTAGATCGCGCCAAGCGCGTACCATGCATTCCCAGCACACACCCGGGCGTAGAGTTGTCCTGAGGTCACACAGGACAGCTCGCGCTTGAACTCCCCCGCTGCTTCGTCCAGCTGATGCTGCGCGGCAAGTACCAGGCCACGCAGCAGATGCAGGCCCACCGCCGGGAAGCTGCCCATCGACAGCGACTGCTCGTCCTGGGCCCGGCATCCAGCGTCAAGCGTCTCGAGCGCAGCCTCGAACGCGCCTCGCGCGACGAGTACCGTGGCGTTCAGCCAGTGGGCCAGCGCCAGACCCGGATTGATTCTCAGTACGGCGCGTGCGGCGCGGGTCCGCTCTTCTCCCCATGTGATGTACGCCAGCCGCATCCGATGAAGAAAGTCGTTTGGGTCGAAGTCGATCGCTTTCGATGCCGCGACCGCGGCCACCTCGGTGTCCCCCTGCAGGCCCAGCGCGAAGGCGAGCGTGCTCCACGCGTCGCCGGACAAGGGGGACAGCATCGTCGCGTGCCGCGCGTGGTGGACGGCGCGTCGCAGCGACTCGAGATCACTGCGCACGTCCGCTCGCGACGCCTCGAATATCAGCGCGCAGGCCATCGCCAGGCCGATATGCGCTTCGGCGTATTGGGGTTTGAGCTCGATCGACTGTTCGAAATCCCTGCGTGCGCTCTGAATCTTGTTCAGATTCAGCGTGAAGAGATCCGCACGACCGCGACGAAACACATGGTACGGCTCATCGTCCACGCCTGACGGCGCAGCCGCATCGTGGCGTTGGCCTCCCTCGAGGCGTTCGATGAACCGGTAGCCATGGTTCGTGACCGTTTCGATGCAGACCGCGCCGGCGTGCGCCGCGCTGAGCGTTTTCCGCAGACGGGAGATTGACGTCTTGACGATGTCTGGTGTGACCGACGCGTGGCCCCAGCCCGCCTCGATCAGCGCCTCTTTGGACACCACCTCTCCGGCTTTCGCGATCAGGACGCGAAGCATGGCGGACTGCGGCGCCGGCAGCCGGACGACATCGCTCCCGTGATACAGACGACCGGTTGCCGGGTCGAATTCGAAGGGACCGAAGCAGTGAACGAAGGTACCGCCACGCATTTCGCCGGGAGTATGCCGCTGTCAGCGCGGAGTCGTGCGCTGACGATGCAATAAGTTGTGAAAACGTCAAAAGGAGTGTGCAAATCGCCGGGACTGGCACGCGATCCCGCGGGAGTCATGCGCGAACGGTCGGGACCGATTGCCTGTTCGTCGGGACTCCTTATCTTTCCGTGCACCCTATAAGGCGACGACACGGAGCTGGTCGATAAAGCTCCGAAATAGTTTCGGCTCTTGAATCCATTCGGCCTCCCAGCGACGACATAGGTAGGAACGCCATGACAGGCGATCGAGGTCAGGTGAACGATGAGGCCGCACGAATGATTGCACAGCACGCCGCTGGTTTCCTGTTTTTCGTCCTCGTCTTCGGGACCGGTATCGTCATCGCGGTGGGAATCGCGTGGTTCGATCACCGGACACGCACGAGGGCGCTCGACGTTTTGCGTGTCTACGCTGAACGGGGCGAGGAACCTCCCTCGTCCGTGATCCAGGCGCTGACGTCGGTATCCGGATTCCCCAAGGCACCCCCTCCCGCCGATAACGAAGACCGTCTCGGCCGGCCCCGCACGCGCGGCAGCTTCCTCGCGCACGCGGCGGCCGACGCGGTCTTCGCCGCCGGATTCTTCGGCTTCGTCTGGTGGCGCTACACCGACCTGGGTCAGGCCAGCACGGGTGTGATGGTCTCCATCTTCGTCGGGTTGTACTTTGCGGCGAGCATGACAGCCCGACTTGTGGGCGCGTACTACACGCCCTATCGATGACCGATGACGACGTCGCGCTGGTCACGGCGATTCGCAACGGATCGGAACTGGCGTTCAACCGGCTCGTCGATCGACACCAGCAGGCCGTACGGGCGTTCCTCTGGCGGCTCCTCGGACGCGAGGCCGATGCCGACGACATGACGCAGGAAACCTTTCTCACCGCGTGGACGCACGCCCGGTCTTTTCGCGGCGAGGCGAGCGTGCGCGGCTGGCTGTGCGGCATTGCGTGGCGCAAGGCGAGGGGGGCCCAGAGATCGTGGGCTCAACAGCGATCTCGCGACACCACGTACCAGGAAGGACGGTCGCCGGAGAGCGCCGGGACGCCCTCCATGGAGGACCGTCTCGCGGTCAGGCGGGCGCTCCAGGCGCTGCCATTTGAACAACGTGCCGCGGTGACACTCTGCCTGGTCTGCGGTTTCTCCCATTCGGAGGCGGCCGGGATTCTTGGAGCGCCGCTCGGCACTGTAAAGTCACATGTCCTGCGGGGGCGTGAGCGATTGCTGAAGGAGATCGAAGGGAGCGCATGACCGACCTCGAGACGCGGCTGACTGCCGCGCTGCACGCTGACGGACCTCCGGCGCGTGACGCGATGTTTCGTGTGAAGGTGCTCGTCCGGCTCGAGCAGGCACGGTTCAGGCGACAAGTGGCACGAACGATCGTCGTCGCGATGGTGCTGGGTCTGGTCGCGGCGGCGAACGCGCCGCTCATCGAGGGTGGGCTCGCCGCTGCCGGTCAGGACGTCCGGATCATCGCGTTCGCCGCAGCAGCAATGATGTGCGTCGTGCCCGCCCTGCTGATCCCGTCCAGCAGGAGAACCGTCGTGAGAGGTGTCGCCCGCTGGCTGTATCCCTGAGCGGTCGCCCTGGTAGAAATCGCCGCTCGCTGCTGGCTACTCCTTCTCGAGATCCCGTGGCGGCATGTCAGCTGGATTGTCGGTCCACTGGATCTCGGGCCACACGTGCACCCGCGATTTGAAACGCCAGCCGTTCGCGCCCTTCTCGAACCTGTCCTCGTAGCCGCCCTCCCAATGCACGACATCACCCTGCTTCGTGGTCTGGTTCCTGATAGTGAGCAACGTCGACGTCGCCGTCGCGCCGCCGGGAGCAGGCGTGATCACCGGGCTGATGACGATGTGGTATTCCGGATACCGCTGCGGGGGCCGACACGCGTCCTTGCCTCCACCGCCCGCGGCGCGGAGCTGCTCCCGGCCGCGAAACCAGATCTTGGCGCCGCGGCCCCACTCTGATGACACGCCGAACGTCGCATCGGGGGTGAACAGGTCCGCGTAGGTGTTGCCGTTGTTTGTACAGTTGTCGAGGATGGCGGAGTAGCCGTCGATCAGCTGGCGAATGTCGATGTAGTCCTGGGCCTGCAGCGTCACGGCATTGCCGGCGCTTCCCTGACCGGCGGCCGTGCATGCGCTCAAGCCACTGCCGAGCGCGACGATGACGAAGCTTGCTGACATGAAATTCATGGTCCCTCTTCGGACGTCGAGGACGAAGACGCGGCGCGAGAATTGTAGTCCGCTCGAAGCAGACTGTCAGGGGACGCATCCGGCCCCACCTTGTCATTGAAAGTGCCGCCGTGAGTGCGGAGAATTGGCGGCGTGAGCCGCTGCTGGCAGCACGGTATCGACCATTGCCCTCAGTGTGAGGCGGCGCAACTCACTCAGGACCGAGGCGACCATCACAGCCAGTTTCAAGCCTTCGCGCTCTTCGCCGGGATGGCAGTCGCGGCGCTGGCTTTTGTCGGATTCGTTTGCGTCTACGCCCTGAGAACCCATCCCCAGGCGCCTCGATCGGTCGCCGACGGAGTCAATTCGCTTGGGTCGAGACTCGCACGCCTCGTCGAGCGCGAACCTGTCAAGAAGACAGTCGGCGCTTCCCCAATCAACACTGCCCCAATCAGTCGGCCGCGCGACGATAGACGCGACAGTGATAGCACCATCGTTGTCTACAACATTGGCAAGGATGTCACGAGCCCTGTCGTCGTCTTCAACCCGCAACCGAAGTACACGGCGAACGCGTTGCGACGAAAAGTTCAGGGCACCGTTGTCATGACCGCAGTCGTTCTGCCTGACGGAAGGGTGACGAACGTTGCAGTCATCCGTTCGCTCGACCGGTACAGTCTGGACGACGTGGCCCGGACGACGGCAGCGCGATGGCGTTTCCGACCAGGGTTGAGGCAGGGCGTGCCGGTTGCTGTGCGGGTCCGGATCGAGCTCGAATTCAAGCTGCGCGAATGACGAACTGCGGCCCGGCACCGCTGAGTCACCGCCCGCCGCGTCCGCGGCTGATCTTCTAACGGGTTCGCTTGACTTGTATTAACGTACTAGTACAATCCGCGCTGAAAAGAACGCCCATGCCGCGAATGGCTTTCGTCCTCGGTGTCGCCGTGGTCTTCACCTTCGCCGCGGCGCTTTATGGGCAAACTCCCGATCGGAGAACGCCCGCGCTCGATGTCGTCTCGATACGCATCGACAAGAAAACCGACGCCACGCCCTCGACCCGTTTTCGTCCCGATGGGGCTTTCACGATGACGAAGGTGACGGTCACGTCCCTACTGTCCGTCGCGTTCGGGGATGCTCGCGGCGATATGGTCGGCCTGCCGAGCTGGGCGTTTTCGGACACCTTTGACGTGAGTACTTCGGTGGTTCAAGGTCGACGGAATGCGACGGTCGACGACCGGCGAAACATGATGCGTGCATTGCTGATCGAGCGGTTCAAGCTGAAATGGCACATGGGAACGCGAGAAGTACCCGCGTACGATTTGGTATTCGCCAGGTCGGATCGGCGGCTTGGTCCGGGTCTGAAGAAAGTGGGGCGTGACTGCGACGCGATACTGGCGCAAAGACGGGCGGCAGCGCAGGCGGCGATCGCCGCCGGACAAACCCCGCCACCGCCGGAGCCCGTGTCAGCCGCCGGCGCGATTCCGCAGTGCAGAATGCGGGAGGCGGGCACACGCGTCGAGGGAGAAATACCCGTGTCAGCGCTTCCGCTCGTGTTGCGCGGGCTCGCCGCGAGACCGGTTGTCGACAAGACCGGCCTGACTGGGTCGTATTTTCTTACGCTCGAAGCCTCGTCCGCGCAACTTGGTACTCGTGGTGACGTGAGCGGGTCGTCCACTCCGGGCACGGTGCCGTCGGTATTTGTCGCGGTCGAAGAGCAGCTGGGGCTGAAACTCGTATCCTCGCGCGCGCAATTGCCGGCGCTCTTCATCGATAGCCTTGAACGGCCGACCGAGAATTGAATCCGAGAGGAGTTGCTCGTGCCTCGAAGTGCCCTCGTTTTCGGCGTCGTTTTAGTCGCGGCCTTTTCTGCGTTGGACGCACAGCAGGACCCCACACAAAATACGCTGCGCTTCGAGGTTGCGTCGGTCAAACCGAGTCCTGAGAAATTCGACGTGTTGGCGTCGCTGCCAAGGCAGGCCGTTGGCCGTCTCTTCCTCTCCAGTCCAGTACGGGTCTTGATCGCTCGCGCATACGACCTTGATGCGTTGCTGGATGGCTGGCGAATCGTCGGCGGCCCCTCGTCGGTCTTGTCTCGGAGGTTCGACATCGTGGCGAAGGCCGAGAATCCTGAAGCGACTCCGGCTCAGATGAACCAAATGCTACAAACTCTGCTGATAGAGCGATTTCGATTGAAGGTTCACAGGGAGATGCGGGAAGTAGACATCTCTGTGTTGAAGCTAGCGCGTTCTGACGGAAGGCTTGGTCCGAATCTGAAACGGTCAACGCTGTCTTGCCCAACTGGAGAGGAGACGTTGGCGTCGGCCGCCGAGGCCTTAGGGAAGGGCGACCTGACGTTGTCCGCGCTTCCGAAGGCTGGAGAGCCCTGCGGTGATTATTCGCCGCTGGAGAGGAGGGACCGCGTCAGAGGTCAACCGCTGGCCGCCCTTCTGCCGCTACTCACGACCCGCGATCGACCTTTCGTCGACGATCGCACCGGCCTTACTGGCCGCTACGACTGGGATCTGACATACGATGCACGTCCGCTGTCGGCGTCCGCGAATGCACCATCGCCAACAGGTCCGCCGCTGTCAGTGGCGTTAGAACAACAACTAGGCCTGAAGCTAGAGTCCGGCAAGGGGCGTATCGAATTCCTAGTGGTTGACAATGTGGAGTTCCCGACCCCAGATTAGCCACCAAGAAAGGACTGCGAGCTATGACTCGCCTCGGCGCGCTGCTGATCGTCTTCGTTGCCACCGCGCTGCCCTTCGCCGCACAAGAATCGGCTCCTGTGTTTGACGTGGCGTCGATCAAGCGCAACATCGGTCCAATGCCTTCCACCAGCGGCACTATTGCGAACACGCCCAGGGGCGAGATCAGAATGGTTTGGATACCAGCCCGCCTCCTGGTGCTGCTTGCCTATCCAGTGGCGACTCCTGCCGAAGTCAATGGTTTGCCATCGTGGGCGCCGATTCAGAACGTTACGACGTAACGGTAAAAGGGCGGCCAGACGTAGGATGCTGGGCGACGCGGAAGGGTGGAAGGAGTGGTCAGCGCAGAGACCGAACGGCTGCTCATGTCCCACTGCAATTCAACCATGAGAGTTAGCCACACGACCTACGCCGGAGGGATGACCATAGCGGGCCTTCTATCGGCTCGACGGGATGATTCGCGAGCCAATCGAAGACCACACGGGCCTCGAAGGCTTCTATTCATTCAAGCTGACGTTCTCAGACCAAACATTCGACGCGCAGGCAACGAACTCAGACAATCTGCCTTCGGTCTTCACCGCATTACAAGAGCAACTGGGTCTGAAACTGGAGCGGACGACTGGGCGTTCACCATCTGTTGTGATCGATCACATCGAGCGACCGACGCCAAACTGACCACGTACACAACATCAGTCAGCGCAGCACGCCGCGCTTGCGCGCGAACCAGATCAGCAGCGTTCGATGCTTCATTCTTCGCGGCGTTATCGACCGGCTGGCAGAAATGCAGCCTTGCTCGGCCAACGTGCAGAACGCGATTCCGCGCGCGCTAGCTGCTCCCATCCCACCCTCGGTTTGCGGAACTCCGGCGGCGCATCGAGCGCTGCCAGGGAAATGGTTGTGCGAGAGCCGATTAGGGCGGTAACCGTTCGGTAACATGAGAGGAGGACCATGGCGACCGGAGGTGGCATGAAACGAGCGGTTCTGATCGTCATCGCCATTCTCGTGTGCCTCCCGATGGGGTCGTTCGGCCAAGGTATCAGCAGCACACCCATCACATTGACGGAGAAGATCACGAGTCTCGGCGGTGTCTGGATATACGACCCGACTAAGGGTCTCCGTGGTTCTTGCGACCTGGCTGATCAGAACGATCGAATCATGCGAATAAGCATCTCCCCGCAAGGGGTGAATGTTGAGTCCGACCGCTCTAAGATGCTCTTGCCGCTCGACGGAAGCCCTGTGACGCTGAAGGACAAGACCGTCGCGACTGCAGCGCTTGACGCGGGCTGGCTTGCCGCCACGGTGCGGGTAATGGCCCCCATGAAAAGGGGCGCTACCAACGTCCATCGCGACGTTTACATCGTGAGCCATGGCGAGCTGACGATCTGGCGGAATTTCACCGTCGAATGGCCGGATGGCTCGCTGAGCAGCACCGCCTGCAGCTACCGTCAAGTGGTTGTCTACCAGCGACAAATGCAGCCGTGACTCTTCGAAGTGAGAAGAGGCGTACGCCGTTTGCTCCTTACTGCTTTTCTCTGCGATACACGAGCGTCCGTGTCGCTACCGCCTCGTCCTTTTCCCGGGTCTCGACGCTGATGACCAGGCGTCCGAGTTCATCGATTCGCCAGGTCTCCCCTCGCCGCCGGATGTTCGCGCCTGAAGGACCGTAGCTCTCGTTATAGATCCACAACGAATCACCACGCCACGTGACCTCGTAGCGACTCCCGCCAGCGGAGGGGCCGCGGGTTCACACACGCGCCCGTTTCGCCACAGGTGGTGTCCAATCCCTGCGTGTCCAGGCCACCGCTGATCCTCGCGTCGTCGCTCTTTGCCGTGACGTTGATCGCGCAAAGAGGAACCGACTTCTCAGGTAGTTGGGTGCTGGACGAGGCACAACTTCGTCCAGCTCCCGACATCCCGCAGCGGCTCGTTGTTCGACAACCAGTCACGACGACCAACGCTCGGGGCGCACCGATGCCG
>DASROF010000098.1:0-22781 GCA_035647075.1 Vicinamibacterales bacterium | reverse complement strand
CTCCGTTGCAGCGCGAGGTCGTCATCCTCGCCGAGTACGAGGAACTGACGCTCGCCGACATCGCGCGAGCGGTCGATGCCGAGGTTGGGACGGTGAAGTCACGGCTCCATCGGGGCCGCGAAAACCTGCGCAAGATGCTTGCGCCGCTGAGGATGAATGCCCATGGAACCGCTGGACGATCGTGAATTAAGTCAGGTGCTGCGCGAGTGGAAAGCGCCAGCCACGCCGCCACATCTGCGTGCCCCGAGACAGCCATCACGGCGGCCGTCCTGGTGGCGGTGGCTGATGACGGGAACGATTCGCATCCCTGTCCCCGTCGGTCTGGCCCTTGTCGCTCTGCTGGCCGCGGTCTGGATGTATTCGATCACACGACGGGAACCGGTCGTCGGCACGCAGCCGTCGGTCAATCAGCCGGTTGTCTCACTCGCCGATTTCCAGCCGGTACAAGAGGTCGAAGTGCGTGTTGTTGGAGACGTCAGATGAAGAGCATCACCCACCTGCTCTGCGTCATCGGCGCGATTCTCGCCATCGTCAACAGCGAACTGATCGCGCAGACCAGCCGTGTCGAAGGCGGCGTCCGGTCGTTGAGCGGCGTCGATTTCTACTGGGAGACACGCCTGGTCCCACCAGTACCCCCACTCGACGACTCGTTAGCGATGTGGACGCTCGAAAGTGGCGCTGACACAGTGCACCGGGTCATGGTGGATCGGTCCCGGAAGGTGTATTTCGGGTACGACGCACAGGTGACGGTCATGAAGACCGAGTCGGAGACGACGTACCGCATCGCCTTTCGGCCATTGTCGTTGACGCCTGAATATCAGCGGATTCTTGACGCCGATCCCGGCACCTGGAAAATGCTCCCCGCGCCGAGATTTCCGGCACCGCGCGTCGTCCGGAGTGGCGAAGTGCTCGAGCTCACCCTGCTGACAAACGACGCCTGGGGTCAGCAGATGACCGAGTACGTGACGCTGCAGGAACCGCGGCGGACGGGATTTAATGCGGAGCCACCGCGTGAGTTCGCGTTTGCGGGCGGACCACCGCGGGACTTCTCCGCAGGGGACGCCGAATTGCGACTGGACCGGCCCCGGGTCACCATGAGCACTCGACCTGTGTACACGGCGGAAGCGATGCGCGAGAAGATCGCCCGCGACGGTTGGGCCGTGAATGACGCCACTCTCACGAGTCCAGGCGAAGCCTCAGGCGCAATCGGGTGGATCTATCTCCCAGGGCGCGGGCGTTTCCTTCTCTCGCTGACACCTCGCAACGGGTTTCGGCGTGCCGGCGAAGTTCGCGGCACCTCGCTGCGCTTCATCGTCGACGGTCAGACGTACAACGTCGTGTCCTCATCGCGCATCGCGCCGGCAACCGCAGCGTTCAACCTGTATGTCCTGCGGCAACCAGAGTGGAAGCCGACGTACAGGAACGCGAACCTCGACACGATCCACATCGGGTCAGCGGACCGCCTGGAGTATCTGGTCGGGAAGCAATAAGGACACGTGTAAGGACCATTAGGGTCCGGCTAAAGCCGGACACTACGTTGCCCTAATTACAGTCGCCCAGCCAGGGCAGCAACGACCTCGAACGTTGCCGGAGGCCCGGTGATCGTTCCAGTCAGCGGCAGCGCGACATCGTCCAGACGGAGCGCAGTGCCGGATTCGTGGATGCCGACGACGCCGGTGTCGATTGCGACGACGGCTTGCGGCGCCTGTTCGGTGGCTCGCGGGCCGATGACGACCGTCGGCAGACGCGCGACGTCGGCAATCAGCGCCGGCGGAACCGAGGCCACGGATCCGACGATCAACACCGCATCAACCATTCCGCGCGCTACTCGAACGCCGGCATTGTCATACGGCCGGTATCGCGGATATCCGCGCGAGAAGTCCACAGCCATCGGATAGCCGGTCTGTGCGGTCAGACAGGCATCGGCACCGGATCGGTTGCCGCCGCCGCGCAGCGAGATCAACGCGCACCGCGTCGGCCCATTGAGCGCCTGCGCGAAGGCCGCCAGGGCGGCGCGGCGACCCTCGTCGCGTGGCTCGCTCTCATCGTCAGGCTCTGCATCAGTAACGATGGCAAGGTACTTCCCGCGCAGCAGTGTCTCCAGGACGTCCGGCTGAAGCTGGCCACTACGGAGTGTCGCAGCGTGATGCCCGTGCCGATCTCCAGCCGTCGCTGCCGCGGTCAGTTCCGTCAGCGTCGTGACTTCACGATCCGGCATCACCGCGACGCGGATGTCTGCGTCCTCTGGTCCGCGTGCGCTGCCGACATCGACAGCAACGATCGTGCGACTGAGCCGGCCGCCGACATGGACACCGGTGGGCTCGGGCGCGTACCGACTCCAGAAGCGTGGATACCGACGCGAGGGATCGACGCCCCAGAACACGACGACGTCGGCGCGGTTTCTGATTTCACCGAGGGTGGCCGAGGCACGACCGCCTTCCTGCGCCGCGAGCAGGGTGGCGATCGCCGTCGCCGACGTGACGCTGTCGACAGTGCCCCGAAGCGCGTCGGCGATCGCGATAGCGGAGCGTTGCGCTTCGCACGAGATATCCGGAGCCAGAAGAACCAGGGGCCGTGAGGCTCCGCGCAACACGTCCGCCGCACCGGTCAGCGCTTCGTCGAGCGAGGCGTCCCTGCCGCGAACGAGGATTCGCGATGGCGCTCCACCATCACCAAACCAGCGCGCGCCGAGCGGACAGGCATTATGCGCATCGACAATCCGGTTGCCCTCGACGTGCAGCTGAATGTCGTCGCACACACAGCCGCACCCCAGACACGTCGCGAGCATGTCTACTTGTGATGCTGCCCCAGGAAATCGAAGATCTGCGAAGCGTAGGTGAGATACGCCTCGAGGTGTGTACCGCCGGGCACCGTCGCGTAGACGGTGTCCACGCCTGCGGCTTTTGCCGCCGTCGCCATCTTCTGTGACGCCTCGATCGGATTGTTCGTGTCCTGATCACCGTGGATGACCAGCAGAGCCACCGCGCCTTTCAGCCTGTCGAAGGGATACGTGTCGAGCACGATCGGCGCCGAACTGGCCACGACCGCTGCGAACCGTTCGGGATACTTCGCGGCCAGGTGCAGCGCGCCCGAACCAGACGGATTCTGGCCATGCAGATACACGCGCGCGGTATCGACGTTGTATTCCCTGGTCACGAGATCGATGACGTAGAGCACATCCTGCTCCGCGCGTTCGTCTTCCTGCGGGGTCCAGCCTGCCGCTGGAACGGATGGCGGAACTCGAGCAATCGGATAGCGGCTGCCGTAATACGGCTGGCTCAGTGGGCGATAGCCCATCGGCGTCACGACGATGTAGCCACGCTGGGCGGCCTGTTTCACGAGATCGTTACCAGCGCGATACGGACCGTCCACCGTGTTGCCGGCACGCAGCGTGACCAGCATCGGCATTTTCTTGTCCGGCGTCCACGAGGTGGGGACGAACAACCGATATGGAATCGATTCTCCAGTGCCCGGGAAGTTGTAGACACGGTACTGTTCGCCCGTGTGGCGATAGAGCGGCGCCGTCGGGCTTGGCTCCGGTGGCGGCGCGACCCCGCCGCGTCCTGCCTGCGCCGGCGTCTGTGCGACAGCAAGGCCGTTGGCCGTTATCAGCAACACGAGCATGAAGAGTGATCGTCGAGCCACTGCGCCTTCCTCCGTGAGCGGGATTGTACTCTCCGGGCAAGTCTGCGGTTTCCACCTCAACTCTCCTTGGCGGCCCTAAAAAGGGCGCCCTGCAAACAACCGGACGCTACAATGCGGCGCATGAAACGTGCGGTTCTGCTCGCAGCGCTCGCGGGAGTCACGCTCCATGGACAGGCGTCGAACCCGCAAAGTCCCACAATCAGGCAGTACCAGCTCGAACGCGACGGCAAGCAATTCCGCCTTGCGCTGAAGACCGTGCCCCGGCCAGCCGCCACCGCTGCCGGTCAGGTACTCGTTCGCGTGCGGGCGGCCTCGTTGAACCAGCGCGATCTACTCGTGATGCGTGGTCAATACGGGGCCGGTGGCGGCGGGGATATGACCGGTCACGTGCCGTTGTCGGATGGCGCAGGCGAAGTTCTCGCAGTCGCCAACGGCACACGTCGGTTCAAGGTCGGCGATCGCGTGGCCGGCACCTTCTTCATGCGCTGGAACGACGGACCGCGCACGCCGGATGTGGCCGCGTCGGCGCGCGGCGGCGGCAACATCGACGGCATGTTGTCGGAGGTCGTCGTCGCTCACGAAGAGGATCTGGTGCGCATCCCCGATCACCTGACGTTCGAGGAGGCCGCGACATTGCCCTGCGCCGGCGTCACGGCCTATCGCGCGCTGTTCGTCGACGGGGCGATGAAGAAGGGCCAGTTCGTGCTGCTCGAAGGCACCGGCGGCGTCTCCATGTTTGGTCTGCAGTTCGCGGCCGCCGCGGGCGCCCGGCCGATCATCACCAGCTCCAGCGACGAGAAACTCGAGCGGGCACGCAAGCTTGGCGCAGCCGGCACCGTCAACTACCGCACCAACGAGAACTGGCAGCGCGACGTGCGTATGCTCACCGGCAACGCCGGCGTCTCCCACGTGCTGGAAGTCGGCGGCCGCGACACGCTTCCAAAGGCGCTCGAAGCGCTGGCCTTCGAGGGACACATCGCGCTCATCGGCGGCCTGTCCGGCTTTGCGAGCGATGTCCCGGTGGGACGGCTGATGGGCCTTGGTGCGTCAGCGACCGGCATCTACGTCGGATCGCGAGCCGACTTCGAAGCGATGAACCGTTTCATCGGCGAGCACAAGATCCGGCCGGTGGTCGATCGCGTGTTCGCCTTCGAAGACGCGGCAAAGGCCTACGACTTCATGGACAACGGCAGCTATTTCGGAAAGATCGTGATCAAGGTCGGCGGTTAACTACTTCGCCTGCTTCGCGACCTCGCGGATGTCGCTGGCGGGCAGAAGGATAAAGGGCGCGGCCGCCGCGTCCGCTTCATTCTTCAGCCGCAGGACGATGCCGACAAAGCGCCCGCGCGTGTCGAACACGGGCGACCCCGCAGTACCGCCGGTGAGGAAGTAGAACGTTCGCGGCTTTTCAACGACGGCCTGGACAGTAAAGAACATCGCCGTCGACTGCCATCCGGCAACTTCAGGCAGCCGCTGCACGCTGATCACCCCGTCGAGCACGCCGACCTTGGCTGCAGGAGTGTCGATCGCAGGCATGAGAGCTGACGGCTTCTCCATCGGACGCAGAAACGCCAGGTCCAATTCCTTGTCGCGCAGGACCACGCGAACGGGAACCTCGCGGCCGTCGGCCATCCGATATCGCAGTTCGGAAGGTTCCGTCGTCACACTGATACCGCCGCCGGCGCCACGGCCGCGCGACAACTGCGCCGTCGCAAATTCGCTCGGATCGAGCGCGGTCAACGACATCACGCCAAGGCCGGAGCTGTCGAGCAGCGTCACCAGCGACTGCAGCCGCTGGTCCTGGTTCTGTACTTCCTTGCCGCCCTGGTTGACGCGGACTTTCGTGGTTCCCAGGACGATGATCACGGCGTCCCCATGTTTGGCGATCAGATCGCGGGCGACCGCGCGTTCCTCCGGCGTCTGCGCCCCGGCCGAGGTCACGAGGCACAGCATCACCGACATTGCCACGACGAGTCGCCTGCCCATCAATCCTCCAGTCATTGCCATGCGGGTTGCAGATCAAGAAACAGTGATTTGACGCCGCGCCGGACGAACACCACGACGGTTGAGGGGCGAGATGTTCGGATTTCCTTCAGCCGCGTCGCCAGATCATCGACGTTGGCGACATCGCGACCGTCGATTGCGAGGATGACGTCACCGGCCGACAGGCGACCCAGCGATGCCCAGCTTCCATTGGCGACGCTGTCGACCAGCACCCCGGTGGTGTCGGGGTCGAGGCGTGGATCGCGGCGGTCGGCGTCGGCGAGATCCCGTGCCCGGAAGCCGAAGTCCTCGTCCTCGTAGCGCTTCATCTCGCGCGACAGCGGCGGCGCCGCGGCAAGGGTCACCGGGACCGCAAGTTCCTTCCCACCGCGATTGACCGTCAGCGACACGGTGGCGCCGATTGCCGAACGGCGAATGGCGGCCGCGAACACTTCCTCGTCCGTGGCTGCGGTCGCGCGGACCGACTGACCGTCCACGGCAAGGATGACATCGCCAACCTGTAACGCGAGCGTCGGCTCGAACACCTGGGTGACGCGAACGCCCGTTCGACCTGCGAGGCCGAGTCGCTCGGCAAGCGGCGGCGTGAGCACCTGCACGCTAATCGGCACCCACGCCTTGCGGGCCTCCGCAGGAGGTGCGTCCGGCACGTGCGTGCCGGAGGGCTCGACGATGGTGATGCGGCGCTCACGCCCGCGCTCGAACGTGACCAGCAGTTTCTTTCCAATGCTGGCGTTGCCGACCGTCTCGAGGTCGGCGACGGTGGCAATGGGCTTACCTTCCACCTCCACGATCACGTCGTCGCGACCGATCGGCGGGCGGGCCTGTTCAACAGGACCGCCGTTTCGGACGCTCACGACACGGACCCCGGCGGTGCCCGGACGACCGAGGCCCCGCGCCTCGAACGCGGTGAGATCCGTCGCCACGACACCCCACGCGCGCAGTTCCCTCGGCGTGAACAGAGCCGCTGGACGCTCGATGGGCGTGACCCTGACGCTCATCTCCTTCGATCCACGCAGCAGCGTAAAGGTCGCGGGCTCTCCGATCTTCAGCGCGAACAATGTCTGATTGACGAGCGGCACCTGTTCCGCGAACTGCGCGTCGGTCGGAACGTTGTTGACCTTCACCAGGACATCGCCGGCTTGCAGACCGGCAGCGGCCGCTGGCGAACCACTGGCGACCCAGGAGACGAGCGCTCCGGCTTTGACATTGCCGCCGACCGTCGGCTGCACTTCGATGCCGGGCCAGCTTCGCCGCATGCGCCCTTCGCGGATGATTGCGTCGGTGACCTGCTTGACGAGATTCCCGGGGATCGCGCCACTCAGTCCGAGACTGATTTCATTCACGCCAATGATCTCGCCGGCGAGATTGACGAGCGGTCCGCCCGAGTTTCCAGGATAAATCGCCGCATCGTGGCCGATCCATCGCACCAGCGAGCCGACATCCTCTCCGTCGAGATCCAGCGACGACCGTCCGGGCATCGTCATCTCGGTGTTGCTCGCGACGCCAAGCGTGACCGACTGCGAGAGTGCCCGTGGACTTCCCATCGCCAGCACGTCGTCACCCCGCCGCACGGTGGACGAGTCGCCAAATTTCGCTGCTGGAAATTTGCGCGGCGTCGCAGGATGAAGCTTCAGCACGGTGATATCGGACAGCGGGTCGGTACCCACGAGATCAGCGGGCACCTCTTCGCGGCTGGCGAGCGTGCAGATGATGCGCCGTGCACGCCCGGCGACGTGGTGATTCGTGACCACATAGCCATCGGCGGACACGATGGTGCCGCTGCCTGACGCCTCGAGGTTGACCTCGCGGCCGTCGCGTGATTCGACAACGACTACGGAGATACGAACCAGGCTCGGATATACCGCAGCAATGGCCCGATCGATCGCCGCCCGCCCCGTGGTCTGGGCGGCTGCCGGAGCGGCAACAAGACACACCGCGAGCAGAAGCAGAAGGCGTTTCACGCCGAAACTGTGAATCAAAGCATGCGGCAGGTCAAGATGGCCGAGCTGCATGGGATGTCGCGCTCATGCCCGAATAGACACATTCCGCCCGAGCGACGAGGTCCCGATAGCACGCCTCGCTGTCGCCTGCCACCGCAAACACGGAACAGATCGGCTGGCCCGCACGAAAGAATTCTCCGGCCCGGGGGACGTCTCGCACCGCCGGATCCTCGAGCCACAAGCGCGTATCGCTCACGGTCCCGGACCGTCGCGCGTAGACGACCGCTTTGCCGACAACGGGAGCGTCGCGCAGCGACGTCGCCAGATCGAACGCGGGCAACTCGCCTGTCCGGCAGGCACCGGCGTGCGCGGCGAAGAACCTCATCCCGAACGCACGTTCTGCGACCTCCACCGACGCCGACCATCGCGGGTTGACTTCAACCGGATATGGAACGCCGTCACGCGCAATGAAGTCGAGGCCATTGATCCCGACGAGTCGGAATTCTGACGCGAGGCACCGGGCGAGTGCGGTGGCAACAGCGAAAAGCGCATGTCCGTGGGCGAACTGCGGATCATCGAGCGGAGCGAGGATGCTGCCGCAATACCGATAACCGGTCGCGCCGAAGTTCGGATCGCCGACGAGTTGACGCGACAATCCGAGCGGAACGCACTGTCCGTCAGCCGCCACGAACAGGATCGAGCCGGGAACGCCGTCGATGCGCTCCTGAACATAGGAGGTCCGCGGAACAGGCTCGCCAGCCCAGTGGCGGATCCTGTTGCCCCCGCCTGAACGGAGTGGTTTGCGGAGCCAGGCGGTCGAAACGTTCGAGCCGTTCGGATCGTTGGTGAGACGCGGAACAACGAAGCCGTTGCGACTCAGCACGTCACGCAGCTCGAACGGATTCCGCACGCGGCGAAGTGTCGCCGGGGCATTCCCCCACAGGGCCCGGCCGGCGGCGAGCACTGATACCGCTTGCGGGTGGTTTTCGAACGGCGAGAGATAGCAGACGGCATCGGCGGTGACTCGAGCCGCGGCCTGCGCCATGCCGGCGGCGGTCGGGGCGACATCGAAGTCCCGCGTCACGGACAACGCATGCACCGCCGGGTACTGATCGAGGTCAGCAAAGGCATCGAGCGCGGTCACCCGGAACCCTGTGCGTGCCGCCGATTCGGCTGCGGCGCGGCACGACATGCCGGAAATAAGGACGTGCTCCACTACTCGATTCCCAAGGTCCGTTTCGCCTGCTCCGGTGTAATGACATACAGGTGATCGAGCGCGGTTCCGGTGGCGTCGGCGATGCCGAGCGTCTGAACCAGGTCTGCATTCGATCCACCTGCGAGTCCGTCGGCAACGAGCGCCGCCCCCTGGGCGGCGTGCGCCGCGGACGCGGCGAATCCTGTCAGGACTTCAACCCTGAATGCATCATCGACATGGCGCAGCTGGCGGACAACTTCGTCACGTACCTCGCGAACGTTCGCCATGCGCCCGGACAGAATCACCTCCCGCGCGGCGGGCGCCGATACCCGAAGGCCCGCGACCGCCTTGACCGCGGCTTCGATGTAAGCGTCCCACGCAACTCTGTGGCGTGGAGATCCGGCGGGATCAAGGCGCGCATCGCCGGCGATCGTGGCCGCACCACCCGTGAAGATCATCGACTTCGAGACGCGGCCCGCGAGGAATGCCACTTCACCATCCAGGGCGCCGGCAGCGCGAAGACCGAGCGGCCCTGACGATCCGCCAACGCCATCGACAATTCGACCATCCTCAACGGCGATCGCGGCGGTGAATGCTCCCCCAAGCTCCAGGAGGATCAACGCCGTCTGGTCGATCGCGCAGCGGCGACGTTCCGACTGTTCACGCGCGGCCAGGGCAACAGCGCAGACCTTGTCCGCGGTGCCCATGTCGATGCGATTGGCTTTGCGGTGCGCCGGAACGGAGGCCAGATGAATCACGCCGGGCGTCAGTACCACGGGCAGACCGGACCGGCCGAGCGCGCGGATGAGCGTGCGCAGCCCACCGATTCCGCCTGACTCGCCCTCGGCCGCCAGAACCGCCAGCCGCAGATCGGCGTCGCCGACGTCGCTGGCGCGGATGCACGGCAGGCCGTAGCCGGACGGGCCGACGATCAGATCGATCGGCCCGGCAGCCTCCAGACGCGCAACGAACGCCGTCGCATCACGCAGCGCTTCAGATGTTGGAAGGGATTCGTCGAGAAAGACGCGGCCGTCGTCGAGACCGCATAGGTCGATGCTGACTGTACCCGGGTCGATGCCGATGACGCGAGGCATGAACTGCTCGAACGGAATGCAGAATTCAGAATGCAGAATTCAGAATCG
The DNA here is from genome assembly GCA_035647075.1 of Vicinamibacterales bacterium. Taxonomy (GTDB): domain Bacteria; phylum Acidobacteriota; class Vicinamibacteria; order Vicinamibacterales; family UBA2999; genus Gp6-AA40. Next base: position 12,855 of record DASROF010000098.1, on the reverse strand, counting down.
CCGTTGTGCCTGCATTCTGCATTCTGAATCCTGCATTACTTCAACACTTCCCCCGCCACTTCGCTGATCGTTTCGGCGTCGAGCACCTGGTCGTTGCGCTCAAACAGCCGGGCGATGCACGCCTTGTGGATCTTCATCTTCAGACCGCCGACGCCAAGCGCACCAAACACCGTGACGCCGTCACGTTGCACGGCGTTGTCGGTGACGTCGATGCCTTCGATACCGAGCGGAGGCACAGCATTCAAATCGGCCGCGGCGAGGAGCCCACGGCGTCCGGCCCAGGCTGATTTTGGAACGAGGTTGACGCCAGCGGGGCCTGTGTTGAGCAGCATCGTCGCCCCGTCGAGCACGGAATCCGCGGATGCACTGTCCGGCATCACGGCGTGTGAGACGCGCCCTCCGAATCGCTGCTGAAGACCTTCGACAATCGACGGATCGATGGCGCGGCGCGAGGTGAAGGTCACGTCGACGCCCGCCTTCGCCAACAGGCCTGCCGCGCGCAGGCCGACCGGACCAGTCCCCGCGGTCACGACCGCCCGGCCGCTCGAGCCCGCCGTATTGAGCAGCCTGGTCACGGCGGCAACGGCTGTCGTATTCGATCCGTTCGAGTCGAGCATCACCGAGACGGTAAAGGGCCCAAAGAACGCTTTCCGCACGGCCTTCAGCAGCCGCTCGCCCGCGCTCATGTCGGTGCCACCGATGAAGATGGCCGTGTTGTGAAGGTCTTTCGGGCCACGCGTAAAGATCGCGCCGTGCACGAGATCGCGGACCGTTTCCGGCGTCACGCCGCCGTAGCTCATGACGTCATCCGCGCCGCCGTCGTAGGCGACGACCCGATCAAAGACGCTGGGATGCGGAGACGTATCGAGTTGCAGGAGGAGTTTGCGCATGGGGAAAAAAGAACTCCCAACCTCCAACTACCAACTCCCAAGGCTCACGAGCCCGGGAGTGTTGGGAGTTGGAAGTTGGGAGTCGGGAGTTACGGTCCTAGACGCCGACCTTTTCCGCGTTGCTCGCGAACGGGTGACGGGCCGTCTTGGATGCCGCGACGACTTCCGCGGCGCTCGGCTTGTTGGCCAGCGCGCGCTGAATCGCTTCCTTCGTCGCCTGGTAGTTGTAGTCGTAGATCTTCTGGTCGCTGGCGGCCTCCCAGTGGATGAACACGCCGACCATGATGCAGTAGTCGTCCAGCTTGTTCTGCGGGATCACGCCAGAAGCCACGGAGTCCACGACCGCGCGCGCCACGGCGGCCTGGGCCGGTCCGAACATCTGCACGGCCTGCTTGGCGCCCTTGATGGTCACCTTGTTGAACATGATCGTGTCCGGCTTCGCCGGCAGATTGGGGGCGACAACCGCCAGCAGGGTAGTGAAGCCGTCCTTGTTGTTCGTGAGCGCGTTGCAGAACGCTGCGCCCGCCGGGCCCGACTTCGAGCCGATGACCAGGTCAATGTGCGCGACCTCGTTGCCGTCGCCGACCAGCGACTCGCCCAAAAAGAAATCCGCTGCCATTGGAAGAGCTCCTGTCTTGAGAATGGTTAGGTTGAGCCGGACGTGGTCCGCTCCGAAAAGCCGCATGACTATATCAAAAATGCTCTCTGCGACCGCAGGCACGAAATACACCGAACTAACGGAAATCACGCCCGCCAACGTCGGATCGCTCGCCCAGTCCTGGGCGCTCCAGCTGACCCAGCCCCGGCCGGCAAGCGCGCCGGTCCGTACGCCTCGTTTACCGCACCGATGAAACTTCCCGACGGCCGCACGGCGAACATGCCGTGCCAGCGTCCACCGTGGGCGCAGTTGATCGCGGTGGACACCAACACTGCCACCATCGTGTGGAAGGCGCCGCTTGGATTGAACGAGGATCTGCCGGGGGGACGTCAGAACGTTGGTAGCCTTCACACTTCCTTAGGGTCAAAGCCCTGGAGGGCAGACATATGGCACCCGATTGTGGTATCCGTTATCGTTGCATTACGACGCCGAGCAGATCCGTGAAATTGGTTCGATTCAACGGGATTCATGGATCCAGAGGGTTAGGCGCACACCGGCAATTCGCCCAAGTCGTTGAATTGGCAACCACTTAGCTTGTCCGGCAATTTGGTACGCCTTTTCGGTAACTGACCGAAGCAGTTCAGACAATTCAATGAGGCAGACGCGTGGCTCCGTCGAACGAGCCGTGGGCATTCCACGTTAGGTCGACTGCGTGTTCACGCGGAGGACACACGATGAGACGACTAGCGGTTCTATTTAGTTTTGCTGTGGCGCTCGTAGCGCTCGCAGCGCCGTTCGGCCCGGCGTGGGCCCAGATTGAAACCGGCCGGATTTCCGGCACGGTTGCGGACGCCCAGGGCGGCGTCGTTCCCGGCGTCACCGTGACCGCGAAATCGGTCAACACGGGTGTCAGTCGCGATACGGTCAGCGACACCAATGGCGGTTACCTCTTCGCCAACGTCAACGCCGACACGTATGAAGTCACCTTCATGCTGACCGGCTTCAAGACCGCTGCCCGCCGCGTCACCGTGTCGGTCGGCGCGACGGCAGCCGTGGACGTGAAGCTCGAGGTCGGCGGATTGACGGAGCAGGTGTCCGTCATTGCGGTCCCCGAAACGATCGACACCCGCACGGGCGAATTCAAGACGACGATCAGCGCACGGCAGCTGTCCGAGCTCCCGACGCTGACCCGCAACCCGTACGATCTCGTCGCGCTGTCCGGCAACGTGAAGGAAGCGAATTCCGACGAAGGCGCGCTGGTCGGCGGCGAGCAGGGTGGCCGCGGCACCGGCTTCAGCATCAACGGAGCGCGCACGGCCAGCACCAACATCATGCTCGACGGCGGTGACAACAACTACCTGTTCACGGCCGGCATCGGCCAGGAAATTCCTCTCGACGCCGTTCAGGAGTTCTCGGTTATCACCAACAACTTCTCGGCGCAGTACGGCCGCGCCTCGGGTGGCATCGTCAACCTCGTGACCAAGTCCGGCACCAACCGCGTCACCGGCACCGGCTACGAGTTCTTCCGCAACGAAAAGCTGGCGTCGAACAGTCCGGACAACATTGCCAACGACAAAGAGAAGGACACGTTCAAGCGCAGTCAGCTTGGTTACAGCGTGGGCGGACCGATTGTGAAGGACAGAGTGCACTTCTTCTCGTCCCTCGAATATATCGGCATCCGCAGCCAGACTACGATGAATTCATGGGTCCTGACACCTGAGTTCCTTGCTCAGGCCCCGGCGACCGTGAAGAACTACTTCGCGTCCTACGGCAGTGGCGCCGTGATTAACGGTCCGATCTTGTCGCGTGCGGATGTCACCTCGAAGCTGAACATCGGCGCCGGGGCGTTCAACAATCTGCCGGCGGGCCTCCCGGTCTTCGGCCGCGCCGACATCCTCATCCCGACGGACGGGGGCGGCGGGTTCCCGCAGAACAACTATCAGACTGTCAACAAAGTCGACTTCTCGGTCAACAACAAGACGCAGGCGAACGTGATCTTCGCGTTGCAACGCGTCGACGCCTTCGTCGGCACGCAGTCGCAGAGCCCGTATCCGCAGTACAACAGCGGCAGCGCGGAACGGAAGTACAACGTCAACGCCTCGACGACGCGCGTGTGGTCGAACAACTTCACCAGCCAGTCGAAGCTGGTTTGGAACAAGCTCACCGAGGAGCAGCCGGTGGATCGCGTACCGGAGCCGCGTCTCGCCATGAATCCCAGCGGCCCTGTCCGGATCGACGGCTATCGCATCGCCTTCCCCGGCTACCTCCCGTTCAACCCGGGGAACGATATCCCGTCGGGTGGTCCACAGCAGCTGACGCAGTTCTATCAGGATCAGACCTGGCTGAAGGGTGCGCACGATATCCGCTTTGGCGGCTCGTACGTGCACATCGCGGATGACCACACCTTCTCGGCCTACTCCAACGCGATTGAGGCACTGTCGTCGTCGAACAACGCCACCACGTCGATGAACAACCTCGCGGTCGGGCAGATCGCGCGCTTCCAGAAGGCGATCAACCCGAAGGGATTCCCCGGCGGTACCTACGTCACGCCGGTCGATTTCCCCAGCTTCCTCAGCAAGAACCGCTACAGCGAGTACGCGTTCTACGCGAACGACAACTGGAGCGTCGGCAATCGCGTGAAGCTGAATCTCGGGATGCGCTACGAATACTTCGGTCCCCAGACGAAGAGCGACCCCAAATACGATTCGAACTTCTATTGGGGTGACCCGAACCTCAACATCGAGACCGCCACTCCGCAACAGATCATCGACTCGGTGCGGACGGGAAGCGCGCAGCCGAGCAACACCAGCCCGGTCGGCGGATTGTGGAACCCGGACAAGAACAACTTCGCTCCCCGCCTCGGCTTCGCGTGGGACGTGTTCGGTGACGGTCGGACCGCCGTCCGTGGTGGCTACGGTATGGCCTACGAACGGAACTTCGGCAACGTCACTTACAACGTGCTGTTCAACCCGCCGCTGTACTTGGTCGCGACGATTGACAACACGGATCTCCCGGGTGGAGTCCAGCAGATTTACACCGACAATGCGGGACCGTTCGGCGGCGTCGCGGGCGTGACCAAGACGATTCCGACGGGCAGCCTCCGCCATGTGGATCAGAACATCAAGACCGCCTACTCGCACATCTACGGCGTGTCGGTGACCAAGGACATTGCCGGGCTCTTGACCGGATCGGTTGAATACAACGGCTCTTCCGGCCGGAACCTGTATGACCTCTCCGATGTCAACAGACGGGGAATGCCACTGGTCTACGAAGGAGTTGGCACAGCCACCACACGGCCGAACTCTCAGTACACGGCATTCAACACCCGCGGCAACCGCGGCCGGTCGCAGTACCACGGCGTGGTGTTCTCGGCGGATTCGCGTCAGTTCGGCGACACGGGTCTCGCGCTGACGTCCAAGTACACGGTGAGCAATGCCAAGGACAACCTGAGCGGAACGTTCAGCGACGCGGACAATAACGGCTACTTCAACCTGGGTTACCTTGATCCGTTCGATCCGATGCTCGACTACGGCCACGCCGGCTTCGACGTGCGCCACCGCTTCTCGGCCAGCGCCATCTGGAGCGTGCCGTTTGGCGGCAGCAACCCGTGGCTCGGCGGCTGGCAGGTGAACGCGCTGTTCACCGCGCGCAGCGGCTATCCGTTCAGTGTCTTCGATTGCACGAACGCACTGGACCTCTGCATAAGAGCGCTCGACCCAACCGGCATCGAGCGAACGGTCAATGAATCGACGGCGACCGGCAACCCGAACGAGTACGACCTGCTCGACATCTCGGGGCTGGCACCGTACGCCGGAAGCTACGTGAATCCACTGACCGGCACGTCGGACTACGGACCGTATCCGGCCTCGATGACGAAGAGAAACGACTTCTACGGCCCCGGCGCGTGGAACGTGGACTTCATCATCGGGAAGCGTTTCCGGTTCGGCAACAAGGCGGCGCTCCTCCGGCTCGAGGCGTACAACCTGTTCAACCACGCGAACATGTATGCGCACACGGACATCGCCCAGATCGACAGCGTCACCTCGATCACCGGCGCGAAGGACGACTTCCGCCGCATGCAGCTCGGATTCAAGTTCGAGTTCTGAGCTACCTAGGGGCCGAACTTTCGGCCCCTACTACTCGATACAAGAAAAGGGGGAGCCTGCGGGCTCCCCTTTTTGTTTTCAGCCGCCATGCGATCATCGGTCTGCGTGACTCGACGCCTCATCCTGTTTGCCGCCGCGCTGGCCTCTCTGCTGGGGGCAGCGATCGCCGCCCAGGCGCGATTTACCTTGTACGCGGAGACGCGCGACACGCTGACCGCGCTGGCCGACATTCTCCCGCCTGAGCTCAAGTCCGTCGACGCAGCCGGACCGCAGAGCGCATGGAGCGAATGGGTTCAGCGCCAGGACCAGACGATTCGCAGCCGGCTGCAGCGCGGCGACGAAGAGACGATCGTCAACTGGCTGCTGTTCGGCACGACCTTTACAAAACTCCCGCGCGTGCCGCTGGATACAGCCGGCACGTCGGCGATGGACGATGCGCAGCGCGCGAAGTTGATTGCCGCGCGTGCGACGGACCTCGTGGCAGCGCTGGCGGTACCGGGCCAGGATGAGCGGCGGCTGTTCGCACAGCAGTTGTTCGTCAAAGAGGGTTACAAGACAGCGTCCGCGGCAGACCGCGCCCGCCTCCTCGTACACGTGAACGAGCTCGTTCAGAGTGTGATCGCCGAGCGAGCCGCACTGACGCGCGAGATACAGGCTATCCGCCAGGCCGGCAACGCCAGCGACCAGTTCGCCGCCCAGTCGAAACTGTTCCGCGATCGCGGGCTTTCGCTCGACACGTCCTTCAGACCCAGCTTTGCACTGGAGCAGGCGCTGGTGCAGTTGCGCCAGCGCGGTCTGTTGAAGGCAGGCGCGGTTCGCGATGTCGCGGTGATTGGTCCGGGCCTGGACTTCACGGACAAGACCTCGGGATACGACTTCTACCCGCAGCAGACGATGCAGCCGTTCGCCTTGATCGACTCTCTCGTCAGGGTCGGCCTGATCACCGATCCATCCAGCATCCGCCTGACCACCCTCGACATCAGCCCGCGCGTCAATGACCACCTGACCCGATCGCGCCAACGCGCCGCTGCCGGCCAGCCGTACCGCATCAGGCTGCCGCTGGACCGCGACGTGAAATGGAAGCCGCCGGTGCTCGATTACTGGAGGGCTGCCGGCGACCGCGTCGGCACAGTCACGGCGCCGGCTCGCGCGACGGTTGCCGGCGCAAACGTTGACGTTCGGACGGTGTCGGTGCGTCCGGCCGTCGCTCTCCGCATCGAGCCCCTGGATCTGAACATCGTGGCTCAACGGTCAGACAAGCACCGGTTCGACCTCGTCGTCGCGACGAACGTGTTTGTGTATTACGACGTGCTGGAGCAGGCGCTGGCGCTGGCAAACGTGCATTCGATGCTGAAACCCGGAGGGTTACTGCTCTCGAACAATGCGCTCCTCGAACTGCCGTCCTCCGGCATGCGTTCGGTGGGCTACGTCACGGTCGAATACTCCGACGCGCGCGACGATGGCGACCACGTGGTCTGGTATCAGGCCAAGTAACAAGTAGCAAGTGACACGTGACGTCACTGCGCAAACTTGATCGGATCGTCCGCGCGCGAGCGTGGCACGTAGACGCTGATCAGGCTTTCGTGGCCGCCGGGGCCAATGGCAGCGACGCCGAACACCCAGTCATCGATCGACGCCCCGGTCACCACGTGCTGAGTCACATTGCCGACCGTCTCCGACGATTGCCACTCAGTCGACCAGGGTGTCCGGCGATAAATACGATAGCTGACGGCTCCCGGCGAAGCGAGCCAACGCAGGTTGGCGTCATAGCCGGACGGCTGCCGGCCGATCAGCGGCTGCCCCTTCTCGTTGACGATGCGTGGCGCTGATGGCGCAAGCGCAAGGAGCGCGGCGGCCGCCACATTCACCCGCGCGTTCTGCGCCAGATAGGCGGCGTCCACGCCGTCGGGCGTGTCTCCGCTGCCATGCTGTCTGGCGAAGTTTTCCTTCGATTCGCGGAAGACCACGGCTGGAAACCCTACCTGGGTAAACGCGGTGTGATCGCTCGAGCGGCTGAACCGGTCTTCGCGCGCCATCAACCGTACCGTGTGCTCCGGAAGGTACCAGACGGCTGCGTTTTCGATGAATCGTGCGAGCGATCGCGACATGGAGTCCTCGGGGCCCGCCGAGTACAGACGCACGCTGCCTGCGTCGACTACTCCATCCCCGCCGTGGGAGTTGCCGACAATGTCGCTATTCAAGACTGCTTCAACCGGAACATTTGCCTCGCGCAGGCGCAGGGCGTGCGCCCGCGAACCGAACAGACCCTGTTCCTCTCCTGCCCACAACGCGAACACCAGCGTGGCATCAAAGTCGATTCCGCTGCCGGCCAGCACGCGGGCCAGCTCAATCGTCAACGCAGTGCCGCTGCCATCGTCGTTCGCGCCAGGTGCATCGACGTTGTAGTCCTGCGCTGGATCCAGCTGCGCATCGGGCACCGTCACACCGGGCGGCTGCGTGAGCGCTCCGATCTGCGCCTGCGGCCCGATGTTCACCGTGTCGTAGTGCGCTGTGATGTAGATGCGCCGGGCGCTGCGGCCCGGCAGGATCGCCACCACGTTGCGAAGTTCAACGGGTCGGGTAATGCGGCCCTGCTGCGCCAGCTGGTGTACGTCGAAGCTCACCTGAAGGCGCGAACTCGCCCGCTGCAGCTCTCTCAGAATCCACTCACGAGCCGCACCGATTCCCCGATCGGGTGACGTCGTATCGGACAGTGTGTTCCGGGTCCGGAAGGCTGCCAGAGTTGCCACGGTTTCCTGTAAACGGGAGGGCAAAACTGCCTCGACCAGCCCCGACACGCGCGGATCGATACGCTGCTCAGTCGGATCCACGCGTTTACACGACAGCACGCAGACCGCGCCGGCGAGCAGCGCCGCCGTTAGCGGCCGACGCATCTGGACCCTCGCAGAACGGGCGAGATCTTCACAGTAACGCCCCGGTTGACATATTGGCGGGCTTCGTCGTCAAACAACTCCTCCGCAAGCACTTAGCTACCCAGCTGCGCCAGTGCGACTGGACACGGCTATCAGGACACTCCGTCGGAAGCCGATAAGAACGGGTGCAGTTCTTCGCCTGCTTCTGGAATTCATCGTGGCACAGATCCTGAATTAACGTGGGACAGAAGGGCGGGTTACGCAGATGACTGAGACCCGGATCGGCGTCACACCAGTGCAGAAGGTCGTTGTCGTCAACGGCAACACTGAAGTTCTGGGCATGTTGGAATCAGTGCTCGATGCCGGCCGCTACGACATGGTGTTTGTCGAGTCCGGGGAGCACGCGTACTCGCAGATCAAGAAAGTCCTGCCGAACCTGGTGATTCTGTGCACGCGCATCGAGCGTCTGGACGGGTTCCAGCTTCTCACGATGTTGAAACTCGACTCGCAGACACGTGATATCCCGGTGCTGACCTGCACAACAGAGTACGAAGGCCAGGATTTCGACACGGTCATCTCGCAGCTGGCCGACGAAGAGGAGGACGCCATTCCCGTCCGTCCGTCGCTGCGCATGAATTGAAATCGCGCAGGATGCCCGCGCGCTACTGGCGATTTCAGGGGCGGCCTCCGGGCCGCCCCTTCGTTTGTACGGTATAAACCTGCTCGATCCCACTCGAATGACCGAACGTCAACATGAACGAGTGCCGATGCTCGGCCTGCTGAAGGGCGAGATCATGGTGTTCGAGCCAATGGCGGTGACCCAGTTGAGTGTGAAGGGCCTCGCCGTGGATACTCGCTTCCCGCTCCACCTGAACTCGCTTCACGAGATGCGTCTCACGCTCGGCTCGACGCCGGTCGTCGTCAGGGCACGAGTGGTCCACTCGCACATCAGTGAGGTCGACCAGGATGTCGTCACGTACCACTCAGGCATGGAATTCGTCGAGCTGCCCGATCGTGTGCGTACGGCGATCGCCGAGTTTCTGTCCGCCGTGAAGGCGCACCGGGCCGGGACATAGGGAGGCCCAAGGGCGAAGGCCTAAGGCCCAAGGGCGAAGGCCTAAGGGCCAAGTCAGCGGACCTTCAAATGTTCGAGGTAGTCGCCGGATTCGATCCGTTCCGCTCGTCCGAGCGGCGCATTGTAGAAATAGGTCCACGCCTCAACGGTTGACCCGTCTTCCATGGCGACCGCTGTGCGAGTGCGCGTGTAGAGGCTTGTTTCCGGATCGCTCGGACGATATCCCTCGAGCTCGTCCAGCGCGCGCAGGGCAGGGACAGGCTCTGTGAGCTCGTAGATTTCGCCAATCACGCGGCTGTCTGCCGCTGGCACCGCTGCCGGATAGATTCCGAGATCGAAGAGGGCGGCCTGAATAGTGCCGCGGCCTTTGAAGGAGAGATGCTGATCGATGCGCAGACGCCCGGTCCGATTGAACGGGGTCATGAGCGTCCCGTAGAAGAACACCAGTTCGGCCACGCTACTGGCCGAATCTACGCCGCGGGACGGATGCTCGTTTACAGTGCTTGCTTATAGTGCCGGCGGCAGACGTCGGCGCGGGCCCGTGGCTCCCGGAATCCCCTGGGGCGCCACTGGCGGCTGCGCACCACGCAGCGCACCGAGCATGTCGATGACGGCCGGCGGAATGGTCAGACCGAGCGAGACGGTAGTGCCCTGACCACCCAATTCCAGGGAGTTCACCAACTGCGCCAGCTCCTGATGCTGTGCAGTCTGCAAGCGGGCCAAGGCGACCAGCCCGCGAATCACGTCGCGAAGATTATTGGCCGCGGCTTCGTCACGGGCCTCTGCCCGGACCATCGCGCTCACGCCATCGTCGATGCGCGCGTTCAACGCCAGCCAGGTGATCGGGGGCAGCTGCTGCTTGATTTCCGCCGGGATTACGTTTCCGCTGGTCACTGCTTCAATATGAGCCACGACCCACGCGTTGCCGCTGTCGAAATCGCGCACCAGGCGCATGACGTCGGCGTTGCTCGTGACGTTATTGCCAGATGCCTTCGTATCGATAGCGCGCCGGACCGACGCCGGCACTCCCACAACCGCAAGGTCGGGCTCAACGAAGGCCAGGCCTAGCTCGTTCTGCAGGGTGATGAGGCGCTGCTTGTTGTATTCCTCGACCGTGCCGCCCTTGGCGCGAATGGCGGCTTCAATCCGCGCCGTGTCGAACCGCCCGCGCGCAAGAAGCAGCGGACGCATGTTGGCGGGATTGGACGGGTCTGGGGTCCCGCTGATCGTGGCGACGATCCGGTCGACATCGGTCTGCATGTTGATGCCGGTCTCGGCCTGGAACGAATCCGCACCGTGGTCGGCTTCGGGTGAGATTTTCAGCAGCTTCTGGCGAAGCTGGGAGTCCATGACTTCCCGGACGTCCGCAAAGGCGACGACCGTTGCGTCCGGGGGCACGTAGGCCAACTCGGCCGGGCCGTCGCTGCCGACGATTCCCAGGTTCGGGAGCCCGACATATGAGGCCACGAGGCCCGTTCCAAGGCCAACCACGAGAATGGCGACCCCGAGGAATACAAATCGCTGGGTGCGTTTCGTCATGTGGGACTCCAACGACTCATTATACGAGTCTGGCGGACGTAGGTTCCGCGGTGGTCCGACCCTGCACAGAACGGCTCGTCCGGGGATTATTGCTCTAAAACGTACTCCCGGCGCTCGATGACCCGCATGGCCAGGAACAGCGACACGACGGTAACCGTGACGAGGACCAGCAGGCTGAGGCCGGCCGAGGGCGTTTCGGAGAACACAGAACGAAGGAGCGACGCCACCCCCTCGTCGGCCGGCATCGCATGAGGTACCAGCGCCTGCAGGTAGTAGGCAAGCGTGAACCGGCGAAGGTAGCCCGGCATCAGCATCGCGAACTGTTCCCACCCGAACACATAGATCAGCCCGACGACGAGTGGCCTCTTCAGCCAGGCCCCGACGAAGGTGAACAGCGCCCCGTATGTGGCGATGCCGACGGCCAGGAGTCCCAGGTCGGTCATCAACGCGGTGAAACTGCGTGGGATCTCCCCGAACGGCACCAGCATGAAGTAGACGATCATCACCGAGGGCAATACCACCAGCGTGGTGCACGCCAGGTAGGCGAGGTATTTTCCGAGCAGCACGGCTCCACGGCGCAGTGGCCGCGTGAACAGATACGTGATGGTCTTGTCTTCGACTTCATCGGCCACCAGCGAGGTCCCGTAGAACACGCCGAGCACGGGCACGATGAAGCGCAGGAACAGGACCCAGATGATCATCCCGAAGATGCTGACCGCATCGACGCGCGAGCCGTTGACGCGCAGCGGAGCCACGCCGCTCGCCTGAACAATCCGGGCGACGGTCGCCAGCAGCACCGGCGCGCCGACCACGAGCGCCATGAAGATGGTCCGGCGCGACCAGAGCAACTCGCCCAGCGACAAATCGAAGATACGCGCCGCGCCGGCGACCGGCGATGAGGATTTGCTCATCACTGTTTGGCTGCTCATTGTTTCACGAGGTATTGGAAGACGGCCTGCAGGTTGTCGTCGGGCGACGTCACCTCGTCGATCGGTCCGGCCTCGCCGGACGCTGCCAACTGCGTGACCCTCGCGTAGAACGCGTCGGGACGCGCCGTTTCAACGACGAGCGCGCCTGGCTCGAACCGCATGCTGATCACGCCGTCTTCCGCCAGCACCATCTGCGCGAGCGTCCGCGGATCACCGACGCGGATGAAGACCGTGTGCGGGTGTGTGTCGATCAGGTCGCGAATCTGATGCACGTTGCCCTCGGCCACGATGCGGCCGTTGTTGATCAGGAGGATGTTCGACGTCATCGACTCGACTTCGTGCAGGATGTGACTCGAGACGATGATGCTCTTGCCGGCCTTCGCCCAGTCCTTGATCTGACGGATCGTCCGGCGGCGCATGATCGGGTCCATCCCCGTCAGTGGTTCGTCGAGGATCAGCAGGTCGGGATCGTGGACGATCGCCTGAGCCAGCTTGACGCGCTGGCGCATGCCCTTGCTGTACGCGCCGATCTTCTTGTTCGCAGCGTCGGACAGATCGACCGTCTCGAGCGCGCGCCTTGCCTGTTCGGCCGCTTCGCTCTCAGTACCTCCGTTCAGCCGAAGCAGCGCGGTGACCCACTCGAGCCCCGTCATCCGCTCGTAGAACGCGTCCTGCTCTGGACAGAATCCGATCCGGAAGTAGATGTCTGGGTTCTCCCAGATGGACTCGCCCAGCACAGTCAGCGTGCCCTTGCTCGGACGAAGCTGACCGGTGACGAGCTTCATGAACGTCGACTTGCCTGCCCCGTTCGGGCCGAGAAGCCCGGTGACACCCGGCGGAACCGT
>DASROF010000097.1:0-14753 GCA_035647075.1 Vicinamibacterales bacterium | reverse complement strand
CAGCGAGATCACGGCAGCCGCGACACGGATAAAGCGACGTCTGCCGCCGCCGGCTATCGCTGGCAGGCGATCGACTACGCGGACGGTCTAGTCCGCGTCGGCGTGCAGTCCGCCGTTGAGTATCCCGAAACGTCCGCGCTCATTCGACGGATGATGGAAGAACGCGGCATTCCCACTCCTCCCAAAGGGCGCAACATCCTCTCCGTCTGCGTCGTGCTCCTCTGCGCCGGAAGTAACTAAGGCAACCTCTAAAATGCCAGCCGGGCGAGCTGCTGGAGTGGACGAAGGAAGGGCCCGGCTGAGAGCCGGATACTACCTCGACGTCACTCGACGCCGAAGTTCTTTGAGAGATACGCGTGGATGACGGGGAACTGCTCGTCGGACACCGGCGCGCCTTCGTTCAGCATGGCCAGCAGCGTCTCTTCCCACTCTTCAGGCGAGCGCCGGCCGTTCTTGATGCGCTGCAGGTTGTGACACATGGTGCACGTATTCAGCAGGATCTGCTTGCCAGGCCCCTCGGGTACGGGACCATGCTCCCGCGCCAGGTACTGCACCATCACAGGAATCTCGCTCTCCTCGATCTCGGCGCCGTCCTGAATCATCACCTGGATGGTTTCCTGCCAGCCTTTGGCGTCCTTGGCCGCGGTGTCCACGCGCCGCATGGTGTGACATCCCTGGCAGCGTTTCTCCACCAGTTGCTGCCCCTCGGACGGACGCTGCGCGGTCGAGGTGGCTGCTGAAAACAGCAGGGCCGCGAAGAGCGTCATCGACAGAACGAATCCAAAGGAGCGGGCCACCAGTTTCATGTTATCAGGCGTCACTCCACGATTTCGCAATCGCCGTAGTTCTGCGATACCGACGGCTCAGCGATGAACTTGCCGACCGTCATCTGCAGGTAGCCGTGCCGTGAATGGACGGCCTTCAACCGTTTTGGCGACGCCTCCTGCGCAAACACCGTCGTGACATTCAACTGACCGACCGAGTTCTCGACAAAGTAGAGACTCCAGCCCGACAACACGGCCGTGACGTACGCCCGGCCGGCGGTGCCGATGAACTCCGCGGTACCATCCTGCACGTCGATGTTGTTGATCTCGAACAACAGTTCCTGGGTCTTGAGCTGCACCTGCGGGTCTCCGCTCTTCCACGCCGCCGCGGATGCCGTCGGGAACCGGCACTTGAGCCGCTTCACCGTGGTCAGGGGGTTCGGCGGCTCGGCCTGCGGCTGGGCGTGGACGGGCGGCACCGTGGCGGCGGCTAGCATCACGGCGGCGGCAAACATCATGGCTCTCTGCATAGGTCCCTTATAATTCTGCGTCCGGGATGATTCTGAAGCGCGCCGCCACCGCAGTCACGCTCGTCGTGGGTGCAACGATTGTGATCACGGCCGGAGGCCAGTCGGCCGACGTTCTCCAGGCACGCCTCAAGCAGCTCTTCCCCGCCGCCACTGCATTTTCACCCAAAGGCGGCGAACCTCCCCATTTCACCGCGTATGCCGGGCCGGGGACCCAAAACGTCCTTGGCTACGCCTTCTGGACGACTGAGGTATCGCCGCTCGAGCGAGGCTACGGCGGCCCGATCGTGATGTTGATGGGAATCGACGTCAAAGGGCTGCTGACTGGCGTGATCGTCGTAGAACATCACGAGCCGTACGGCGACTTCTCGATCGATCGGCCCGCCTTTGGGGCGCAGTTCAGGGGCAAGGACGTGCGTGACCCGTTCAAGCTGGGACAGGACGTTGACGCCGTGTCGCGCGCCTCGATCACCATGACGAGCGCGGTCAGGGCCATCCGCAACAGCGCCAGGCGCGTTGCGCGTGAGTTGCTCGCCCCGCCCGGGGCAAAGCCGTGACGCGGCGCCTTCTCGCGCTGCTGCTCGCCCTCGCCGCGTGGACGCCATCTTTTGCGCAGGGGCGGTCTGAAGACCGGCCCGTATTTCATTTGGTAGCGGCCGATCTTCAGGTCGGCGAGGCCGCGCAGCCCGGCGCCAAGAGCTGGAACTTCGAGGATGAAGACGAAGACGTCCCCACCTGGGCCGAAGACATCCGAGCACAGGCTCCCGACCTGCTCACCGTCGGTGCTTTCCTCGTCTTTGCGTTCGTCAGCTTCTTCCGCAAGAGCGTGCCGCTGAAATACGCGACGCTGGTCGGTGCGGTAGCGTTCCTCGGTTTCTATAAGAGCCAGCTGATCTCCGTCGTCAACGTCTTCGGCCTCTTTGGCGGGAACCTGCCGATCTTCCGACAGAACCTCTCCTGGTATCTGCTCACGATCGTGACGATTGTCTCAACGGTCCTGTGGGGACGCGTCTACTGTGGACGGTTGTGCGCCTTTGGCGCATTCACGCAACTGATCGATCGCGTGGCACCCAACCGCTGGCAGATCAAGATCCCGAAGGTGATCGAAAAACGGGCTTCGCTGATCAAGTACGGCATTCTTGCATTTGCGATCAGCTACTTCATCATCACGCGCGATCCGCTGATTTACCCGTACATCGAACCATTCTGGATGTTCGGGCTCCATGGCAAGACGTTGCCGCTCTGGACCGCGCTTGCGGTATTGCTCGTCGTCTCGCTGTTCGTGCGCAACGCCTACTGCCGGTTCCTTTGCCCATTGGGTGCGGCCCTGGGCCTGCTGTCGAAGCTCACGGTGTTCCGGATCAAACGCTGGAAGGAATGCACGCACTGCCGGATCTGCGAAAAGGCCTGTGAGTGGGGTGCGATTCGCGGTCCTCAGATCGTGCTGAGCGAATGTGTGCGCTGCGACGACTGCGAACGGTTGTACGAGGACACGAAGAAGTGTCCCCACCACCTGATCATCATCCGCAAGGCCGACATCATGGCGCGTCGGTCGGTGCCTGCCTCAGCTCCAGCCGCCCCCTGAGACCGGTCGAGACCAGCACTTCGTTCCTGTCGCTCACGATCACGCCCTCGACGTCCGGCAGCTGTTCGATGAGCGTCATCCCCGCCTGAGGTCCGAGGACGAACACCCCAGTCGACAATGCATCGGCGAGCACCGCCTCTTTCGCCACAACGGTGACGCTGCGACAGCCGCGCGCCGGCTGACCAGTGTCCGGATCGAGAATGTGATGGTACCTGCGGCCCTCTCGCATGAAGAAACGCTCGTAGTCGCCCGACGTGCTGAAAGTTTCGTCCCGCAGGTCCATCGCCGCGAAGACGCGGTCCGCGGGACCGCGCGGATCGCGGATGCCGCTGCGCCAGGGACGATCGCCGCGAGTACCGCCGGCATACAGATCGCCACCTGACTGGATCAGGAAGTTCGTCACGCCGCCCGCACGAAGAATCGCGGCAGCCCGATCCACGGCGTAGCCCTTGCCGATTCCGCCGAAGTGCATGCGCATTCCGCGCCGCCTCAGGAACACCGTGCCGTGTCCGGCGTCCACGTCGATCGCCAGAAAGTCGATCAGCGGCAATTGCCGTCGGAGGTCCTCGGCACGCGGAATCTGGTTGTCCTGGTCATGGTCGAACTTCCACAGGCCGGACAGCGCGCCAAACGTGACGTCGAACTTGCCGCCGGTCCACTCGCTTACCTGGCGGGCAACTCGAAGCACGTCCAGTGTTTCCGGACTGACCCGGACCGGCGACTGCCCCGCCTCGGCGTTGACGCGCGACACATCGCTGCCATCCTTCCACACGCTGTGCAGGCGATCGAGGCGATCGAATTCGTCGAACGCTCTCTCGAAGGCTCGTAAGGCGCGCGGCTCGTCGTCTGTCCACGCGGTGAGATGGATCTCCGAGCCCATACTCACGCGTGCGCGCTCGACAATTAGATTGCTGGAAGCCGAAGACAGCTGGTCGGCACCACTGCAAGCGATTGGGAGTACAGAACATAGAACAACGAACGCCCAACGACGAACCGAACCTGAACACGAACCGGGCACCGAGAACCCGGAAGCGCGAACTCTCATGTATCCATCTCGAGCAGAACCTTCAGCACGCCTTTCTGCTGCGCTCGCTGCAGCGCCATCAAGCCGTTGGACAGGTTGAACCGGTCCGTGATCAGCGGCTCAACGTCTACGAGTCCGTGCTCGAGAGCGTCGAGCGCGCGGTCGAACGGGCCACAGCGAGAACCGACGAGCGTGATTTCGTCGATCACGAATGGCGCCCATGCGAGCGTCTGTGTGCCGGCAACCGTCGTCTTGAGCACGATTGTTCCGCGGGGCCGGACAAGCTTCAGCGCCGTCGGGAGTCCAGACTCCGACCCGGTACAGTCGACGACGATGTCGAAGCTCCTCTCGGGCGTACGGTCGGACAACAGCGCAGTCTTCAGCCCCATGGCCTCGAGCAACGCGAGCTTCTCCTTGTGCTTCCCCACCACGAGCACATCGTCCGCCATCGACGCGAGCACCTGGGCGCACAGGTTTCCGAGCCGTCCATCCCCGAGGACGACAATCCGTTCCGTCCCGGCAATCGCGATCTGCGCCGGGATCTGAAAAGCCGCCGCGACCGGTTCGGTGAATACCGCAATATCGTCGGGAACCGAGTCTGGCACTCGGTGGAGATTCCGCTGCGGTACGGCAATCAGGTCGGCAAAGGCACCGTCGTGATTGAGGATCCCGAGCACCGTGCGGTTCGGGCAGTGGGTTGGGAAGCCGCTGCGGCATGTGTCGCACTGCCAGCACGCGCAGTTGATCTCACCCACCACGCGCTGCCCGGTGAAGTCGCCGGACTCCGCCACGCCGACAAACTCGTGGCCCAGGACCCCGCGGAATCCCATATAGCCCTTGATCAGTTGCAGGTCTGTTTCGCAGACACCGGCGCGGGTGACCCGGACCAGGACCTCGCTGTCGGCCGGCGCTGGTGCCAGCCTCGAGGCGTCGAGCTGAACCGTAGTGTCAAGAACGATGGCGCGCACGGCAACTTTGTACCACGACCGCCTCAACCTTTGGCGACCTCGTCGGTCCTTGGCTTGCACATGACCTGAGCGTGAAGCTGCCGCAGCCCAGAAACCTCATCATCGGCGTCGTCATTGTCCTGATCATCGTGGGTATGGGACTGGTCATCGCCCAGGACCAGGAGACACTGCGAGTCCGGACATCGCTCGCGACCAGCGCCGAAGCGTATCCGGGATATCTCGCAAAGCTCACGGGACATCCGCTGACGTCCGGTGATCGATACACCGTCCTGACAAACGGAGATACAGCCTTTCCGGCGATGCTCGGGGCGATCCACGAGGCTCGGCATCGCGTCGCGTTCGAGGGCTACATCTACAGCAGCACGAGCGACATCGCGAGACAGTTCACCGATGCCTTCGTGGCCGCCGCCGGGCGTGGCGTCGATGTTCGCCTCGTATTCGATTCCCTCGGCGCCAAGGTATCCAGCGACGACATCGAGAGGATGACAAAGGCCGGTTGCCACATCGGCTGGTACAACAAGGTTCGCAGCCGCGCGATCGAGGAAGTGAACTACCGCACACATCGGAAGGCCCTGATCGTCGACGGCGAGGTCGCCTTCGTCGGCGGGATCGGCATCGACGATCAGTGGGCGCGGGATACGGACAAGGAACAGCGGTGGCGAGACACCCATGTCAAGGTCGCCGGGCCCGCCGCAACGGATATCGAGGCCGCCTTCAACGAGAACTGGATCGAAACGGGAGGGGTTGTCGAGCCCGACGTCGTGCCGCACGATCCGAATCCTCGCGGCCCGGCCAGCTCGATCGTCATCTGGAGCTCGCCGGAGGGAGGGACCAATTCCCTCAAGCTGGCATACCTGCTCTCGCTGGCGGCCGCGCGGCAGTCGATCGACATCCAATCGCCCTATCTCATCACCGACGCGTCAACCGAATGGAGCCTGACCGACGCGCGCAGGCGCGGCGTGAGGGTTCGCATGCTCGTGGAAGGCGACGTCACCGACGCGAAGCCGGTGAAGTTCGCGAGCCGGGCACAGTATGGCCAGCTGATGCAGCAGGGGATCGAGATCTACGAGTACCAGCCGGCGATGATGCACACCAAAGCCGTGATCGTCGATGGCACGCTCAGCATTGTCGGATCCGCAAACTTCGACAACCGTTCGTTCGAGCTTAACGACGAGTTGAACGTCGTAGTCTTCGATCGCACTGTTGCGGAACGGCTGCGCGGCGATTTCGAGCGAGACCTCGGGAAGTCGCGACGGCTCGATCTGCAGTCGTGGCGATCCCGCCCGCTGCACATCCGCGCCCGCGAAAAAATCTGGAGCCTGTTCGGAGAGATCTTCTAGTCCGGCTAACGCCGGACACCACCCGCACGGACTTAGTGGGCGGCCTCGCCTTCCCTGGGCTCTTCCCCTGCCGCCTCGTGAGCAGCCGATTTAGCCCGCGGCGGCGCATACCCTGCACCTGCCGCGCCGCCCGGGTAGGTCTTCAAACCTCTCGACAGGTAGTCGGTCATGGTCAACGTAAACAGGATCATCAGGAAGAAGAACGACATTCCGACGAACAGCTTGGTCAACCGGCTGCTGTACTTCGCGTGCATGAAGAACAGAATGACGAGCGTCGCCTTCGTGATCGCGATGCCCAGCGCAACCGGGAAGTTGAACACGCCGAGATGATGAAACGCCGCGAACACGGTCAGCGCCGTGAGCCCCATCAGGATGCCGAAGATGGTGTAGTAGGTCGACTTGGGCGAGATGTGAGACATGGCTACTGACCCGTCCGGTCCACCAGATACAACAGCGGGAACAGGAAGATCCAGACGATGTCGACGAAGTGCCAGTAGAGGCCGCTCATCTCGACGGGCGTGGACCACTGGGTTGAAAACCTGCCGCGGTAGGCCATCCAGGTAATGACGGACATGATCCCGAAGCCGATGATCATGTGCAGCGCGTGCAGGCCCGTCATCGTGAAATACAGCGAGAAGAAGATCTCCATCGGCCCTGCGAGGCCGGCATGGGCGCCCTCGATGTGGAAGTCGTAGCCGGGGACGTGGTGGTGGGTGAACTTGTCCTTGTACTCGAAGAACTTCACCACGAGGAACGTGAGGCCGAGCGCCATCGTGCCGAGCAGCCAGCCGACGGTCGCGCGGCGGTATCCGGTCTGCGCTGAGCGAACCGCCATCGCCATCGTCAAGCTGCTGCCGATCAGCACCACGGTGTTGAACCCGCCAAGGCGGATGCTCAGCTCCTCGCTGCCTGCCGCCCACGCTTCCGGATACCAGACGCGGTAGAGCAGGTAGGCCATGAACAGGCCGCCGAAGAACAGGACCTCGGTGACCAGGAACAGCCACATACCCAGCGTTGCCGCTTCGTGCTGCTGTTCCAGCGAGTCGAAGTGGTGCTGCAGGTCGGGATGATGGCCGTGCGCGTGAGCGTCGGCCGGAATCGCTGCCGCGTCAGACAACTTTGATCTCCCGCTTCGAGTATTCGTAGGCGCCTTCGGTCACCACCGGCTGCACGTCGAAGTTGTGCGGCAGCGGCGGCGACTGCGTCGTCCACTCGAGTCCCGTGGCATGCCACGGGTTGTCGCCAGCCTTCTCGCCCTTGAACAGCGACACGAGGAGGTAAATCGCCACGAGGACGTAGCCTACCGCCAGGATCGATGCTCCGGCCGACGACAGCACGTTCAGCACCTGGAACTCTTCCGGATACATGTGGTACCGGCGCGGCATGCCGAGGTAGCCGAGGATGAACTGCGGTCCGAACGTCAGGTTGAAACCGACGAAAACGATGACTGCCGCCGTCTTCGCGGCTGCATCTGAGTACATGCGCCCGGTCATCTTCGGCCACCAGTAGTGCAATCCGGCGAAGTAGCCCATGATCGCGCCGCCGACCATGATGAAGTGGAAGTGGGCAACAACGAAGTAAGTGTCGTGAATGTGCACGTCGACACCGAGCGCCGCGGTGAACAATCCGGTCAGGCCACCGACCAGAAACAGGCCAAGGAAGCAGATGGCCCAGATCATCGGCGCCTTCAGCCAGATGGCTCCCTTGTACAAGGTGGCCGTCCAGTTGAAGGTCTTCACGGCCGACGGGATGGCGACCGCATAGGTCAGAAACGAGAACACCAGCGCCGAGTAGACGGAGATGCCAGCGATGAAGAGGTGATGCGCCCACACCAGGAACCCGAAGATGGCGATGGCAAGACTCGAGAACGCCACGAACGAGTAGCCGAAGATATTCTTGCGCGAGAAGCAGGCGAGCACCTCGCTGATGGCGCCCATCGGCGGCAGGATCATGATGTAGACCGCCGGGTGCGAATAGAACCAGAACAGGTGCTGGAACAACACCGGGTCGCCGCCGAGAGCCGGATCGAAGATGCCGAAGTGCAACCCGCGTTCGACGGCGAGGGCAAGCACCGTGATCGCGATGACCGGCGTGCCGAGGACCTGCACGAGGCTCGTCGAATAGATGGCCCACACGAACAGCGGCAGCCGGAACCACGTGAGGCCCGGCGCGCGCATGCGGTGGATCGTGACCATGAAGTTGAGGCCGGTCAGGATCGACGAGAAGCCGGTGATGAACACACCGATACCCGTCATCATCACGTTGCTGCTCGAGGCGCGGCTGCTATATGGCGTGTAGAACGTCCAACCCGTGTCGACGCCTCCGGTCACCATCGCGTAGAGGGTGAACAGGAAGCCGATCACAAATACGTACCAGCTCAGAAGATTGATCTTCGGGAAGGCGACGTCCTTGGCGCCGAGCATCAGCGGCAGGACGAAGTTGCCGAGGATCGCGGGCACGGCGGGGATCAGGACGAAGAACACCATCGCCACGCCGTGCATCGTGAAGAGCTTGTTGTAGGTGTCGGAGCTGACCAGATCGCCGGCCGGCGTCGCCAGCTCCATGCGGATAATCGACGCGAACAGACCGCCGACAAAGAACGCGAGGCTGACGACCACGAGGTACATGATGCCGATGCGCTTGTGGTCCTTGGTGAGGAGCCACGACGCGACCGTGTGCCTCACGTTCAGGTAGTCGACGCGGGGTTCGGCTAGCGTCATTTCCATGGTGTTACCTGTTCTCCTGCGCTGGCGCGACCGCCGCCGGAGCGGCAGTGTTCGCGGCGGCGGTTGCTCCACCGGACGACGACCGCAGCGACTTCACATACTCGATCAGCGCCATCACGTTCTCTTCGTTCACCAGACCCTGGAAGGTCGGCATCACCGGCTGATAGCCGGCAACCACCTTCCTCTGCGGCGTCAGAATCGATTCGCGTACGTAGGTCTCGTCAATGTTGACGACCGAGCCGTTCGCCAGCTGTTCCTGCATGCCGAACTTGTTGTGCAACGACGGGCCGCGGCCCGAACCGTCGGTGATGTGGCACGTGTTGCACGCCAGCTCGCTGAACAACCGCTCTCCGCGCGAGGCGAGCGTCCCGCCGCCACTGCCGCCGCTCAGCCACGCCTGATAGTCGACGGGCTCCATGACGTGGACGGTGCCGATCATTCCCGAGTGGCGGGTACCGCAGTACTCAGCGCAGAAGATGTGGTAGTCGCCTACCTTCGTCGCGTCGAACCAGACGCTGCTGTAGCGGCCCGGAATCGCGTCCGCCTTCGTGCGAAACGCAGGAAAGTACAGTGAATGGAGCACGTCTTCCGACGTGAAGGTCACCTTCACCGGACGGCCTACCGGAACATGCAGTTCGTTGATCTCAGCCTTGCCGTCGAGATGCTGAAACTTCCACATCCAGCGTTTGCCGGTGGCGTAGATGTTGAGCGTCTGGTCGGGCGGACGGTAGATGTTGAAGAACACCTGTGACGCCCAGACGAAGATCACGACCGAGATCAGGAACGGAATGATCGACCAGGCAAGTTCAAGCGGAATCGAGCCGGTGATCGGCGCCCCGACGGCCAGCGGATCGCTGGTTCGGTACTTGACCGCGAAGTACACCACCAGGATGCTCGTCAGAATGCCGAAGAAGGCGGTGACGCCGATGATGAACCAGTACAGCTGGTCCACTTGTGGCGCTATCGTCGACGCCTGCGCAGGGATGATCGACAAGTGGGACATACGGGCTCAGGCGTGCCTTTCCACAGGAGCGCCTTTGTCGCGGCGCCGCATCATCACGATGAAACCGAGCATGAGCGCCACGGTCAGCACTCCGCCCGCGCGAACCAACGTCATCACCGCCCATCCGTAGCGCCCGACCGTCGGGTCGTAGTGGAAGCAGTACAGCAGCAGTTCCTCAACCTTCGAGCCGATCCGGCCCTGACTGGATTCGACGAGGGCAAGTCGAAGCTCCTTCGGTGAGTACTCGACACCATAGAAGTAGCGGGCAAGCTTGCCATCTGGCGTCAGCGTCAACACGCCGCTGACGTGCGCGAACTGTCCGGTGACCTGATCCCACTGATACGAGAACCCCGCAGCCGCAGTCAGTTCGCGGATCGTCGCCTCGTCGGCGGTCAGGAAATGCCACGCCGCGGCGGTGTGTTGCGCACTCCAGTGCGCGAGGTGCGCCTGCTTCTTGGCATTTGCGGACTCCGGGGTGTCTCGTGGATCGAAGCTGATCACGACGATCTCGAAGTCCTTGCCTGGCTCCAACGGGAGCGCCTTGAGTGCCGACGAGATGCCGTTCAACGTCAGCGGACAGAGCATCGGGCACTGGTAATACACGAACGTGAGCACGACTGGCTTCTGTCCGAAGTACTGGCGCAACGGCACGGACCGTCCGGCTTCATCCTTCAGCATCGTGTCCAGCGGCATCTGATGATTGAGCCGCTGTGCGAACGTCACGGCCTTGAATTGCGGCGGCACGTTCGAGGCGACGATGCCGGTCTGATGGCCCATTTGACCTGGTGTCCCGGGCTGGAGCTGGGCGGACGCCGGCGAAATGCCGAATGCAAGATTCAAAATGCACACGACGGCCGCGCAGACCCATCGCGCATTCTGCATGTGGCATCTCGCATCTTGAATTACAACGTTCATTTCCTTACTGCCTTCTTCGTTCCATGGTTCGCCCGGCGCTTGAATCGGCGGGCATCAGTCCCAGGGTCTCTGTCTGCTGCGGAGTCGCCTCTTTGCTCGCCGCGGGTTCAGCGGACGCGGCCGCTGGTTGCTGCGCGCGGGCGGGAAGCCCGCTCTCGACCACGCGGCGCATGGCTTCAGCAATCGGCATGCGCACGACGCCGGCTTCCTTGTTCACGTAGCCGTAGTTCTGCAGGATTGCCTGTTCGTGGGCGCGGAAGTCGACGAACTCATTCCCCGGGAACTGCTGCAGCCGGGGCGCTGCGGGCAATCGCTGCTCCTGGCCTATCGCAAGCGGGTACTGCGGATTGGTTTCCTCGCTCTGCTTCACAAACAGTCCAAACAGCAGCCCCATCCCGGCGCTGATGACAGCGGCGGAAATCGCCAGCCAGAGACCGAACTTGACGATGATCCAGACGTTTGCGTCGCTGTGCTCGTGCGCAGCGCCAGGCGGCTGAACGAGATATTCGTCTTCGGCTGACGGGTGGTGGCCCGGTGGGAGCGATGAAGGGAGCGGCTGGTACGAAGGCCCATGTGCCATCAGTGATGACCCCCTCCGCCGGCAAGCGATTCACGCAGATACGGATCACCGATCGCCAGCATCGGCCGCTTACGCAGCTCGGTCAGGAACATCCAGAACCAGAGGCCACCGATGGCCAGCGGTGCCGCCAGATCAAGCCAGTGCACGAAAAACCGGCTCACGGCTTCAGTGCCCTCGACCATGTGGACGTTCTGCCCCGCCGACGTGAATTCCGGCGTGACCATCATGTAGAGATCTGCGTAGCGCGCGAACAACAGCCACAACGCGATGACGACGAGGCGCTGGGGGGTCCGCTTGAGTTTGCGCGACAACAGGAGCAGCCACGGAACGAAGAAATGAAAGGTGATGAGGAACACCGCCAGATACTGCCAGCCGTGGGTCAGCCTCGTGACCATGTACGGGATCTCTTCAACGAGGTTCGCCGCGTACGTCAGCAGGAACTGCGAGAAGTTGAAGTAGGCCCACAACATGACGAACGCGAACATCAGCTTGCCGAGGTCGTGAAAATGGCTTGGCTTGAGCAGGCTGTGCAGCGGCTCGGTCTTCCACAGCATCGTCGCAACGACGATGGTAAACGCGAGCGCGGCGAGCCCCTGACCGCCCATCATCAGGAAGCCGAACAGCGTCGAGTACCAGTGCGGGTTGATCGACATGATCCAGTCGATGCCCGCAGCGGTCACGGTCAACGCGTAAAGCACGATACCAAGACCGCTGAGTCGTTGGATCGTCCGGTTGACCGACACCTCGCCCGTGTCCTGCCGCGCCGACAATCGGTTCAGCACGATCGACAGGCCACTCCAGATGGCGAAATAAAGCACCGCACGGCCGATGAAGAACGGTGAGTTCAGATACACCGACTTATGCCGGAGGATTTCGTCGGCCTGAACGTGTTCCGGATGAGTCCAGACGTAGAGCGTCGTCATTCCGAGGATCACCGGGAGAAAGAGCACGAACATGAACGGGATCGTCCGGCTCGACGCCTCGAAGATGCGACGAAACACGCCCCACGTGCCGCCGGAGAGATGCTGAATCATCATCAGCGCCATCGATCCGAGCGCAATTCCGAGGAACAGCAGATAGGCAATCAGCCACGAGCGGAAGAACTGATCGCGGTTGACAACGAAGCCGAGCGCACAGAGGGCCAGGCCGACGACGCCAACGATCAGCGCGCGCGAGCGACGGCTGTCGATCTCCGCCACGGGTGGTGTGTAGGTCATCTCCACGCTACCGGTTCTCCTGCGCGGGGCGCTGTGCCTGAGGAGCAGGGCCTGCCGCGGGAGCCGGTCCTGCGGCTGGTGCTGCGGCCCCGGCCGGTGGCGGTGGTGGCGGCGGCGTCACCGGGCTGCGATCGAGTTCCTCGCGGCGATCGGCGGGCACGTCGTTGACCGTGCCGCGCCGGCTGAACTGCAGCGCGCGAATGTAGGCCGCGATCGCCCAGCGGTCGGCAACCGGCACCTGTGCCGAATAGTCCTGCATCGCGCCAAACCCGTTCGTCATCACATCGAACAGGTAGCCGACCGGCGCGTTCACGAGCCGGTCTTCGTAATAGGACGGCGGCTGACGGAATCCGCGTTGCACGATCAGGCCGGTGCCATCGCCGGTCCGCCCGTGACACGGTGAACAGAACACGTTGAACCGCTCCTGCCCCCGCGCCATCATCTCGGCGGTGACCGGCATCGGGAATTCCGTCGCCAGCTGTCCGCCAATCTTGCCGGTATAGAGAAGCTCGTCTTCGCGGAGCTGGCCGCGGGCCACGGTGTTGGCGACGAGCGGACGCGACGATCGACCGTCGCTGAAAAATGTGCTGGCCTCGAGCGGCTCGTACCGCGGCGCGTCGTGCATGTCCTGCCGACACGCGACGAGCGCGCTGCTGAGCGCGACGGTGACGATCGCTAGCCTACGGCGCAACTTCAGATACTCCTACCGGCTTGAGGCCCTCGAGGAACTGCTTCGTGCCGCCCACGTCGAATCGCGGATCCGTTGCTTCGATGCACAGAAAGAAGCGATCGGTGGACGCGCGAGCGAACTCGGGCACGTTGAACACGGGGTGATACGGCTGCGGCAGCTTGTTGAGCGCCCACATGCCGATAAACGCCGTCAACGCAGAACCAAGGACCGTCATTTCGAATGTGACCGGAATGAACTGCGGCCAGCTGTTGTACGGCCGCGCGCCGATGTTCATCGGATAGGCAATGACCTGCGTCCAGTATTCAAGGCCGAAACCGGCAAAGCCGCCGAAGACGCCGCCGAGGAACACCAGAATCGGCAGACGCGTCCGGCGAAGGCCCAGGGCTTCGTCGAGCTCCTCCACCGGAATCGGCGTATAGGCGTCCATGTGCTTGTAGCCGGCGAGGCGCGCCTTCTCCGCTGCGTGGACGAGTGCCTTCGGGTTCTCGAATTCGGCCATCAGACCGTGAATCGTGGGTGTCGGTGCGTCGTGGCTCATCACACCATCCCCGGCCGTTCAAGCTCGCCCGTTTCCTCCTCGACCAGCGTGCGCATTTCGAAGATCGCAATCGCCGGGAGGAAGCGGATGAACAGGAAGAAGAGCGCCAGGAACAGACCGATCGTTCCGGCGAACATGCCGAAGTCCCATCGTGTCGGCGCATACATGTCCCACGACGAGGGCAGGAAGTCGCGGTGCAGGCTCGTGACGATGATGATGAAGCGCTCGAGCCACATGCCGACGTTGACAAACAACGACAGCACGAACAGCAGCGGGATGTTGTCGCGGACGCTGCGGAACCAGAAGAGCTGAATCATCGCCGCGTTGATCGCGATGAGCGACCAGTAGAAGAACGCGTATGGGCCCGTCATGCGGTTGGTCATCATGAAGGCTTCGTACGGGTTGCCGCTGAACCACGAAAAGAACGCCTCGTTCGCGTAGCCATAGGCCACGATCATCCCGGTGGCCAGCATGACCTTGGTCATGTTGTGGATGTGGCGCATCGTGATGAAATCTTCGAGGTGATAGAACTTCCGCAGCGGAATCGCCAATGTCATTACCATCGCGAACCCCGAGTAAATCGCGCCGGCGACGAAGTAGGGCGGGAAGATCGTCGCATGCCAGCCCGGGAGCACCGACACCGCGAAGTCGAAGCTCACGACCGAGTGAACCGACAGCACGAGTGGCGTCGAGATTCCCGCGAGCAGCAGATACGCTGTCTCGTACCGCTGCCAGTGCGTCGCCGAGCCGCGCCATCCCAGCGCCAGCATGCCGTAAAAGCGCTGCGCGAATTTGGACTTCGCGCGATCGCGTAGCGTCGCCATGTCCGGCACCAGTCCCGTGAACCAGAACAGCGCAGAGACCGTGCCGTAGGT
>DASROF010000096.1:0-6039 GCA_035647075.1 Vicinamibacterales bacterium | reverse complement strand
CCCCAATCTGATGCCGGTCGAGGCGAGGATCTATTTGGCCTGAATGTGTATCCCGCACTCGAGCTTCTCGCCCGACCAGCGCCCGGAGCGCGGGTTGTTCGGGTCGAGCGGCAGCGACGTGCACGGCTCGCAGCCGATGCTCGTGTAGCCAAGCTCGTAGAGCGGCAATAGCGGGATGTCGTGGTCCTTGGCGTACTTCCAGACGTCGCGCGCGTGCCAGCCGGCAATCGGCGCAACTCGTGAGATCACCTTCCCTGGCAGCTGGAACGGCTCCACCTCTTTCAGATTCGCCCGCGACGCCGCCTGGTCGCGGCGCAGCGCCGTGAACCAGGTGTCGTAACCCGCCAGCGCACTGAAGAGCGGCTCCACCTTGTGGCGTGCGCAGCACGCCTGCGTGCTCTCGCGTTCCCACAGCCCGACCTGCGGCTCCTTCGCGCGAAGGTTGATCAGGTTCAGCTTGAACCGCTCGGTGAGCTCGTCGCGATAGGCGAGCGTCTGCGGGAAGTGATGGAACGTGTCGAGGAACAGCACCGGAATGTCCGGCTGCTCCTGCAGCAGCATGTGCGTGAGGACGACGCACTCGGCCTGGAAGCTCGACGTGATGCACGGCTTCGCAGCCGTCGCGAGAGAGGAAGCGATCACCTCCCTTGCCGCATCAACGAGTTGCTGGGAGTTGGCGGTTGGCAGTTGGGAGTTGGTCGCCTCACCGCTCATGTCAACATCTCCTCGAGGGCTTTCCGTATCAGCTCGGCGGCTTCTTCATCCGAGTCGGCGCGCCTGGCCATGTGGGCGAGCCGTTCAGCGAACGTCAACGGCGCCGCCTGCAGGTGCGTCGCCTCACGAATCGGATCGGTGATCATCCCGGCACCGCAGGTGAACTGCGTCCCCGGGTCGATCAGGATGAAGCTGCCGGTGCCGCGGCTCTCGGCGTAACGGTCGAAGACGATCGGCCGGGCGGTCGAGACTTGTACACTCCCGATCTGGTTCAGCACCAGCGCGTGATTCACCTCCGCGGTGACCATTCGGGTCCCCTGCTTGAGGAGATACACGCGGCCGGGGTCGAGCGGTTTCTCGTCCATCCAGACGACTTCCGCTTCGAACTTCTGACCCACGAACGCTGGCTCGAGCGTCAGCACATCACCGCGGCTGGTATCGATCTCGTGATCCAGCGTCAGCGTCACGGACATCGGCGCGAAGGCCATGTCGAGATCGCCGTCATACGTCACGATTCGCGTCACGCGCGCTGACGTGCCCGACGGCCACGAGGTCACACGATCGCCGACACGGATGATGCCCGACGCGATCTGGCCGGCATAGCCGCGGAAATCCTGGTCCGGCCGTACGACGAGCTGGACGGGGAAGCGGAACGGTGCCGCCGGCAGGTTGCGGTGCACCTGCACGGTCTCGAGGTACTCGAGCAGCGGCAGGCCGTCGAAGTACGGCGTTCGATCGCTGCGCGTGATGACGTTGTCCCCGTTGAGCGCGCTCATCGGGATCGCGTGGACCGACGCGCCCGCCAGGAACTCGTCGAAGTCCTCGCGGATCTTCTCGAAGACGTCCACGTCGTAGTCCACGAGATCCATCTTGTTGATCGCGAGCACGAAGTCCTGGATCCCCAGCATCCGCGCGATGCGTGCGTGGCGCTTCGACTGCGCGCGCACGCCATTGCGCGCGTCGATCAGCAGGATCGCCACGTCCGCCGTCGATGCGCCCGTTGCCATATTCCGCGTGTACTGCTCGTGGCCCGGCGTATCCGCCAGGATGAACTTCCGGCGCGCGGTGGCGAAATAGCGATACGCCACATCGATCGTGATCCCCTGCTCGCGCTCGGCCCGCAGGCCATCAGTGAACAGAGAAAAATCGATCGGTCCCGCATTCCGGTTCTTCGACGCCTTTTCGACCGAGCTGACCTGATCCTCGTACACTGACTGCGAGTCGTACAGCAGCCGTCCAATCAGCGTGCTCTTCCCATCGTCCACGCTGCCAGCCGTGCAGATGCGCAGCAGGCCGCTGGCTTCTGACCCGTAGACCGCCATCAGAAGTAGCCCTCGCGCTTCTTCAGTTCCATCGAGCCGTCCTGATCGTGGTCGATGATCCGCAGCTGCCGCTCCGACTGGCGCGTCGCGATGAGCTCATTGATGATCTTGGGAACCGTATCGGCGTCGGATCGAATCGCGCCGGTGCACGGTGAGCAGCCAAGCGAGCGCATGCGGCACTTCACCACCTGCGGTTTCTCCCCTGGCATCGTCACGACGAACGGCTGCTCCTGGACGATCAGCGAGTTGCCGCGGACGATGACTTCACGCTCCCGGGCGAAGTAGAGCGGCACGATCGGAATGTTCTCGAGGGCGATGTAGTGCCAGACGTCGAGCTCGGTCCAGTTCGAGAGCGGGAAAACGCGGATGCTCTCACCGGGACGCAGCTTCCCGTTGAGAAGATTCCAGAGCTCGGGCCGCTGCCGCTTCGGATCCCACTGACCGTTCGGATCGCGCACCGAGAAGACGCGTTCCTTCGCGCGTGAACGTTCCTCGTCACGGCGCGCGCCGCCGATGGCTGCGTCGAAGTTGCCCGATTCCAGTCCGTCGAGGAGCGCCTTGGTCTTGAGCAGTCCGCAGCAGCGCTGGGTGCCGACTTTGAACGGCTGAGTGCCGTCACCAATCGCTTCCTGGTTCGTGTGGACAATGAGACGCGCGCCAACGGCCTTCGCCATCTGATCGCGGAACTCGATCATCTCTCTGAACTTGTAGGTCGTGTCGACGTGGAGCAGCGGGAACGGGATGGGACCGGGAAAGAACGCCTTCTGTGCGAGGCGGAGCAGGACGGACGAGTCCTTCCCGATGGAGTAGAGCATGACCGGCCGTTCGAACTCAGCCACCACCTCCCGGAAGATGTGGATGCTTTCGGCCTCCAGCGCGCGGAGGTGGTCGAGCCGCAGGTCGGTCGTCACGTCTGGGGATAAGGCCACTGTAGACATAGGATGCTGGCACCCCTGAAGGGGTGCCCTACAAAACAAAAAAGCCCGGGATTTTGTCCCGGGCTTCGTGTCAGCTCTTGGTGTTTCTGGTTATTACCCAAATAGCTGCATGTCCAGCGCCGGGACCGATGGGGCCCTGTTACAACAAGCGCAGGTACAGCAGCAGTTTGAGAGAAACACGGTTTAGAGATTCTACCCTAAGACCGACCGATTCGGTCCGCAAGGGTCGCGGGATATAATTCGCGGCCTTTAATCAACCTGGGAGTTTCCCTTCTATGCCCCCAACGACATTGCTCGGGCTGCTGTCATCAAACCCGGCAGACCAGACCGCGATCATCCTTCCTGAACAGAATCTGCGCATCAGCTACGGCGCGTTTCGCGACGAGGTGAAGAGCGTCGCCGAAGCCCTTGCCGCCCATGGCGTTCGCCGCGGCGACCGCGTCGGGATGGCCTTCCCGAACGGTTTTCCGGTCGTCGTTGCCTTCCTGGCCGCTGGTGAGGCTGGGACCGCCGCGCCGCTGAACCCTGGATACAAGGAAGACGAGTTCAAGTTCTATCTCGAGGACACGAGCGCGAAGGTCCTGCTGCTTCCGCCAACGGGAGCGGAGGACGCCCGTCGCGCCGCCGCCGCCTGTCAGGTGCCGGTCCTGTCAGTCGACATGACGGCTGACGGCCACATCACCGTCGAGGGGAAGAGGGGTGGACAGCCGTACGAAGGGCCGCGAGCGGACGATGTTGCGCTGATTCTGCATACGAGCGGAAGCACCGGGCGGCCGAAGCGCGTGCCACTGTCGCACGCGAACCTCTCGATTTCCGCGGGCAACGTGGCGGCCACCTACGCGCTGTCGGCGAAAGATGTGTCGCTGTGCGTGATGCCGCTCTTTCATGTGCACGGGCTGGTCGCATCCACGCTGGCGACACTCGCCACCGGCGGAACGGTCGTTGTGCCGGCGAAGTTCAGCCCGCTCTCGTTCTGGCGCACGGTGCGCGATACCGGCGCGACGTGGTACTCGGCGGTGCCGACGATTCACCAGCTGCTGCTGGCGCGCGCTGAAAAGGGGTCGCGGCCTGCGGGTGCTGAGAACCTGCGTTTCATCCGGTCGTGCAGCGCCGCCCTTCCGCCGCCGGTGATGGCGGACATGGAAGCGGCGTTCGGGGCGCCGGTGCTCGAAGCGTACGGCATGACCGAAGCCGCACATCAGATGGCGTCTAACCCGCTGCCGCCGGCCGCGCGCAAACCGGGATCGGTCGGTCCGGGCACGCAGGTCGGCATCAGTATCCGTGACGAGAAGGGCAACGTCCTGCCCACCGGCGAGCGGGGCGAGGTCTGCATCAGCGGACCAAACGTGGTGAAGGGGTACGAAAACAATCCCGAGGCGAACGCGACCGCGTTCTTCGGTGAATGGTTCCGCACCGGTGACCAGGGCACGCTCGACGAGCAGGGCTACCTGTCGTTGACCGGCCGCCTGAAGGAGATGATCAACCGCGGTGGCGAGAAGATCTCGCCGCGCGAGATCGATGAGGTGCTGCTGGCGCATCCCGCCATTGCGGAAGCCGTTGCATTTGGAGCGCCGCACGCGACGTGGGGCGAAGAGGTGGCGGCGGCCGTAAAGCTCAAAGACGGCGAGACGGCAAAGGAAGCAGACATCCTCGCGTTCTGTCGCGAGCGGCTTGCGGACTTCAAGCGGCCGAAGCAAATCTTCATCACCGACGCGATTCCCCGGACGGCGACCGGAAAAATCCAGCGCCGTGTCGTGGCTCAAGCGTTCTCCACCCAGCCGCAGTGAGAATCGTCATCGCCGGCGCTGGTGCGATCGGCGGCTATATCGGCGCGCGGCTGGCTCATGCCGGCGCCGACGTGGTGCTGTTCGCGCGCGGACCGCATCTGCGCGCGATGCAGGAGCGCGGGCTGCGTGTCGTCAGTGCCGACGGAGAGGACTTCACCGTCAGGCCGCAGCTGACTGACAACCTCGCCACGGTTGGCGTCGCGGATGTGGTGTTCCTCGGGGTGAAGGCACACAGCCTCACCAGCCTGGCGCCGTCGCTCCGTCCGCTCTTCGGCGCGGACACGATGGTCGTCAGCACGCAGAACGGCATTCCGTGGTGGTACTTCCAGGGGCACGGCGGCGAGCTGGATGGCCTTCGCCTCGAGCGAGTGGATCCGGGCGGCGTCATCGCTGCCGCTATCGAGCACGCCCGCGTCGTCGGTTCGCTTGCGTACTTCGCCACCGACATCGTCGAGCCAGGCGTCATTCACCATACCGAAGGCAATCGGATCAGTTTCGGCGAGCCGAACGGGGAGAAGTCCGAGCGGATCCGCACGCTGACGGCGGCGCTCTCCGCTGCGGGCTTCAGATGCCCGATCACCACGCGCATCCGTCATGAGATCTGGGTGAAGCTGCTTGGCAACGCGTCACTGAATCCGATCAGCGTGCTGACCGGCGGCACGCTCGAGCAGTTGACGCGGCACCCCCAGGTATCGCGCCTGGTGCGTGCGGTGATGGTCGAGGCAGAGGCGGTTGCCGCCAAGCTCGGCATCGAGCTGCCGATCACCATCGATCAGCGGATCGCTGGCGCCGAGAAAGTCGGCGCGCACAAGACGTCGATGCTCCAGGACTACGAGGCCGGCCGGCCGATGGAAGTGGAAGCCGTCGTCGGTGCCGTCGTCGAGCTGGGTGAACGGCTTGGCGTGCCGATGCCGTCGACGAGCGCCGTCTACGCGTGTGTAAAGTTCCTCGGAGAATCCCGCGAGCGTCTCGCGGCCGCGCCGCAGGAGGCGGTAGCACGGTGATGCTGAACAATCGCTGGTTCCAGCTCGTTGCGTCGCTTACCGCGATGATCATGATCGCGAACCTGCAGTACGCGTGGACGTTGTTCGTCCAGCCGATCCGGCAGGGGACGGGTTGGGCGCTGCCCGACATCCAGTTCGCCTTCACGCTGTTCATCCTCTTTCAGACGTGGGTGCAGCCGCTGGATGGCTGGTTCATCGATCGGCTCGGGCCACGCGGCTTCATCACCGCTGCCGGCCTGTTGTGCGGACTCGGGTGGGCGGGGATGGGCTACGC
>DASROF010000095.1:0-5707 GCA_035647075.1 Vicinamibacterales bacterium | reverse complement strand
GGTCGAAGCGCTCTGGGGGCGTCCCTATTCCGCCGCGCAGATGACCTACGACCTCCGGCGCCTTCGACTCAAGGGTTTGATCCACCGCATTCCGAAAACGCACCGATATACCGCGACCAGCTACGGCCTGAAGGTCGCCTTCTTCTACGCCAAAGTCTATCTGCGTATCCTTCGACCCAATTGGGCGGCGTTGCTCCCCGAAGAGGATCACTTGCCACGCCCGCTCCGTGCCGCCCTCGATGTACTCGATGGCGAAATCCAAAAGCTGCACGAGGAGGCCGCACTTGCTGCCTGAAAAACTTGCTTCAACCGTTACGATCATCTCGTTTGGAGATGTCTAGGTCGTTTTCGGCCCTCCTTTGAGATCTGCCATGGGCAACGAGCGTTCGGCCCAGACGGCGACGACTAATCGAACTATCGGTTCAACGGTGTTCCGGCCGAACGCGCTTCTTGCTGATACAGATATTTCTGGAAGCCGATGAAGACTCGTCCAATGTCCTCAGGCTTGCCCAGGTGAGCCACCGCGTCGGCAATTGAGTTGTTGTATTTCAACCGCAACAATGGGGTCAGTTTCTCTTGGTCGAGTTCCTGCACGCCACACGGACGTAGTGAGAGAGCACGAAGTCGAGAAAGGCTTGCTCTTTGCTCTCAAACGCCGCGCTGATCGCAACCTTGGCTCTCGCCGCGCGTTCCTCTCGGGTAAAGTCGTGTCTGCTGTAAGTTTTCATAGGAAACCAACGGCAGAAAACTACCGGCGTGGCTATTCGCTGCGGAGCGCTACGTTGGGATCGACCGCCGCGGCCCTGCGGGCCGGCAAGTAGCAGGCAAAGAACGCGGCACAGATCAACGGAATCGGCGTCACCACCAGCATCCACGGATCGACGATGGCGACGTCCAGCTCGAGATACGCGCGCGCGATCGCCCGGCCGACGAGGCCAATCGACAACCCGAAGATGAGCCCGTCGAGGACAGGACGATAGCCGTCCACGAGCACCATGCGCTTGATCTGTCCGGCGGTGGCCCCCACCGACATCCGCACGCCGATCTCCCGCGTGCGGTTTGCAATGATATGCGACTGGATGCCGTAGAGGCCCGCCATGGCGAGAAGCAGCGTGATCGCGCCGAGGCCGACCGCCGTCATGCCGAGCCCGCGCAGGACCTGAAACGGTCCGGCGAGCACCGATCGTCCCGTCCCGATGGTGTCGACCGCCACGTCCGGATCGGCACGCCGAATGGCCTCGCGCATCGCGCCCACCGCATTCGTCACCGATCCGGATGCCCGCGCGACGACCGTGATGAGCGGCTGGTAGTGCTGCGTCAGCGGCACGTAGGCCAGTGGCCGCGGATCCGCGAAGATACTGCCCACGTCCGTATCGGCGGCAACGCCGACGATCGTGGCCGTCGGGGACCGCGTCTGGCCGACCGCCATCTCCCGCCCGACGACGTCGGCGGTACCGAACATCTGCCGTGCCGTGAATTCGCTCAGGACCACGACGCGTGGCGCGGCCGGCCCGTCGCGATCGTCGAAACCGCGTCCACGAAGGATCTCCACCCCCAGCGTTCGGAACATCGAGGGGGCCCCGGCGATCGTCGTCACCATCTGCGGGTCCATTCGCGCGGCGCTCGTCTGTTCCAGTGGTGAGATGGACAGACGCAGCGTACTCGGCACGCCGAAGGGCAATCCACTCGACAGTGAGGCCGCCTCGACCGACGGATGGCGCCGCAGCTCGTCGAGTACCCGGTCGAAGATGCGCCGTGCGCGAGGCTCGTCCCACTCCGGCGTGTCGAAATTGAGAACGGCGACGCCGATTCGATCCAGGTCGATGCCGGAATCATCGCGCGCCTCCGCGATCGAGTACTTCACGAACATGGTGGCGATGATGAAGAACCCGGCCGCGATGGCGACCTGCCACCGCAGGAGAAGCCGCTGGCGCCGGCCGCGCTGCGGTCCGGCGGCCGATCCGCCGGCGAGCGCGCCGCGAACGTCGAGCGTGCGCGTCAGCTGAATCGCCGGCTCGAGGCCGAAGACGACGAGCGCGATGAGGAGCGACGAGACCGCGATCGTCAGCGCCGGCACGTTCAGCGCGGGATGAAACGACAGCGTGGTACGGCCGCCGAAAGGCATGGCGAGGCTGAACTCGGTGTCCATCACGACGCGCAACAGCTCGAACATGACGTAGGACGCGAATGCGCCGCCGGCCGCCAGCATCACGCTCTCGAGACACTGTTCGCGCACGAGCCGCCACCTCGATGCGCCGAGGGCGCGCCGCACGGCGAGCTCGCGCAGCCGTGTACTTCCGCGGGCGAGCACGAGGTTGCCGAGGTTCGTGCAGGCGACGACCAGCACCAACCCGACGAGCGCCACGAGCGTCATCCCGAACCGGCGCACGGCGGAGTCCTCGTCGTCGGAGATCGCCGCCATGGTCTTTGCGCGCCACGGGCGATCCGTGGCGCCGACCTCCTTGCCACGGAATCGCGGCGGAAAAAACTCGTCGAGCCGCTCGGCGATGGTCTGCATTTCCGCCGATGCCGCGGCGATCGTCACCTCCGTTGCGAGGCGGCCAAAGACGGTGAGCCGTCGATCGTCTCGTGCTGTGGCGCGCGGCGCCGCCGTCCGGGGGGACTCCTTCAACCGTGACTCGGTACCGAGTGGAATCCAGAACTGCGTGCCCACCAGCCATCCGCGAGGACCGCTGAACGAGGCCGGCGCCACGCCGATAATCTCGAAGGGTTCTCCGGAGATCGCCACGGTGGCGCCGACGATCCGCGGATCGGACGCGAACCGCCGTCGCCACAGCGTATCGCTCAGCATCACCACACGTCCGCCGCCGGCATCGTCGCTCGGCTGAATCGTGCGTCCGA
The DNA here is from genome assembly GCA_035647075.1 of Vicinamibacterales bacterium. Taxonomy (GTDB): domain Bacteria; phylum Acidobacteriota; class Vicinamibacteria; order Vicinamibacterales; family UBA2999; genus Gp6-AA40. The sequence continues at coordinate 2,845 of DASROF010000095.1, read as the reverse complement.
GCTTGGCGCCCACGCCGAGCGTGGCGAAGTACGATCCGCTCACCGACTCGCCGATGACCATCTCCGTCACGGACGGCAGGGCAAGGCGGCGAACGAACGTGGCGGACGCGGCGACGTGGGAGAACGACGTCTGGGCGGTCTGCACATCGCGGAAGTCCGGCTCCGACACCGTGCCGGTCAGCAGCCGTCCGCTGTACGGGGTGACGATGACGGCGACGCGATCGGGCTCGTGGATGCCGAGGCCGCGCAGGAACACCGCATCGACGATCGAATACACGGCTGTCGTGATCGCGACGCCGACCGCGAGCGAGAGAATCGCGAAGGTTGTGAAGAGAGGCGTCGCGCCGAGCCGCCTGAGCGCGAGCCTGATGTCGCGGCCCACGGCTGTCGAGGGTAGCACGCCCGACTACCGGCCGATCACGACCTTGAAGCCGCCGCCGGCGTAGAAATGCCCTCCGTCGTCGGAGAACACCGAATGGCCGATGTTCGCGTACACGACGACGTTGCGCACGCCGTCGATGATGCCGGCGTTCACCAGCACGAGCCGATCTCGTTCCTTCCCAACAAGCTGAGGTGCCAGGCATACCAATGATGGGCGGTCGCGTAACCTGGGTTCAGCTCGATGGCTCGCCGGAATTCCCTGTCGGCAGATGCCAAGTCCCAGTCGAAGACATCCAAACAGAACGCCAGCGACGTGTGAGCCTCGCCGAGGGTGTTATCGAGCTGCAGCGCTTTGACTGCGTTCAGCGAGGTCAGCGCTCCCCAAATCGCCAGCGGATCTAGCTGGCGACCTCCGGCACCACGGAAATATTCCCAACAAAGACGCGACAACCACGCCGGAATAATTTCGTGTCCCACTGAATCTACATGCCAGCTGACGCCGTTAGAGCGGGCGACATCATGTGACTGTCGCTTCGGTCAGCGAGAAGGAGTATCGATGCTGCGATTCCTGACGACCTTGGTGCTCGCGGGCGCGAGCGTGGCGGTCCAAGCAGACAGAACCACCAGCGCGACGAATCGATCGGTGAACCCGGTGGTCCAGTGGAACAAGAATCTCTTGTCGATTGTCCGCACGCCTGGTGCACAGCCGCCGACGATCCATCCAACCCGCAGCTTTGCCATTCTGCACGCGGCAATCTATGACGCGGTCAATGCCATTGACCGCACCCATGCTCCGTACCTGGTTCGCGTTCCTGGCGTGTCGCACCGGGCTTCACCAGACGCGGCGGCAGCTTCAGCCGCGCACGAGGTTCTCGTGACACTGTATCCGGCATTCAAGCCAATTCTCGACGGTGAGTTGCAGCAATCGCTGGCGCACACCTCTCGTGGAGAGGGCCAGACCGAGGGCGTCCTCGTGGGACAAGCCGTGGCTGATCGGATCCTGGCTCTGCGAAGCCAAGACGGGTCGAGTGCCGCACCGATTCCCTATGTGTTCGGCACTGCTCCCGGAGACTACCAGTCGACTCCGCCGAATTTCCCGCCCCAACCTCAGTTGACGCACTGGGCGTTCGTGTCGCCGTTCGCATTGACGCGCGCTGATCAGTTCCGTCCGGGCCCACCGCCGGCGCTGGCCAGCGAGAGGTACCGCGACGCCCTTAAGGAAGTCGAGGCCGTGGGCGTTGCGGATAGCCAGGTCGCGACTGCCGACGAGGCTCTCACCGGCCGTTTTTGGAACGGGGCTATTCAAAACTACTGGAACGAGATCGCCCAAACGGCATCAGAGACGCGGCACATGACGACGGCCGAAACCGCGAGGCTATTTGCGTTGCTGAACCTGAGTTTGGCGGACGGCGTGATTGCCTTCTACGACGCAAAGTACACCTACAACTTCTGGCGTCCAGTGACGGCAATTCGCGCGGCCGACACTAACGACAACCCCGAGGCCGCTGGAGACCCGAACTGGTTACCAGAGGTCGGGAAGACAGGCCCCGACCCGTCCTATCCCGGTGCTCATGCAGTCATCAGCGCCGCTGGTGCAGAGGTGCTGAAGTCGTTCCTGAAGGAACGCCATGTCGACTTCGAGGTCACTTCCGAAGTGCTTCCCGGAGTTGTTCGCTCGTTCACGAGTTTCTCGGCGGCCGAGGACGAGGCATCGTTGAGCCGAATCTTCGCTGGACAGCATTTTCGTTTCGACGAAGTCAGCGGTGAACAACTGGGTCGAGATGTGGCTGATTTTGTGGTCGACCATTTCCTGACGCCGTTGCATGGCCAAGGCGACGGTGGCTTTAGGTAGGAGACCGTCTTGGAATCGATCACCGTGTGATGGTGGAGCAACGGTCCGCGAAGTGTCCTCGCGGTCGGGAGTGTCCGGAATTTTGTGTGTAGAGCTCGTTAGATGACGATGCGTGTGGGCGCTGTGGGAAACCGCGGTCTGTGCGGTTTTCCACGGTCTGCTCGATCCAGATGCCCAGGATCTCGCGGCTGCCATCGGGCAGCACGGCCAACGCGAGATACACGGCTTTGATGCGCACCGTTGCCTCGTCGCGAATCTTCACGCGCAGGGCATCGAAAAAAGATGGCCGAATGGGTGAATTTCATGAGCATGCTGAACGGTCGTGGGCGTGGCTCGCCGCATGATCTGTTCGGCGTCAAGCGTTTTCCTGGCCATGGATACTCCTTGTAGCCTTTGTGTGCGTTGAACGATTGCCAAACCGACGAGTGCAGATGCGGCGACGATCCACGCGAACGCTTCGCGGAACGTGATGTTGAAGCGCGCGGCTACCGTCGTGAACCGCTCGAGACCCAGTCCCTTGATTTCGAGGTCCGCCGGGAGTGCCGTGCACTGTCCTCTGGCGATCGTGAAGTCTCTCGACCTGATAACCGTTTGCTCACTTCGCTCGTGAGC
>DASROF010000094.1:0-27443 GCA_035647075.1 Vicinamibacterales bacterium | reverse complement strand
GTTCTCGATCGCCCGCAGCTTCACATCGAAGAGGTTCCCCACTTTGCGGTGCGCGTTGGCCGCATTGCCGATGCCGTCGAATTGCAGATAGGCGTACCGTAGGCCCGCCTCGGCCGCCTGGCGCGCGAACGCCGGACTCTTGGCAAACTCGATGCCGTTGGTCGCCGCCTGCACGCTGTTGTAGCCGACCTTGCGCGAATAGCGGACCGCGTCCAAAAAGTACGGCGAAAGCGTCGGCTCGCCGCCCGAAAACTGCACCGACATCTGGCGGCGCGGCTTGATCGAAATCGCATTGTCCAGCATCGTCTGGATGTCTTCCCAGCTCAGCTCGTGCACAAAGCCGACCTGGTTGGCATCCATAAAACATGGATCGCACATCATGTTGCAGCGGTTGGTCAGATCGATCGTCAGGACGGATCCGCGTCCGTGCTGGATGGTGCTCGATCCGTGATGGTGAAGCTTTTCGTCGTTGTGGGCCCGAATGTCTCGGCCTGGGAAAACTTCCTCCAGATGCTTGAAAAATGCGGTATCCATGGCCATCACGTCTTCGAAATGGCCGTGAATGGCGCAGTCCTTCACCATCAGGATCTTGCCGTCTCGTTCGAGAATCGTCGCCTTGATCTCGCCGACCTTCTCGTTCAGCAGGACGCTGACGTCCTTCTTGCCGTCGAGAATGGCCTGCCGGGCCTCGCGCGTGCAGACCGGACAGAGCGAATCCGTCTCGCGCGGCCAGCCGAGTGTCGGCTTGGTTTTCTCCCACGATTTCTGCAGCGGCTTGTCGGACCAGCGGGGCGTGAACGAAGGGTTCTGTTTGATTCTGTTGGCGGTGTTGAACACGTGCCAGAGGCCATTGGCGGTGATGGCCAACCCTTTTTCCACGTATTTCATCGGCGCATGCATGCGGCTGTTCTCCTCTAAGTCGCGCCCTGCAGACCTCGGGCGGCACTTGCGATCTGCCCATGATAGGGACCGAAATCACGGTTTTGGGCTGATTTCCAGCTAACTGGCATATCCGGGCGTCGATTGGCGCAGCAGCGTGGTGGATGGCTTAGGCGACCTTAATGGTCGGGTATGGCGTGCGACTTCCCAGGACGGCTCTGAGGTGGGACCGTGACGCCGCTGAGCCTCCAGTTCATCGGGCTGGCGGCTCATGCGTCTGGCGCATGTAAATCCTCAGATCATTGTATTTCCGTAATGATGCCCGGAACTGCAAAATATGCCGACCATGTTCGCTCCCGAAATGTCCCCCGATCAGGGTCTCTATCGCCCTCACGACGAACGCGACGCGTGTGGCGTCGGCTTTGTCGTGCACATGAAGGGCAAGCGCTCGCACGACATCGTGCGAAAGGCGCTGCGTGTCCTGATCAATCTGGAGCATCGCGGTGCCTGCGGCTGCGAGGCGAACACCGGCGACGGCGCGGGCATCCTCATCCAGCCACCCGACGCGTTCTTCCGGAAGAACGTCTCGTTCACGCTGCCTGAGGCCGGGTCGTACGGCGCCGGTCTCGTGTTCCTGCCGCACGATGAGAAGGACCGCGGAAAGATCAAGGAGCTGATCGCGAAGATTGCCGAAGAAGAAGGGCAGCGTGTGCTCGGGTGGCGCGACGTGCCGACGGACAACCGTCTGGTCGGCGACAGCGCGCGCGCGACGCAGCCGGTCTTCGAGCAGGTCTTCATCGGCGAAGGCTCACAGGGTCAGAGTGGCGATGCCGCGACCCGGTTCGAACGGAAGCTCTATGTGATCCGCAAGCGCGTGGAGCATGCCGTCGATCGGCTGAAGATGAAGGCGCTTTCCCGCCGTTTCTTCTACATCGTCTCCCTGTCAGCGAACCGGATCATCTACAAGGGGATGCTGCAGGCGCGGCAGCTCGAGCCGATGTTTCCCGATCTCTCGGACGAGAGCCTCGAGAGCGCGCTGGCCCTCGTCCATCAGCGTTTCAGCACGAACACGTTCCCGTCATGGCCGCTGGCGCACCCGTATCGGTTCATCGCCCACAACGGCGAGATCAACACGCTGCGCGGCAACATCAACTGGATGCGCGCGCGCGAGGGACTGCTCCAGAGCGAACTGTTCGGCGACGACCTCGAAAAGCTGATGCCGATCATCCGCGAAGGCGGCAGCGACACCGCGACGTTCGACAACGTGCTCGAGCTGCTGGTCATGGCCGGGCGCTCGCTGCCGCACGCGATTCTGATGATGATTCCGGAGCCATGGAGCAACCACGAGTCCATGAGCCCCTCGCGGAAGGCGTTCTACCGCTACCACGCCTCGCTGATGGAGCCGTGGGACGGTCCGGCGTCGATCGCGTTCACCGACGGTTCGATGATCGGTGCTGTGCTCGACCGCAACGGGCTTCGTCCGTCCCGGTACTACGTGACGAAGGACGACCTGGTCATCATGGCGTCGGAAGTCGGCGTGCTCGACATTCCGCCGGAAGACATCCTGGTGAAGGAACGTCTGCATCCCGGCAAGATCTTCCTCGTCGACACGGCGAAAGGCCGCATCGTTGACGACGAAGAGATCAAGGGTGAGCTCGCCGCGCAGTATCCGTACGGCGAGTGGTTGACGCAGCACATCATCGACATCAACGATCTGCCACCGGCGCGCGCGGAGCAGCCGGAGCACGAGACCGTGTTCAAGCGGCAGCAGGCGTTCGGCTACACACAGGAAGACCTGCGTGTGCTGATTACGCCGATGGCGATGAACGGTGAAGAGCCAATCGGCTCGATGGGCACGGACTCGGCGCTGGCGGTGCTGTCGGATCGTCCGCGCGTGCTCTACGACTATTTCAAGCAGTTGTTCGCGCAGGTGACGAACCCGCCGCTCGACGCGATTCGCGAGGAACTGGTCACCGACATGGCCTCGACGATCGGGCCGGAGCGGAACCTGTTGAAGCCCGAGCCGGAGTCGTGCCGTCAGATCACACTCAAGTACCCGATCATCCACAACGAGCACGTGGCCAAGCTGCGCCACCTGCCTCCCAGCTCGCCGTTCCGCTCGACGACGCTGTCGATGCTCTTCGATCCGGACTTCGATCCGGAGAAGGCACCGGACATGGGCGGCGCCGGTCTCGAGAAGGCGATGGCGGACCTGTGCCGCCGCGCGAGCGAGGCAGTGGCGGCCGGCTTCAACATCCTGATTCTGTCCGACCGTGGCGTCGGTCCGAAGACGGCGCCGATCCCCAGTCTGCTGGCGACAGCCGGCGTCCACCATCACCTCGTTCGTGAAGGTACGCGCACACGCTGCGCGCTGGTCGTCGAGTCGGGTGACGCGCGCGAAGTGCACCACGTGTCGCTGCTCCTCGGCTACGGAGCCGGTGTGGTGAACCCGTACGTCGCGTTCGAGACGATCGACGACATGATCGAACACGGCCTGCTGACCGGGATCGACCGGGAGAAGGCGATTCAGCATTACATCAAGGCGCTCAACAAGGGCGTCCTGAAAGTGATGTCGAAGATGGGCATCTCCGCGCTGCAGAGCTACTGCGGTGCGCAGGTGTTCGAAGCGATCGGCCTGAGTCAGGAATTCATCGACAAGTACTTCACGCACACGACCTCCCGCGTGAGCGGTGTCGGCATCGACGTGATCGCTGAGGAAGTCCGGCTGCGGCACGCGCGTGCGTTCGGACGCCAGCCGGTGCGTCCGCACGAGCTTGAGCCGGGCGGCGAGTACCAGTGGCGGCGCGACGGCGAATACCACCTGTTCAACCCCGATACGGTCTTCAAGCTGCAGCACGCGACGCGCAGCGGTCAATACAAGATCTTCAAGGAGTACACGCAGGCGGTCGATCTGCAGAACGAGCGTCACGCGACACTGCGGGGCCTGTTTCGCTTCAAGCCCGCTGGGTCCGCCATTCCGATCGACGAGGTCGAGTCCGTCTCCGCGATCGTCAAGCGCTTCGCGACCGGGGCGATGTCGTACGGCTCGATCAGCGCCGAAGCGCACGAGACGCTCGCCATTGCGATGAACCGCCTCGGCGGCAAGTCGAACACGGGTGAGGGCGGCGAAGACTCGGAGCGCTACATCCGCCTCGCCAACGGCGACTCGAAGCGCAGCGCCATCAAGCAGGTCGCCTCAGGTCGCTTCGGCGTGACCAGCGAGTATCTCGTCAACGCCGACGAGCTGCAGATCAAGATGGCGCAGGGCGCGAAGCCTGGAGAGGGCGGCCAGCTTCCCGGACACAAGGTGTATCCGTGGATCGCGAAGACACGGCACTCGACGCCCGGCGTCGGATTGATCTCGCCGCCACCGCATCACGATATCTATTCGATCGAGGATCTCGCACAGCTGATCTTCGACCTCAAGAACTCGAATCCCGAGGCGCGCATCTCGGTGAAGCTCGTGGCCGAAGGCGGGGTCGGCACGGTCGCCGCCGGCGTTGCCAAGGCGCATTCGGATGTGGTGCTGATCTCCGGTCACGACGGCGGCACCGGTGCCTCACCGCTGACGAGCCTCAAACACGCCGGTCTGCCGTGGGAGCTTGGTCTCGCCGAGACGCAGCAGGTGCTTGTGATGAACAAGCTCCGCGACCGCATCGTCGTTCAGGTGGACGGGCAGATGAAGACGGGCCGCGACGTGGTGATCGGCGCGCTGCTGGGCGCTGAAGAATACGGCTTCGCCACCGCGCCGCTCGTGGTGATGGGCTGCATCATGATGCGCGTCTGTCACCTGAATACGTGCCCGGTCGGGATCGCGACACAGGATCCGGGCCTGCGCGCGAAGTTCAACGGCTCACCGGAGTTTGTCGAGAACTTCTTCCGGTTCATCGCCGAGGAAGTGCGCGAACTGATGGCGGAACTTGGCTTCCGGACGATGGACGAGATGATCGGGCGCGTGGACTGCCTCAACGTCGAACGCGCACTCAATCACTGGAAGGCCAAGGGGCTCAATCTGCAGCCGCTGCTGCACCAGCCGAGCCTGCCGGCGTCCGTCGCGCGTCGCCGCGTCCGCGCGCAGGAGCATGGGCTCGAGGTCGCGCTCGACAACGAGTTGATCGAGCGCTGCCGTCCCGCCCTCGAGTCGCGCACGCCGGTGGAGTTCACGATCCCGATTCGCAATATGGATCGAACGGTCGGAACCATGCTCGGTTACGAGGTCACGAAGCGGAATGGCGGCAAAGGTCTGCCTGACGACACGATCCGGATCACGTTCACCGGCTCCGCGGGCCAGAGCTTCGGTGCCTTTGCGCCGCGCGGCATGACGATGACGCTTGTTGGCGATGCGAACGACGGCTTCGGCAAGGGGCTGTCAGGGGGGCGCATCACGGTGTTCCCGCCGAAGGCGTCGACCTTCAAGTCCGAGCAGAACATCATCGTCGGCAACGTGGCGTTCTATGGCGCGACGAGCGGCGAGGCGTTCGTCAGCGGCGTCGCCGGCGAGCGCTTCTGCGTCCGCAACAGCGGCGCCACGGTGGTGGTGGAAGGTGTGGGCGATCACGGCTGCGAGTACATGACCGGTGGCCGCGTGCTGGTGCTCGGGAAGACCGGGCGCAACTTCGCCGCGGGCATGAGCGGCGGCGTGGCGTATGTCCTGGACTTCGACGGCGAGTTCGCGCGCCGGTGCAACCGCGACATGGTGGACCTGGAGACGCTCGTCGACGGCGACGAGATCAGCCGGCTTCAGGATCTGAGCATGAAGCACGTGGCGCTCACCGGCAGCACCTACGTGGCAGGACTGCTGAAGGACTGGGCGGGGCTGCAGCGCCGCATCGTGAAGGTCATGCCGCGCGAGTACAAGCGGGTGCTCGCGGAGCAGGCGAAGCGCGAGCGCGAAGTGCCGCACGTTCCGTCAGCATCGGTGCCGGCGGCAGTCCCGGTGGCCGTCGTCGCCAAAGGCGCTCACTAGTTCTCACCACGAAGTCTTCACCACGAAGCGCACGAAGAATTGATGTGGTTCGATCGTCGTGATCCTCGCGTTCGTGGTTCACGAGACTCCGTGGCCGTTGTGATGTAAGGAATCATGGGCAAGCCAACAGGGTTCATCGAAATTCAGCGGAAGAAGCATCCGACGCGGCCGGTCGAGGAGCGCGTGCAGGACTGGCGCGAGATCTATCTGCCGTATCCGACCGGCGAGCTGGAGATGCAGGGTGCCCGCTGCATGGACTGCGGCATCCCGTTCTGTCACGAGGGCTGTCCGCTCGGCAATCTGATTCCCGATTGGAACGACCTGGTATACCGCGACCGCTGGCAGGCGGCGATCGAGCGTCTCCACACGACCAACAACTTCCCCGAGTTCACCGGCAAGCTGTGTCCGGCGCCGTGCGAGGGGTCGTGCGTGCTCGGCATCAACGACTATCCGGTGACGATCAAATCAATCGAAGCGTCGATCATCGATCGGGCGTGGGACGAAGGATGGGTGGTTGCGAAGCCGCCCGTCATGCGCACGTGGAAGAAGGTGGCCGTGGTCGGCTCGGGGCCGGCCGGTCTGGCTGCGGCGGACCAGTTGAACCACGCCGGGCACTCGGTCACGGTGTTCGAGAAGTCCGATCGCATCGGCGGCCTGCTCCGTTACGGCATCCCTGAATTCAAGATGGAGAAGCGCTACCTCGATCGGCGCCTGGCGGTGCTCGAGGAGGAAGGCGTGATCTTCAGAGCCGGGGTCAACGTCGGCGTTGACGTGTCGGTGGAACGCCTGCGCGCCGATTACGACGCGATTCTCCTGGCCGGCGGTGCGGGTCAGCCTCGCGATCTGCCGGTGCCCGGCCGCGAGCTGAAGGGTATTCACTTCGCGATGGAGTATCTGACGCTGCAGAACCGTCGGAACGAAGGCGACGCGATCCCGGACTCCGACTTCATCACGGCGAAGGACAAGAACGTGGTCATCATCGGCGGTGGCGACACCGGCGCCGACTGCCTCGGGACGGCGCATCGGCAGGGCGCGCTGGCGGTGCACCAGCTCGAGCTGATGCCGATTCCACCAGATGCGCGCACGGCCGACAACCCGTGGCCGCAATGGCCGTTGATCTACCGCACCTCGGGAGCGCACGAAGAAGGCGGTGAGCGGCTGTACTCGGTGTCGACGCAGCGGTTCAGCGGCGACGAGAAGGGCGACGTTCGACGCCTGCACGCCGTGCAGGTCGAGATGGTGAAGAAAGACGGCCGCGTGCAGGTGCAGCCGGTCTCAGGGTCGGAGTTCGAGCTTGCCGCCGACCTGGTCCTGCTCGCGATGGGCTTCACCGGTCCCGAGAAGGGTGCGCTGCTCGACGATTTGCGCGTGACGATGACCGACCGTGGCAACGTGGGTCGCGACGCCCGCTGGATGACGAGCGTGCCCGGCGTGTTCACCGCCGGTGACATGCAGCGCGGCCAGTCGCTCATCGTCTGGGCGATCGCGGAAGGCCGCAGCGCCGCGCGCGCGATCGACCAACACCTGATGGGGGAGTCGCAGCTTCCCGCCCCGCTGTCCTAAGTCGTTCGGATCGTTTGAGTCGTTCGGATCATTCCGGCGAAGCTGTGGCAGGATCGTGCCCGGCATGGCCAACCTGCTCGTCAACCTGTTGCTTGTGGCTCTGGCTGCCGGCGTACAGGCTGCGCCCCAGCAGCCGACCGGCCGTGTCACCGGACGAATTGTCGACGCCGAGACCGGTGAGCCGATCGTCGGCTCGCGCGTCTTCATCAGCAACGTCACGCCGGTGGCACGCCCGGGCTCTGTGCCGTCCACGCCGATGACTCCCTTCATCGTTGAGACCAATGCGAACGGCGTCTTCGACGTGGCTGGCGTGTCGCCAGGGCGCTGGCGGGTGCAGGCGCAGAAGCCGGGGTACGTCCAGTTCGGTACCGCTGGCTCGCCAGTGACCATCGAAGTCTCGCGCGGGAGCGTTCTCATTCCGGAGATTCGCCTCGAGCGCGGCGGGGCGATTGCCGGGCGCGTGCTTGACGCGAAGGGAAACGTCCTGAGCGGCGTGACCGTGCAGGCCTACGAACTCCTCCGCGCGGCCAACGGAAGCGTGCGCCCCACGTCAACAGGTATGTCCGTGCAGACGAACGACCTCGGCGAGTTCCGGCTGTCGGGTCTCGTGCCCGGCCAGTACTACGTCGCTGCGGTCACCCGTCCGACTCCGATCAACCCGTTCGGCGGCGGCCAGCCGCCGGCGGCAGCAGTGACGTACATCACGACCTTCTATCCGGGATTCACCGAGGCGAGGGACGCGACTCCCATCAATGTCGCCAGAGGCTTGACCACAAACGGTATCGACGTTCCGATGCGGCCGGTCGCCGCGTATCAGGTGTCGGGCGTCGTCGTTGATGCGCAAGGACGCGCGGTGGCCGGCGCGCTGGTTCGGTTGGTTGAAGCCAAGAGTGTAACGCTCAACCTGCTGCAAGGTGGCCCCAGCGCGCGCGACGGCACATTCAGGATCGTGAACGTTCCGCCGGGCGTGTACCAAGCTTCGGCCGTGGTTCCCGTTGTGGTGCAAAACGGAAGCGCCACGTTGACACAGGTGAGGCCGGCCGCTGGACCGAATGCCGAAGTCGTGGTCCATGCCGCAGACGTCACGGACGTGCGCGTGGAGATTCGGCCATGAGGCTCCAGTTCGCGCCCGTTCGAACCTGTGGCAGGATCGGAGTTCGATGGCGCGCGTGCCTTTCAGTCTGCTGCTCGTCGCGCTGGTCTTAAGCGCACACGAAGCAGCAGCGCAATCGACCAGCCGCCTCGCCGGTCGGGTCGTTGACGCCATAACCGGTGAGCCCGTCGCAGACGCCCGGCTGATGATCTTTACGGCGCCGACAACTGCGCCGGGGGAGCTTCCGCCACCACCTCCGTTTCGGCCACCGCCTGGGCAACCGCCGGCAGGTTCGCGCCCAACCGGTCCTCAGCTTCCCTCGTCCACCGTTACAAACGCGAGCGGCATCTTCGAGATGCGCGGCGTGCCGCAAGGACGGTGGGGCCTTCGGGTGATGAAGGATGGCTACATCACGGTTGGCCAGTTCCCTTCGCAATTGATTGTCGAAGCCTCAGGCCCGAATGTGGCGGTGCCGGAGATCCGCCTCGAGCGCGGTGGCGCGATCACGGGCCGGGTGCTCGACGTCAAGGGCAACCCGCTCAGTGGATTGTTGGTCATGACACAGCAGCTGGTCCGATCGACGGACGGCGTCATGCGTCAGTTTTTTTCGACAGTCCAGTCGTTCACGAACGACCAGGGTGAGTACAGGCTCGCCGGGCTCCAGCCGGGGCAGCACGTTGTGTACGTGCAAATGCCTCCCCCGACGACGCGAGTGCCTCCACCACGAGCGAACGTGGCCGTTGTGACAACGTACTATCCTGGATTCGCCGACGCCACCATGGCCAGTCCAATCAACGTTATCGGCGGGGCGACGACGAATGGGATCGACTTTCCGATGCTGTCGGTACCGGCTTATCAGGTTTCGGGCATAGCTGTGAATGCGGACGGGCGTCCTCTCGCAGGTGTGATCGTGCAACTGACACAGAGGGGCAGGGTTTCTTTCGAATTGTTGGAAAGCGCACCAAGTGCAACTGATGGCACGTTCCGGATCGTCAACGTACCAGCAGGCGCGTACCGTGCCATTGCCGGGGTTCCAGTCGTCACGCAATTGCCAGGGGGCGGTACGGCACGATCCGTCAATTACAGAGGTGGAGTTGCCACTCCAACCGACGTCGTGGTCCAGGCCGGCAATCTGACAGATGTGCGCGTCGTCCTTCCACAACCGTAGGTTGTTTCCGCCAAGGTCCCATGTCCATTCGTGATGTCCTGATCGTCGGCGCCGGTCCGTCCGGGCTTGCCACCGCCATCGCCGCCAAGCAGCGCAACCTCGACTACGTCATTGTCGAGAAGGGCGTGCTCGTCAATTCGATCTTCAACTTTCCGACGCACATGGTGTTCTTTACGACGCCGGAGCTGCTGGAAATCGGCGGCCTGCCGCTGGTGACGCCGTACGACAAGCCAATGCGGCTTGAATCGCTCCGCTATTACCGGCGCGTCGTCGACACCTACTCGCTGCAGATTTCCTTTCACGAAGCGGTGACGTCGATTGAGCGCGAAGACGATCGCGGCACCGCGGTGTTCGCGGTGACGACGAAGACGCCGCGCGGGGTCACGCGTGTCCGTCACGCCCGCGCCGTAGTGCTGGCGATCGGCTACTACGACCTGCCGAACTATCTGGGCATCCCCGGGGAGGACCTGCCTCACGTCTCGCATTACTACACCGATGCGCACCCGTACTACCGCCAGCGCGTCGTCGTCGTCGGTGGCAAGAACTCAGCGGCGGAAGCGTCGCTCGAGCTGTTTCGCGGCGGCGCGCACGTCACGCTCGTCCACCGTCACGCGGCGCTGGGCGATTCGATCAAGTACTGGGTGCGGCCCGACATCGAGAATCGCATCAAGGAGGGATCGATCCAGGCGAGGTTCGAGACGACGGTGTGTGAGATCCGCCCGACCGACGTCGTCGTGCAGCGTGCTGACGGTACGCGCGAAGAGATTCCGGCCGATGGTGTCTTTCTGCTGACCGGCTACCATCCCGACGCGCAACTGATGACCGCGGCCGGCATCCAGTGCGATCCGGAGACGCTGGCGCCGGCGCTCAACCCAGAGACCTATGAGACGAACGTGCCGAACCTGTTCCTCGCGGGCGGCTGCGTGGCAGGGAAGGCGACGGGCAACATCTTCATCGAAAACGGCCGCTTTCATGGCGAGAAGATCATTGCCGAGCTCGCGGCGCGTTTCGACCACCTTTAGAGCTCAACCTATCCGTAAACGATTTCGCCGGGACTCTGGTATAGAGTCACAAGGCCTGTTTGACTGAATCGGAGGACAGAAGCAGATGAAGCGTTATCTCGCGGTGGCAGTGGCCATCACCCTGATTGTGGCAGCGGCGGCGCGCATCGCCGCTCAAGCGCCCGGCTGGAAGGAGCGCGTCGACCTCAGCGCCGACGCCACGGATCCGGATCCGGCGGGCGAGGTGAAGTTCATGGCGATGGGTGGCGGATTCCATACCGTTAACCCGAAGGCCGCGATCTTCTGGAATCCGGCGAACACCGCGACCGGCAACTACACGCTGAAGGCGACGTTCGCGCAGAACCAGCGCAGCAGCCATCCGAACTTCCTGGGGCTGATCTTTGGCGGCAAGGATCTGGATAAGGCGACCCAGAGCTACACGTATTTCCTGGTCGCTCCGCAGGGCGGCATGTGGCTGCTCAAGCAGCGGACCGGCGAGCAGACGAAGGATGTCGTGCCGAGGTCAAAGAATGCCGCTGTGGTACAGCTTGACGCATCCGGCAAGGCGACCAACGCCCTCGAGGTGCGGGTCAGCGCCGACAAGGTCGACTACGTTGTGAACGGCATGGTTGTCACCTCCACGCCAAAGAGCGCAGTGACCACGGACGGCATCTACGGGTTCCGCGTGAACCATGCGATGCCGGAAAACATGATCACGGGGTTATCGGTGACGAAGTAGCGCCGTGCCTGCTTCAGCCGGATCTGTCTAGTGAACGGCGCGGCCTTTCCAGGTCGCGCCGCGTCCAATCGTCTTCATCTCGATCAGCTCGATTAATCCCTGACAGCGCTCCAGCACGCTGCTGCGCTCGAGGAGCGCCTGCCGTTCGATCGGCTCGAGGCCCGTGTACTGCGCGAGCGCATTCACCAGATCCTCATCGGCGACCGCTGGCGGAAATTTCGGGTCACCGCCTTCGCGCTCGACGGCGGCGGCAAGCAGCGCTTCAACCCGCTGTCGGAGCCGGCGCAGCTCGGCCCGCTCCGCGTCCGTCATCTGCTCGGGCAGGGCGTCAATCGTCGCGAGCCGATATGTCCTGGTGCTGTCCTCGGCCGTGATGCGAAATTTCTCAAGGCCTTTGAGCACGATGTTGAAGCGGCCGTCGGGCAGCGGCTCGGAATGGGTGATCACGCCGGCGCAGCCGACCGGGAAGATCGGCGGCCGGCCTTCGTAATCCCGCTCGAATCCGGCCTTCAGCAGCACCATCCCGATGATGCGATCCCCCGCCAGCGCATCCGAGACCATCGCCCGATAGCGCGCCTCGAAGATGTGGAGCGGCATGAAGACGTTCGGAAAGAGAACGGCGTTCGGCAGCGGAAAAATCGGGATCGTCGCTGGCAGCATCACCCGAACCTGAACCTGAACACGAACCGGGCCGCGAGCACTGGAACTGTGAACGCCTGGTTAATGGATGGTCTTGGTCTTCCTGTCCATATAGTCCATGAGCACGTACTGGCCCAGGGTGTACGGCGTCGTGAAATACGCCTTGCCGCGGCAGATCGCGGCAACCCGCCGCACGAACGCTACGAGGTCGTGGTCACGCGCGAGCATGAACGTGTTGATCATGATCCCCGCCTTCTGACAGGCGTTCACTTCGGTGAACGTTTCCGCGACGATGTACGGGTCGAGGCCAAAAGCGTTCTTGTAGATCTGCCCGTCGGCGCGCGTCAGGGCTGATGGCTTGCCGTCGGTGATCATCACGATTTGCCGCATGTCCTTCTTCTGACGCTCGAGGATGCGACGGGCGACGCGCAGGCCTTCACGCGTGTTCGTGTAATAGGGGCCGACGCGGACCCGCCCCAGCTGCTTCAACGGGATTTCTTCCGCGGAATCGTGGAACAGCACCGCGTGCAGTGAATCGCCCGGATACTGCGTGCGAATCAGGTGTGCCAGCGCCAGCGCCACGCGCTTGGCGGGCGTGAAACGATCCTCGCCGTACAGAATCATGCTGTGGCTGCAGTCGAGCATGATGACCGTGGCGCACGAGCTCTGATACTCGCTCTGGGCGACCATGAGATCGGAATAATCGATGTCCAGGGACCAGGGATCGGGGACCGTCCCTGAACCCTGATCCCGGTCGCGGTGCGTTCTCTGCACGGCGTTGAGGATCGTTCCGCTCGGATCGATGTTCAACGTGTCGCCGAACTCGTAGGGCTTCGGCGCCGCCACGGTCTCGATGCCGGTGCTGAGATGTCGCGTGTCGTGACGGCCCGCGCTGCTGCGGCCGATTGAGCCCAGGAGATCGCGGAGCGCCCGGTAGCCGAGAAAGTCCAGCGCCTTGTCTGTGACTTCAAAGCGGACCTCGCCGGCGTCCTGTCCCATGCCGCCGCCACTGCCACGTCGATGCTCGCGCTCACCATCGAGATCCGGCGCGCCGGTGATGAAACCCTGTTCCATCATGCGTTCGATGATCTGCTGGATGAGATCCTCGAGTTGCTGACGCGCGGCTTCCTGGTCGCCATCCGCCGGCTCGCCGAGCAACTTCTGCAGCGCGTCTTCCGACAGCACGCCGCCGCTGAACAGCGCCTCGAGAATCGCGTCGTGCAGTGCCTGCATCGTCCGGTCTTCGTCGCTGTCCAGCGGATTGCCCCAGGGGTTGTTGAACCCGCTCGTCAGCAGCAGCTCGGACAGCTTCGACACGAGATCCTCGAGATCGATCTCGTCAAGCAGGTCGCCGGTGTACTTCGTGTAACGGTATTTCACGTTAGTTGTAGTACTTCTTCTTCCCGCCCGCCGTGGGCATCGGCGTTTCTTCCTTCAGCGGTACCTCCCGTGCCGGTCGGCGCGGTCCGGGATCGCTGCCGTGATAGCCGCGGTCCTCGCTGCGGCTGATCTTCTTCGTCGCGTACAGCCCTTCCAGCACGAAATCGATGCCCGACGCGAGCAGCGCCGGCGACGCATTCTTCGGTATGCCGGCCGCGCGGGTCAGCTCGACCAGCCCCTGAACCTGCTGCGCGTGCGCGAGGACGTCGGCCGCGCTCATGATGTCGCCGAGCTGCAGGCTGCCGCCGAGGTCGAACCACTCGATGACCTGTCGCGTTTCGAGGTGTGAGAGATATCCGTCGGCGACCGTCGCCACGGCGCTGCGGATGATGTCGCGGGCGACGGTCTCGGCGCCCTTGAGCTCACCTTCGTACTCCATCTCGAACTTGCCCGTGATCGACGGCAGCGCGGCGTAGACATCAGTCACTCGTGCCACGGCGTGATCTTCCCGCGCCATCAACGCGCGTCGTTCGGCGTTGGAAACCACATTCTCCATCGCGGAGATCGGAAGTCGCTGACTGACGCCAGACCGCTTGTCCACGCGGCGATCCTGGCGTGCCTGAAACGCGATTTCCTCGACGACTTCCGAGACGAACGTCGGAATATCGGTGCCGATCCCCTCGCCGCGCGTGAGCCAGGCTTCCTGAGCGGTAATCGCCATCGCGTCGGTCCGGGCAACCGGATAATGCGTGCGGATCTCGGAGCCGATGCGGTCTTTGAGCGGCGTGATGATCTTGCCGCGGGCGGTGTAATCCTCAGGGTTCGCGGTGAACGCCATCAGCACATCGAGCGGAAGGCGCACAGGGTAGCCCTTTATCTGGACATCGCCTTCCTGCAGGATGTTGAACAGGCCGACCTGGATCTTGCCGGCAAGGTCCGGGAGCTCGTTGATCGCGAAGATGCCGCGGTTGGCCCGTGGCAACAGCCCGTAGTGCATCGTCAGTTCGCTGGAGAGCTGCAGGCCCGACTTGGCGGCCTTGATCGGATCGATGTCGCCGACCATGTCGGCGATCGTGACGTCGGGCGTCGCCAGCTTTTCAACGTACCGGGCGTCGCGAGCCAGCCAGGCGATTGGCGTCTGGTCGCCTTCCGTTGCGAGCCGTGTGCGGCACATCGCGCAGATAGGATTCAGTGGATCGTCGTTGATCTCGCAGCCGGGCATGACCGGGATGTGCTCGTCGAGCAGCGTGACCAGGGCGCGCAGCAGCCGCGTTTTCGCCTGCCCGCGCAGGCCCAGCAGGATGAAGTTGTGGCGGGACAGCAGCGCATTGACCAGCTGCGGGACGACCGTGTCCTCATAGCCGATGATGCCGGAAAAGAGCGGGCCGCCGGCGCGCAGCCGGGTGATGAGATTCTCGCGAACCTCTTCGTGAACCGTCCGGCGGGGAAGCGTGCCGCTTTCGACGGCGCGACGCAGCTCGCCAACGGTGGAAACCTGGGATCGAACCATACGCGATTCTATACTCACAGTGGATGACGTTCCTCACGGCCGGACGGCCGCGCATCTTCGCGCATCGCGGCGGGTGTGCGCTCGGGCCAGAAAACACGATTGCTGCGTTCGATCTCGGCCGTGTCGCCGGAGCTGATGGACTCGAGTTCGACGTGCATCTGGCCGCCGATGGCGTTGTTGTCGTGTGTCACGACGACACACTGGAGCGAACAACGAACGCGACGGGCCTCCTGAGCGCACTTCGTGCGGCTGACCTTGCCCGCGTCGATGCCGGTTATCGATTCGTGGACGCCGGGGGCGCGTTCCCCTTCCGCGGCCGTGGCGTTGGCATTCCGACGCTCGAGGAGGTGCTGCGGCGCTACCGGGAAATGTTCCTCATCATCGAGATGAAGGACGACACGGCCGCGATGGGGCAGGCGGTTGCGGCGGCCGTGCGGGCCGCAGATGCGGTCGATCGTGTCTGCGCGGCTGGGTACGGACAGCAGGCACTGAACGCTGCACGGGCATCGCTGCCCGAGATGGCGACCAGTGCCAGCCTGTCAGAGGCGCGGTGGGCCGTATATCGCTCGCTGGCGCACTGGCCCGTGCGGCGCGCGCCTTACCAGGCCTTCCAGGTCCCTGAATCAGCTGGCGCGATTCGTATTGTCTCGCCTCGATTCATCCGCCATGTCCATGATGCCGGCCGTCGCGTCCAGGTGTGGACGATCGACGATGAGTCCGACATGGCGCGCCTTCTTCAGTGGGGAGTCGACGGATTAATCAGCAATCGCCCGGACCTGGCCGTGCGGGTGCGAGATCATTTGTTTGCGTAATGTCCGCTGTTTGCGTCGTGCGTGGTGTCCGCCTTTAGGCGGACCATCTGACCGACCATCATGGTGTCCGGCTTTGCCCGCATCTCCTCTAATCCGATGACACGAACAATCGCTGTGGCACTGGTGCTCGTTCAGTTCAGCTCTGCCGTGGCCGTGGCACAAGCGCCAGGCGCACAAGCGCGGGCGTCGTCGTTTGTCAGCGCGCTGGCTCAGGCGATGTCGCAGCGCGACCATGCTGCCGTCGCGGAGATGGTGCGTTATCCGCTGTCCGCCAGCGTCGGCGGCATCGGGATCCCGGTTACCGGCCGGGCGGAGCTCCTTCGGCTCTACGACAGCCTCTTCACCGCGGAACTGCGATGCCTCGTTGACGACGCCGTCGCGAAAGGATCGTCGGCGATTCGGGTTGACTCCGGCGGAGTGAGCTTCGCGAGCGGCCGGATTCACGCTGGCGACGTCGGCGGTGTGCTGAAGATCACCCGCCTCGAGGTGCCACCGGTGACCGGCGCCGGTGCGCCTCCGAATCCGCCGCCTCGACGCGTCAATCTCCGGCGCGGTGACACGCAGTTCGCGGGACGCCTGTACGGCGACGGCATCGATACCTACGTGGCGTCCTTGCGCAAGGGCGCCGTGGTGCAGGCGCGCATCGAGCAGTTTCCGGGGCGCAGCGCTGCCGTCCGTGTGATTGAGCAGAAGACGGGCAAGTCGCTCGAACGGCCCGGCGCAACAGCTCCGCGCTTCTGGACCGGGACGATTCAGGATGCTGGAGAGTATCGCGTCGAAGTCGTACGGCTGGCGCCCTACTGCCAGCCGTCGTTCACCTACCTGCTGACGATCACCGTCAAATAGCGCTCGCTCATTCGCTGGCCATCGTATTTGTCACAGTGGCCCGCATCCTCATCGGCGGGAGGCCCGGCGGTGTCCCGTTGCCCATTCCGATCGTGCCGTTCATGTTGATCGTGGTTACCGAGGAACGCAAAACGCCTCTGGCAAGGTCGATCACCGTCGTACCACCACCGCTCAAGACGAAATCGAACTGCATGCGGCTCTTGCCGTCCGGTGCGGCCATGTCGCCTGCCATCTTGCCGTCCGTGGACGCTTCGAGTCTTGCGGAGCGGCCGGCGGCGCTGTTTTCGAGGGATACCAGTTTCGTGTTCGTCGTTGAAACCATCTTCATCGGCGCACCACCGGGCAGCGGCAGTGGAAGCGCCAATTCAACCGGAGTGGTCACGGATTCGCCGACGCCGATGGGTTGCGCGGGGAGATTGCCGTAGAACGAGCCCATCATCTGCTTGAACGAGTCGGCCGTCAGGACGCCAGCAACAGGGAAGCCCTTGATGTCGACGAGCTCTCCATTCCGGTTGTATGTCGCCGTCACGGTCAGGTTCGTGAGTTGGCCGGCGTCATTGCCGGCCGGCAGCGCCTGTCCGTTCATCGACATGTCCGTCTTGACCTGGTCGTAGGTCATCGCCGCATCGACCGAGCCGTCGGGCTTCCGCGGCCCCACCTTCTGCGTCATCGTCATCGTCGTCCTGATGACCATCCTTGTCGGTCCGGCAAGGCCTGGTAGCGCGGGTGCGCCCTCGAGCGTGATGTCGATGTCGATGTCCTGGGCGATCGTCACACGGACCGTCTGGTCTGGGGCGGGAGCCATCCGAAGATTGATCTTTTCGGATTGTCCGAACACCGCTGCGACGGAGAGCGAGCCGACGACCACGGCCGCGATGACCCGGGAGAGTCGATTCACAGCAGCTTCCTCGCTTTTCTGAAGACGTCCACCATCATGCGTGCCGTCAACTTGCCCGTGTTCGTGTTCTGGCGGCTCGGATGATAGCAGCCCATGAGAGTCGGTAGCTGGTAGTTCGCCGTTGGTAGGCTGTCGAACTTCACGACCACCCCGTGACCGAACTGTGGCCGCTTTTGCAGGCGGGTCAGGTTCCGCCGCGTCAGCAGTTGCAGCCACGCGTCGAACGCGATCTTGCCGAGCGCGACGACGACGCGGATGTTTGGGAGCGCGCTCACTTCCGACTCGAGATGATTCAGGCACCGCGTGATCTCTCCAGGCAGCGGCTTGTTGTCCGGCGGCGCGCATCGGACGGCTGCGGCGATGTATGCATCGTTCAGCTGCAGACCATCGTCAGGACGAGTGGATGTTGTGAGATTGGAGAAGCCAGTACGGTGAAGCGCCGACATCAGGAAATCGCCGGAGCCGCCGACGCCGTCACCAGTGAAGACGCGGCCCGTGCGGTTGGCGCCGTGCGCCGCCGGCGCGAGCCCGAGCAACAGCAGACGCGCCGCCGGATCGCCAAACCCCGGAACGGGACGCCCCCAGTAGACGTCGTCGCGGTACGCGCGCTTCTTCTCAGCCGCGATGCGGCTGCAGTAGGTGCGGAGGCGAGGGCACTGCTCGCATGACACGATTGCATGATGAGCATCAGCCAGTTGCTGAGCAGCGTCAGATCGTCGATTCACGGTGAAAATGGGTTCCATCCTGAGAGAACCGGAGACTAGAATAAGGGGTTGTTATCTGAAGATACGTGGATAAGTAGCCGGCGCGTGCTGCCGTAGAGGACTCATGCGCAATACAGCCCCCAAGGACGCAGCGGAGATCGAAGCCCTGGAAACACGAGAGTGGCTCGAGTCTCTCGATTACGTGCTTCAATCCGGCGGTCCCGCACGAGTCAGCCGCCTGCTTCGCGAGCTTAGCGATCACGCCCGACGCCACGGCGTTCGACAGCCCTTTACGGCGAACACTCCCTATATCAACACCATTCCCACCAGCGAACAGCCGCCGTTTCCCGGCAGCCGGGAGATTGAACGTCGCATCAAGAGCCTCGTGCGCTGGAATGCGCTGGCGATGGTGGTCAAGGCCAACAAGCTCGAGGACGGAATCGGCGGTCATATTTCCACCTTCGCGTCCGCCGCGACATTGTATGAAGTCGGTTTCAACCACTTCTTTCGCGGCAAGGGCGATCGCAACGACGGCGACATCATTTACTTCCAGGGACACGCAGCGCCAGGCATCTACGCCCGTGCGTTTATCGAGGGGCGGATGCCGGCGGCGAAGCTCGCCAATTTCCGCCGCGAGTTGGCGGACGGCGGCGGGCTCTCCTCGTATCCACATCCCTGGCTGATGCCCGAGTTCTGGGAATTCCCGACGGTCTCGATGGGGCTCGGCCCGATCTGCTCGATCTATCAGGCGCGCTTCATGCGCTATCTGGAAGATCGCGGCCTCAAGAACCGATCGAACGCCAAAGTCTGGGCGTTCATCGGCGACGGCGAGACCGACGAGCCGGAAACGCTCGGCGCGATCACGCTCGCATCGCGTGAGAAGCTCGACAACCTGATCTTTGTCATCAACTGCAACCTGCAGCGCCTCGACGGCCCGGTTCGCGGCAACGGCCAGATCATCCAGGAATTGGAAGCCCTCTTCCGCGGCGCCGGCTGGAACGTCATCAAGGTGCTCTGGGGCAGCGAATGGGATCCGCTGCTCGAGAAGGACCACGACGGCCTCCTCGTCAAGCGCATGGGCGAGGTGGTCGACGGCGAGTATCAGAAATACGCCGTCGAGTCGGGAGATTACGTCCGGAAGCACTTCTGGGGCGCGCATCCGAAGCTGCTCGAAATGGTGGCGCACCTGTCCGACGAGCAGTTAAAGAAGCTGACGCTCGGCGGGCACGACCCGGTCAAGGTCTACACCGCGTATAAGGCGGCCGTCGAGCACACCGGTCAGCCCACCGTCATCCTGGCGCGGACGATCAAGGGATACGGCATCGGCGAGGCGGGCGAAGGCAAGAACATCACGCATCAGCAGAAGAAGCTCAACGAAGACGAGCTCAAGGCGTTCCGCACCCGCTTCGGTATTCCGATTGCCGACGAAGAAGTCGTCAAAGCCCCTTTCTACCGGCCTTCAGACAACAGCCCGGAAATCTCATACCTGCTCGAGCGGCGTAAGCAGCTTGGCGGGTTCGTGCCCGAGCGCCGCGTGCAGGTGGAACCGATCAAGGGCGAGACGCTGCCGGAACTCTTCGCGGAATTCCACAAGGGGAGCGAAGGACGCAAGGCCTCGACGACCATGGCGTTCGTCCGGATGCTGGCGAAGATGCTGAAGGACAAGGAGATTGGCGACCTCGTAGTCCCGATCGTCCCTGACGAGGCGCGCACCTTCGGGATGGAAGCGCTGTTCCGCCAGGTCGGCATCTATTCGCATGTCGGTCAGCTCTATGAGCCGGTCGACATGGATGTCTTGCTGTACTACAAGGAAGCGAAGGAAGGGCAGATTCTCGAAGAGGGCATCACCGAGGCCGGCTCGATGTCGTCGTTTATCGCCGCAGGCAGCGCCTATGCGACGCACGGCATCAACACGATTCCGTTCTTCATCTACTACTCGATGTTCGGCATGCAGCGCGTCGGCGACCTGGTCTGGGCCGCCGCCGATACGCGCACGCGTGGATTCCTGCTTGGCGGCACCGCTGGCCGCACGACGCTGGCCGGCGAAGGTCTGCAGCATCAGGATGGCCACACTCAGCTCTTCTCGCTGGCCGTCCCGAATTTGATTTCGTACGACCCGGCGTACGCGTACGAGATCGCCGTGATCATCGAGGACGGCATCCGCCGGATGTATAAGAACGGGGAGAGCGTCTTCTATTACCTGACGCTCATGAACGAAAACTACGAGATGCCGGCGATGCCCGAGGGTGTGCGCGACGGCATTCTCAAGGGACTCTATCGGCTGCGTGCATCCGGGAAGAAGAAGGCCAAGGCGCGTGCGCAACTGCTCGGCAGCGGGGCGATCCTCAACGAAGTGGTGGCGGCGCAGCAGATGCTCGAAGAGAAGTACGACGTGTCGGCCGACGTCTGGAGCGTGACGAGTTATCAGGAGCTCTATCGCGATGGCCATGCGGCGGAACGGTGGAATCGGCTGCACCCGGGCAGCAAAGCGCGGGTGCCGTATGTCACGCAGGCCCTCGGCAATGCCGACGGCGTGCTGGTGGCGGCGTCGGATTACGTGAAGGCGCTGCCAGACGGGATCGACCGCTGGCTGCCGCGGCGGCTCACCGCGCTTGGCACGGATGGCTTCGGCCGCAGCGAAGGACGGGCGGCGCTGCGTGAGTTCTTCGAAGTGAATACCCACCACATCGTGGTCGCGACCTTGAACGAGCTCGCGCGTGATGGCGCGATCGACGCGAAGGTCGTGCAGCAGGCGATCAAGGAGTTCGGGATCAATCCAGAGAAGCCGAATCCGGCCATCTCGTAGGCGTCTACCGTGACTGAATTCAAAGTCCCAGAGCTTGGCGAAAACGTCGTCGGCGGCGATGTGATGCGTGTGATGGTGAACGTGGGTGACACCGTCGCCCACGATCAGCCAGTCCTGGAACTCGAGACCGATAAGGCGACGATCGAAGTCCCGTCCACTGTCGCCGGCACGGTCAAGGAAGTTCGCGTCAAGAAGGGCGACAAGATCAAGGTCGGCGCCGTCGTCCTGACGGTCGAAGAGGGTGCGGCGTCCGGCAACGGCGCTTCCGCCCAGCGGGCGGCTAAAGACACAGATCAGAAGACTGCGAAGGTCGAGGAGAAGCCGGGGGCACCACCGCAGAAGTCAGAGGCACCTGCTGCCGCGGACGCGAAGCCCGTCGCCGAAGCGCGTGTGCTGTCGATGCCTCCGCGCGTGACGCCTGAGCCACCACCGGCGCCAGTCGCAGCGGCGCCGCCCCCCCGTGCCACTGACGGAGACGGCCAACGCGGGCCGGTCGCTCCCGCGTCACCCGCCGTTCGACGGCTCGCTCGCGAAATCGGCGTCAACATCGACGAGGTCCAGGGCAGCGGTCCTGCGGGTCGCATCTCGCAGGAGGACGTGAAGGAGCACGCGCGCCGAATTCTCAGCAGTGTGCCGACAGGAGTTGGCGGCGCGGCCTCGACCCTCGCGCGCGCGACGCGCGCGCTGCCGGACTTCCAGAAGTGGGGCGACGTCGAGCGCCAGCCGCTCAGCAACATCCGCCGTGTGACGGCGGAGCATCTCAGCTACGCCTGGAATGCGATCCCCCATGTCACACAGTTCGACAAGGCCGACGCCACCGCGATCGAGGCGCTGCGGAAGGAATTCAAGGAGCAGGTCGCGAAAGCCGGCGGCAATCTCACCGTGACGGCGATGCTGGTTCGCATTCTGGCCACGGCGGTGACCAGGTTCCCGCAATTCAACGCCTCCATCGACATGGAACGCGGCGAGCTGATCTCCAAGAAATATGTGAACGTCGGCGTGGCCGTTGATACCGATCGGGGCCTGCTCGTGCCGGTCATCCGCAACGCCGATCGCAAGAACATTACGGAGATTTCGATCGAAATCAATCAACTGGCTGCAAAAGCGCGCGATCGAAAGCTCACGGTCGAGGAGATGAGCGGCGGTGGTATCAGCATCTCCAACCTTGGCGGCATCGGCGGCACCTACTTCACGCCGATCGTGAACTGGCCTGAGGTGGCGATTCTCGGCGTCTCGCGGACGGTCATCGAGCCGGTGTGGAATCCGGAGAGCGGCCGTGGCAAGGAACCGAAGTTCGAACCGCGTCAGATGCTGCCGCTCTCGCTCTCGTACGATCATCGCGTCATTGATGGCGCCGACGCGATGCGGTTCCTGCGCTGGGTTGTCGAGGCGATCGAACAGCCCTTCCTTCTTTCACTCATCGGCTGATGGCAGATACCTTTCAACTTGTGGTGCTCGGCGCGGGGCCGGGCGGTTATGCGGCTGCGTTTTATGCGGCTGACCTTGGCATGCGCGTCGCGCTCGTTGACGAAGAGAAGAACCCGGGCGGCGTCTGTCTGTATCGCGGGTGCATTCCTTCCAAAGCGTTGCTGCACGTGGCGAAAGTCATCGACGAGGCGAAGCACGCCGGGAACTGGGGCGTGACGTTCACCGAGCCGAAAGTGGACATCGACAAGCTCCGCGGCTTCAAGCAGGGCGTCGTCGACAAACTCACCGCCGGCGTGGGCAGCATCGCCAAGATGCGGAAGGTCACGTTCGTACAGGGTCGCGCAACGTTGACCGGACCGACGTCGATGTCGGTCGCCGGCCCGGGCGGCACGACCGAGCTGCAGTTCGAGCATCTGATTCTCGCGACCGGCTCGCATCCCACGAAGATTCCGACGCTCTCACTCGACAGCCCGCGAATGATGGACTCGACGTCGGGTCTCGAAATCCCGGACGTGCCGAAGTCGCTGCTGGTGATTGGCGGCGGTTACATCGGCCTGGAGCTCGGGACTGTCTACGCCACTCTCGGAAGCAAGGTGTCGGTCGTCGAGATGACGCCGGGGTTATTGCCCGGCGCCGATCGAGACCTCGTCGGCGTGCTGGAGAAGCGGCTGAAGAACCTCTTCGCGTCCATCATGCTGAACACGAAGGTCGTGAAGGTCGCGCTCGCCAATGAGGGAGCCGGTATTCGCGTGACGTTTGAGGGCGATGTCGCGGACAAAGAACAGGTCTTCGATCGAGTGCTCGTGGCGGTCGGCCGCCGGCCGAATTCGAAGATTCCCGGCCTCGAGACGACGAAGGTGAAAGTGGCCGCGAACGGCTTTATTGAGACCGATGCGCAGCGACGGACCGCGGAGCCGAACATCTTTGCCGTCGGCGACGTTGCCGGCGAGCCGATGCTTGCGCACAAGGCGTCGCATGAAGCGCGCGTGGCCGTCGAGGTGATCGCGGGTCATAAGGCGGTGTTCGAGCCGCAGGCGATTCCCGCGGTCGTGTTCACCGATCCGGAAATCGCGTGGTGCGGCATGACCGAGGTGCAGGCGCAGGCCTCCGGCATCGACTTCGAAGTGGCCAAGTTCCCGTGGGGGGCGCTCGGCCGGGCCATCACGATCGATCGGCCAGACGGCCTGACGAAACTGATCCTGGAAAAGGGGACGGGCCGGATTCTCGGCGTGGGTGTTGCCGGATCGGGTGCCGGTGAGCTGATTGCCGAAGGCGTGCTGGCGATCGAGATGGGTGCGACGGCCGAGGATCTCAAGCTGGTGATCCACCCGCATCCGACGCTCTCGGAAACGTTGATGGAGAGCGCGGAAGTGTTTTTTGGTCAAAGCACTCACGTGTACAAACCGCGGAGGAAATGATGCCGTTCACGCTTCCGAGTGCTCGGTTCTCCGTTCGTGTTCTGGGTTCAGTCCTGGGTTCGACGTTGTGCGTTCTGGGTTCGGCGTTCGCGCAACTCGCTCCGCCGAGCCCTGTTCCGGCATCAGCGCCGGGTGTTTCAGCGGATGCCCAACGGCACATCGAAGCCGCGCGGGCGGCGGCGGGGACGATGTGGGAGGGAGTGTTCCAGCCGGTGTGCAATGGCGCGATCGGCCTGGCGACGCCAGCTGCGCCTCGAGCCGGCGGCGCGGGTCGCGCGGCCGGGGGTGGCGGCGGCGCACGCGCCGGCGGTCCCCGTGCCGGTGGAGCGCCAGCTGCGCCAGCGCGCGAGACGTGGTACGCCGAGCCACAGAAGGTCTTCGACAACCTCTACTTCGTCGGGCAGACGGAGTATTCCGCCTGGGCGATTACGACGTCTCAGGGGATCATCCTGCTTGATGCGATTTACGACTACTCAATCGAGGCCGAGGTCGACGAGGGGCTGCGCAAGCTGGGGCTGAATCCGGCAGACATCAAGTACGTGATCGTCAGCCACGGCCATCTCGATCACGCGGGCGGCGCGAAGTTCCTGCAGGAAAAGTATGGAGCGCGCCTCATCATGTCGGCTGCGGACTACGACCTGCTCGAGCAGCAGAACCCGACGTGGAAGCCGAAGCGCGACATGGTGGCCACCGACGGGATGAAGCTGACGCTTGGCGACTTCGCGATGACGCTGTATCTGACGCCGGGCCACACCGACGGCACGATCTCGACGATCTTCCAGGTACGCGACGGCAGCACGAAGCACACGGTGGCGACCTGGGGCGGCACGCTGTTCAACTTCGGCGCGAACCGGCCGCGCCTCGTGTCGTATGCCCAGCAGGCCGAACGGTTCAGAGAGATTGCGACGAAGGCCGGCGCCGACGTGATGCTCTCAAATCACACGATTTACGACGGCAGCAAGGTCAAATTGCCGGCGGTCAAGGCACGGAAGCCGGGCGAGGCGAATCCCTACGTCATCGGCAGTGACGGCGTCCGACGGTATCTGACCGTCGTCGGTGAGTGTGCGAAGGCGGCGGTGGAGATCGTGCCTCCGCAGTAATGCAACATGCAATGCAGAATTCAGAATTCAGAATGCAGAACCCAGGCACCGAGAAGACGGCCACATCTCGACTTGCAGTTCTGCATTCTGCATCCTGCATTCTGAATTTCATTGGAGGCGAGTCGTAATGGAGGCCGTACCAGTCAAGATCGTGCCGCGCGGCTATGGCGAAACCGAGCGCCAGGACGCGTGGTGGATCGAGCCGTTGATCGTGTTCATCGTCTTCTCGTCGTTCCTCGGCTACGGCACGTGGGCGGCGATGCAGAACGCGAACTTTGAATTCGGGCCGTATCTCTCGCCCTTCTATTCGCCGCTGCTGTTCGGCACATCGCACCACGCGTGGCTCGGTCCCAGGCCGGAATGGCTCCCGGTGGCGTTGTTCTATCCGGCGTTGATGATCCTTCCCGTTCCTGGCCTCTTCCGCTTCACCTGCTACTACTACCGCGGTGCCTACTACAAAGCATTCTGGCAGGACCCGGTATCCTGCACCGTCGGCGAGCCGCGGGGCACGAGCTACTGGGGCGAGCGCTGGCTTCCGCTCGTGCTGCAGAATGTGCACCGCTACTTTGCCTACCTGGCGGTGCTCTTCATCGTCATCCTGTCGTATGACGTCTGGTTGGCGACGAAGTGGCCGAATCCGAACACCGGCGAGATGGAGTTCGGTATCGGCGTCGGGACCGTCGTCATGCTCGTCAACGTCGTGCTCATTGCCAGCTACACCTTCGGCTGCCACTCGCTGCGGCATCTCGTCGGCGGCCGCCGTGATGAGGTGTCGAAGGCGCCGATCAGCGAAGCCTGCTACCGGTGCTCGAGTGCGCTGAACGGACGGCACATGCTTTTTGCGTGGCTCAGCCTGTTCTCCGTCGGGTTGACGGACGCCTACATCAGGCTCTGCTCGCTGGGCGTGATTTCGGATTTCAGGATCCTCTGATGGTCGCGCACGCCACCTACAACTACGACGTCCTCGTCATCGGCGCCGGCGGCGCCGGCCTGCGCGCCGCCATCGAGGCGGCGAACGCCGGGGTCTCGGTCGGACTGATCTGCAAGTCGCTGCTGGGCAAGGCCCACACCGTCATGGCCGAAGGCGGCATGGCGGCGGCGATGGCGCACAACGACGACCGCGACAGCTGGCGCGTGCACTTCGCCGACACGATGCGCGGCGGGCAGTACGTCAACAACTGGCGCATGGCTGAACTGCACGCGAAGGAGGCGCCTGATCGCGTGCGAGAGCTCGAGGGCTGGGGCGCCGTCTTCGATCGCACGCCGGACGGGCGCATCAACCAGCGCAACTTCGGCGGCCATCGCTATCCGCGTCTCGCTCACGTCGGCGATCGCACCGGCCTCGAGCTGATTCGAACGCTCCAGGATCACGCCGTTTACCTCGGGATGACCGTGCACATGGAGCACACCGTCATCGAGCTGCTGCTCGACGGCGGCCGGGCGGCGGGTGTGCTGGCCTATGACCGGGAACGCGGCCGCTTCCATGTCTTTGCGGCGAAGGCGATCGTGCTGGCGACCGGCGGCGTCGGGCGCGCCTACAAGATCACCAGCAACAGCTGGGAGGGCACGGGCGACGGCCACGCGCTGGCGTATCGCGCCGGTGCCGAGCTGATCGACATGGAATTCATCCAGTTCCATCCGACGGGGATGGTCTGGCCGCCAAGCGTGCGCGGGATTCTGGTTACCGAAGGCGTTCGTGGCGAGGGCGGCGTGCTCAAGAACAGCGAAGGGCGCCGCTTCATGTTCGACGACATCCCGGACAACTACAAAGCGCAGACCGCGTCCGATCCGGAAGAGGGCTGGCGCTACACGCAGGGTGACAAGAGTGCCCGCCGGCCGCCTGAGCTGCTTACCCGCGACCACGTGGCGCGGTGCATCAACCGCGAGGTGAAGGCCGGCCGAGGGTCACCGCACGGGGGCGTGTTCCTCGACATCGCGTGGATCAAGGAAAAACTGAAGGACTCGGAGGCGCACATCAAGCGCAAGCTGCCGAGCATGTACCACCAGTTCAAGGAGCTGGCGGATCTGGACATCACCAGCGAGGCGATGGAAGTCGGGCCGACCACCCACTACATCATGGGTGGAATCCGCGTGGACGCGGACACCCAGATGTCCACGATTCCCGGCCTCTTTGCAGCCGGCGAATGCGCCTCTGGCATCAATGGCGCCAACCGGCTCGGCGGCAATTCGCTCTCGGATCTGATCGTCTTCGGCAAGCGGGCTGGCGAGTATGCAGCGAAGTACGCACGGGAGAACGCGGGTGCCCGCATCGATGACGGAGCCGTCGAGCGTGCGACGAAAGACGTGCTCAAGCCGTTCGAGGCTGGCGACCAGGGCGAGAACCCGTACAAGGTGCAGGCGGACCTGCAGGACACCATGCAGAACCTCGTTGGCATCGTCCGCCAGGAGAGCGAGATGCAGGAGGCCGTGTCACGCATCCAGCAGCTCAACGAGCGCGCGGCGCGTGTTGGCGTGTCTGGCCATCGTGAATAC